>CAYVJT010000028.1:0-21518 GCA_964451855.1 uncultured Actinomycetota bacterium
GGACGGGCCGTGGCGAGCGTCGTGGGAGAGGTCGAGCTGCACGGTCTCGCCGCCGGGCTCGGCGATCAGCTGCCGCCATCCAGCACGGATGTCCTCTGGCAGGAACAGCTCGTCGAAGACCGCCACGAGCTCGTCGGCATCGACATAGCGGCGCAGGTCCTCGAGCGTGCCCTCGCGCAGCACGATCTCGTAGACCCGGCGCCGATCGCGGGGATCGTCGAGGTCGTAGGACCGCCGGCTCGACCAGTCCAGGTGCTGGGGCAGGACGATGAGCCCCGAGACGCTCGGACCGTCGAGGTCATCGACCGACGCCGGGACCGCGAAGGGGCGGCGCCGCGCGCTGAACGTCTGCTCCACCAGGGTCCTCCAAGGGCGTCTCCACGGCGAGCGTACGTGACGCGGGCACGGCCACGCGGGCACACGTCCCACGGCCGGGTGGGGAGGCCCTCGCTGTTGGACCCATCGTGGACCCGGAACGCGCGACACCGGGGTCGATCGAGGTCACAGCGTGGAACGACACCGGTGTGTTCCTGCAGGTCAGCGGCGCATCGTGCGATCGTGAGCAACCAGAGACACGCGTCCAGCGCGGTTGAGGGCCGTGTGACCGGAAGGTCATGAGGGTTCAAGTCCCTCCTCGCGCACCCTGTCCTGGTCCTGGGACCACGTGCGTTGATCGCCATGGCGGAGGTGGTCGGTGGCCGCGTGAGCTGGCCGCGCGGCGACCCACCCTCGAGGGACGGAGCTGACCGATCCTGCGATCCGGGGTCGGTGCAGGTCGGACACGCTGATCGAGACGGCGATCGGAGGTCTCTCGTCCAGGGCACGTGTCCGAGGCACCGAGTCAGATGGGACCAAGAGCCCTGGTCGCCTCCGTCCCGGGATGCCACCGTTGTGGGTGTCCCATCGCTGCGGGCCGCATGGCGTTCGGGCAGCCGCGTCGAGCGCGGCGTCGCCGCGACGTTCGAGTGTGAAGGTGCCTCGCCTGCGAGGCACCTAGAGGCTGCCTTGCGACGTCGGAAGGAGCGGCGTGATGCTGAAGCCGCACACACGGTCGACCGTCAACTATCCCTGGTTCAAGCGCGAGGACGTCGACGGTTTCTTCGCGCTGTTCCAGAACAACCTGGCGAACTTCGCACTCATCGCGATCCTCATGGCTGGGATCGGATTCCCGGCCGACCTCATCTTCACCCGGATGATCCCGGGCGCCGCGGTGGCGGTGCTCGCGGGCAACCTGTGGTACGCCCACATGGCCCGCCGGATGGCCGAGCGCGAGGGACGCACCGACGTCACCGCGCTCGCGTACGGGATCTCCACGCCGATCCAGTTCGTCTACACCTTCGGCATCCTCGCTCCCGCGCTCGCCATCACCGGTGATCCTGAACTCGCGTGGAAGATCGGGGTCGCCGCCGTGTTCGTCGGTGGCCTGCTGGAGATCATCGGCAGTTTCATCGGGCCGTGGGTCCGCGCGAACCTCCCACGTGCCGCGATGCTCGGCGCCTTGGCGGGGGTCGCGTTCACCTTCATCGCAGGAGAGTTGTTCTTCAAGACCTTCGGCATGCCGATCGTCGGCAGCATCGCGCTCGGCGTCGTGCTCATCGGACTGGTCGCGAAGGTCAGCTTCCCCGGCAAGGTCCCGGCGACGCTGGTCGCCATCGTGGTCGGCACCGGCCTGGCCTACGCCCTCGGGCGCGCTGACGTCAGCGCGATCGCCGATGGCGCAGAGTCGGCAGGCTGGTACCCGCCCCTTCCGACGTTCGCCGGCTTCCAAGGGCTCGGTGAGTTGTTCGGACCACACACCGCGTTCCTCGCGGTGATCGTCCCGATCGCCATCTACAACTTCTTCGAGACGATGAACAACGTCGAGGCCGTCGCAGCACTCGGCGACGACTACAACGTGCGTGAGGCACAGATCGTCGACGGTGTCGGCACCTGCATCGGTGGACTCTTCGGTGGCGTGCTGCCAACCACCGTCTACATCGCCTCCGTGGGAACGAAGGAGATGAAGGCGGGCCGGGGTTACTCGATCACCAACGGTGTCGTCTACCTGCTCGCTGCGACGTTCGGACTGATCGGCATGATCGCGCAGATCATCCCGCTGGCCGTGATCGCGCCGATCCTGGTGTTCGTCGGCATCGTGATGATCGGCAATGCGTTCACCACCGTCCCCGCGCGGCATGCCCCCGCGGTGGCCCTGGCCATGATCCCCTACCTCGCCAACTTCACGAACACGCGCTTCGGTGCCGAGGCCGTCGAGGGGATCTCGACCGCCGTCGTGCCGCTGGCGCAGGGTGCCTTGATGACCGCCATGCTCTGGGGGGCGCTCGCGGTCTTCATGATCGATCGGCAGTGGTTCAAGGGAGCCATCGCCGCAGGCACGCTCGCG
The DNA here is from genome assembly GCA_964451855.1 of uncultured Actinomycetota bacterium. Classification (GTDB taxonomy): domain Bacteria; phylum Actinomycetota; class Nitriliruptoria; order Nitriliruptorales; family Nitriliruptoraceae; genus CSSed11-175R1. Next base: position 2,384 of record CAYVJT010000028.1, read on the forward strand.
GTGTTCGCCGCAGCAGGGGTGATCCACGCACCCGAACTCGGGTTCATGCAGGAGGCTGCGTCCGAGTTCGTGTGGGGTTACCTGATCCTCGCGGCGATGATGGTGATCATGCGGTACACGACCAAGCCCTTCACCGAGGAGGAGAAGGCCGAACGCGGGATGCCGATCCGCACCGACGCCTGAGACCGTTCCTCCGGGGCCTCCGTCCACCCGTTCCGGGCTCGGACGGTGGCCCCGCCGACCCTGGGACGGCGCGGGAGAGCCGTCCCAGGACCCTCCATCGACCGCGCCCCTCGGCGAGGAAGGCCGCTGACCCATGACACGGTTCCTGCTCAACGGGGTCCCGGTCGAGGTGGGTGAGCATCCCCACCTGCTCGCCGGTCTGCGCGACGAGCTCGACATCACCTCGCCCAAGGATGGGTGCGCACCGTCGGGTCAGTGCGGTTGCTGCACGGTCCTCGTCGACGGGCGTGCCGTGCTGTCGTGCCGCACCCCTCTGCACAGGGTCGAGGGCAGGAGCGTGGTCACCCTCGAAGGCCTCCCGGAGGAGGAACGTCGACGGTTCGCCGCCGCGTTCGTCGGCTCGGGAGCGGTCCAGTGCGGCTTCTGCACCCCGGGGATCCTCGTTCGGACCAAGGAGATGCTCGACCGCTACGGCAGCCACCTCACCCGTGACCAGGCCGCGACGCGCCTCGGCGCGCACCTGTGCCGGTGCACCGGCTACGTCGCCATCCTCGACGCGATCGAGGAGCTGGCGGCTGGACGGACGCACGAACGGGTACCGATCGAGGGCCTGGGGTCGAGCGGTGCCCGCTACCAGGCGTCCGAGCTGACCCTGGGCGAGCGCGCCTTCGTCGGGGACCTGCGTGTCGAAGGGATGCTGCACGGAGCGCTGCGCCTGGCCGACCACCCCCGATCCGAGGTCGAGAGGATCGACGTCGCGCGCGCGGAGCGTATGCCTGGGGTGGTCGCCGTCCTCACGGCTGCCGACGTCCCGGGGGACCTGCGGGTCGGCCTGCTCGAGCGGGACTGGCCGGTGTTCGTTCCCGAGGGTGGGCGCACCTCGTACGTCGGTGACGTGCTCGCCATGGTCGTCGCGGACACACCGGCGCGCGCGCGAGCGGCGGCGGAGGTCATCGAGGTGGTCGCCCATGCCCTGCCACCGATCACGGATCCGCTCGCCGCGATGGACGACCCCGAACCCGCCGTCTGGGGTACGCACGCCAACGTGTTGTCGACATCGAGCTACCGGCGCGGCGACGTCGACGCCGCCCTGGCAACGTCGGCCCACATCGTCGACGAGGTGTTCCAGACCCAACGGGTCGAGCACGCCTTCCTGGAGCCCGAGGCGACGCTCGCGGTGCCGCTCGAGGACGGCAGCCTGAGGGTCTACTCCGGCGGGCAGGGCATCTGGGACGACCGGGACCAGATCGCCTCCGTGCTCGGCATCGACCGCGAGCTGGTGACCGTCGAGCTGGTCAGCAGCGGGGGTGCCTTCGGGGGCAAGGAGGACCTGAGCAACCAGGGCCAGACCGCTCTGGCGGCGTGGCTGACCGGACGCCCGGTGTCCTGCGTGCTCACCCGCGAACAGAGCCTGCTGCTCCACGCCAAGCGCCACCCGATGCGACTCGAGTACGTGGTCGGCTGCGATCAGGACGGCATCCTGACCGGGCTGCGAGCCCGGCTGGTCGGTGACACCGGTGCGTACGCGTCCGTCGGTGCCAAGGTCCTCGAGCGGGCGGCAGGACATGCGTCCGGGCCCTACGCGGTCCCGGCGATCGACGTGTCCGCGGTCGCTGTCCGGACCAACAACCCGGTGGCCGGTGCGTTCCGCGGCTTCGGCGCGAACCAGGTGCAGTTCGCGATGGAGGGCATGATCGATCGCCTCGCCGACCGCACCGGGCTGGACCCCTGGGAGTTCCGTAGGCGCAACGCCATCACGCCGGGGACCGAGTGGGGCCCGGGACAGATCATGGACGACGGTGCGCATGGCGCCCTGGCCACGCTCGAGGCGATCAAGCCGCACTACGACGAGGCCCGTGCAGCCGGCCAGGCGTGTGGCATCGGCTTCGCCCTCAAGAACTCCGGACTCGGCAACGGTGCGCGTGAGCTGTCCCGAGCGACGATCCGCCTGGACGCTGACGGCACCGTCGAGGTCCGACATGGCTGGTCCGAGATGGGTCAGGGCGTGAACTCGGTCGCGGTCGCGGTGGTGACCGAGGAGCTCGATGTGCCCGGTGATCGGGTGGTCGTGCTCGTGGACACCACGCGCGAGCTCGGTTCCGGCCAGACCACCGGCTCACGTGGGACGCTGCTCGCTGCGGGGGCGATCCGAGACGCCTGCGTCACGGCCCGCGGGTCCGGCCTCCAGCCCGGTGTCGAGTACGAGGGCAGCTACCTGATCGACTGGACCGACGCCCTCACCGACGGGGTGGAGCACCCGGTCGTCCACTCAGCCTTCGGCTACGCCTGCCACCTCGTCGTCCTCGATGACGACGGCGGGATCCTGCGGGTGGTCGCCGCACACGATGTCGGCCGCGCCGTCAATCCGCAGCTGTGTCGCGGTCAGATCGAGGGGTCGGTCCACATGGGGCTCGGCTACGCGTTGTCCGAGGACTTCCCGACGGATGCCGAGGCTCGTCCGGTGCACCGGACGCTGTCGTCCCTGGGGATCCTGCGAGCCAGGGACATCCCGCCGGTGGAGCCGATCCTGCTGGAGTGCCCGCAACCCGGCGCCCCCTACGGGGTCAAGGGGATCGGGGAGATCGGGTCGATCCCGACCGCACCGGCCGTCGCCGCTGCGCTGCACGCACACGACGGTGCCTGGCGCGATCGCCTCCCGATGCGTCCGAAGCAGGCACGGACGGCTGGCGCTACCCGCAGCAGTGGTTCTTGAACCCGCAGTGCGGGCACTTCCAGCGCGTGCCGATCGGGTCGTAGGGTCGCTCGCAGTTCTCGCAGGGCACCATGTCGGGACGCCTCCACTCGGGGCTGACCACTCGGGCTGGTCAAGGTAGAGCCCGCAGCGGTCGTGGCCGAGCACCCAGCGCGTGCTGCTGGTCGCGCGTTCCGCGCCTACGAGGGCAACGAGGCAGCGGGTCGATCCTCGCCGCGCCGGCACCGCGTCGGGTCCCCGCTGCGTTGCGCGGAGCTCGTCGCCTACGCCTGGTGATCATCGCCTGACACCGTCCACCTGGCGTTGCGGCACAGCATGTCAGCTCCGGGCGCGCGGCGATCGTGCGGGGTAGAGTGGGGCCCATGGCCAGCGTGACCCCGAAGACCGCACCCGTCGTGGAGCCCGACACCCGTCACGAACCCAGTACGGGCGACGGCGACCACGACCGCTTCGCGCACTACGTGGGGCGCAAGGAGCTCGAGCGGTCGCGTCGTACGGGCAAGCCCGTCACCGCGCTGTGCGGCAAGAAGTGGAAGCCGGATGCGGACCCGTCGAGGTACCCGATGTGTCCCACCTGCGCCGAGCTGGCCGCGGAGATCATGGCTCGCGGTCTGCAGGACTGACGTCGGCCGACGCCGCCGTTGCTGCCTCGCGGGCCGTCGCATGGGGGAGCACGACCTGGAACCGGGCGCCACCGCCACGCCGGTTCTGCGCGGTCACCTCGCCTCCGTGCAGTTCCACGAGGTGGCGCACGAGCGTGAGCCCGATCCCGGTCCCTGGGGACGGGGCCCACGTCTCGCCGCGGGCGAACGGGGCGAACAGGTCTCGTTCGTCGGGGAGACCGGGACCGGTGTCCTCGACGGTCAGCTCGGACCTCTGGTCATCGGCCTGCATCGCGATCGTGATGGCTGTCCCCGACGGGGTGTGCCGCACCGCGTTGGTCACGAGGTTCTCGACCACGCGCTCCAGCTGGGCCGCGTCGACGTTCGCCCAGACGTCATCCGCCTGGAGCGTGAGCTCACGACCACCGAGATCCATCGGTGCGAGGGTCCTCTCGACCAGCGCCTCGAGGTCGACCCAGCGTCGGTTCGGCTCGATCACCCCGCGGGTCAGTCGATCCACGTCGAGCAGGTCGGTCAGCAACCGTGACAGCTTGCCCGCGTTGACGACGAGCCGACGGCGCAGTTCCTCCCGGGTCGGGGCGTCGAGCTCGTCGTGCCGCTGCTCGAGCAGCTCCGCCGCTCCCGTGATCACCGTGAGTGGGGTCCGCAGCTCGTGAGAGACCGCCTGGAGGAAGGCAGCCTGCATCTGGTGGAGATCCTCGAGCTCCCGTGTGGTCGCACGCTCCTGCTCGAGCCGGTCCTCAAGGACCTCCTCCCTGCGGCCGTGCTCGGTCACGTCGACGATGATCCCCTGCAGGATCGGACGATCGTGCTCATCGACGGCCCGGTGCTCGTGGAGCTGCAGCAACCGCCAGTGGCCGTTGGCATCCGGCATGCGGACCTGGAGCGGCGACGGCGCGTCGGGTCCGAGCCTGGTGTGCAGGTCGAGCTCCGCGTGATCGTCCGGGTAGGCATGGTCCTGGAGCTGCTCCGGAGACGACGGACCGGTCACCCCCAGCGACGACATGAGCTCCTCGAAGGCCGGGTTGACGTAGTCGAAGCTGCGCCGTTCGGGATCGAGCACGTAGATCGGGACCGGCATCTCGTCGGAGAGCCGTCGGAAACCGTGACCGATACGCAAGAGGCGCTGGTCGGAGCGGCGCAGGACGAACCAGAGCAGGCTGGCGGTCACCACGACGAAGCCCAGACCCTTCACCAGCTCGGCGGTCGCCGCGGACATGGGCAGCCACGGTTCCAGCGCGGCGACCAGCGGTGTCGAGAGGACGATCCACGCTGTCGCGACGACGAGGTAGATCCCAGCGACCGTCGTCGCGGTGCCTCCACGTTCCACGACCACCCTCCTGTCGGTGATCCAACCACAGGGAGCTGAGGCTGTCACCGACACCTACTGTGCCTCACCTCGTTCGGTCCTGCAGCGACGGCCGTCCAGCCGGCGCCGGGGGAGCGTTCCGACGAGTACGGTCATCGTCGAGAGATGCCGAGGTACGAGGACACAGACGTGGTGGTTGCTGATGGTCGGTACGGCGTCATCTTCGATCTCGATGGCGTGCTCACCGATACCGCCGAGTTCCACTACCTCGGCTGGCAGGCGCTCGCCGACGCCGAGGGGCTGGCCTTCGACCGTGCGGCCAACGAGCAGCTGCGCGGGGTGTCGCGGCGTGACTCGCTGCTGCTGATGCTCGGGGATCGGGAGGTCGCCGAGGACGAGCTGCAGGAGATGATGGAGCGCAAGAACCAGCTGTACCTGCGCTACCTCGAGGACATGACCCCCCAGGACACGCTGCCTGGCGCGGTGTCGCTGGTGATCGACGCGAAGCGCCGGGGGATGAAGGTCGCGATCGGCTCGTCGTCGAAGAACGCCCCGGTGGTGCTGGACAAGCTCGGGATCGCCGAGCTGTTCGACGCGGTCGCCGACGGCAACAGCGTGGAGCATGCCAAGCCGGCTCCCGACCTGTTCCTGAAGGCCGCGGAGCTGCTCGGGCTCCCGCCGGAGTCGTGCGTCGTCGTGGAGGACGCCGAGTCGGGCGTCGACGCCGCCCTGGCCGCCGGGATGGTCGCCGTCGGGGTGGGACCGGCGGAGCGCGTCGGGCACGGACACCACCGCTTCGACACCACCGCCGACATCGACCTGGACGTGGTGGTCCCGCTCGACGAGCACCGGCTCGATCACGGCCCCATGCTCGTCGACGGCTGGGTCGTCGTGGACGACCACCACGACCCCGAGCAGATCATCAACCTCGCGACCAGCCACCTCACCGGCAACGGCTACCTCGGCTACCGCGGAACGTTGCCGGAGTGGGACGCCGGGGCGACGGTCGGCTGCCTCGTCTCGGACACGTGGGACAACGCCGACGGCAAGTGGACCGAGCTGTGCAGCGTGCCCAACGCGCTGTACGCGAGGTGGGACCACCTCGGCACCACGCTCGGCGTGCCCGCCGACGAGACGATCTCCGACCGCGACCTGTTGGAACGGCGCCTCGACGTGCGCTACGGGCGGCAGTGCCGGCGGTACGTCCCCGCGAGTGGCCCCGTCGACCGCCTGGTCGACGAGCGTTTCGCCTCCCTCGACCAGCGCCACCTCGTGGTGCAGCGCCAGCGGCTCACGGCACCCCCGGGGACCCGGCTGACCTTCACGACCGGGATCGACGGGCAGGTGTGGAGCCTCAACGGTGACCACTTCGCGACGATGCGCGCGGAGGTCCACGACGACGCGCTGGCCATGGACATGACCACCACCGAGCGCGGGCTGCCGATCGCGGTCGCTCACGCCGTGCGTATCGACGGGGGCGAGGTCCACGCGGAGGAGGTCGTCGAGGGCGACCGCCGCGTCATGCGGGTCATGGACGTCGAGGTGGGGGCCGACGGACGGCTCACGGTGGAGCAGGCCATGACCGTCCACTCCGGCAACGACGTGGACGAGCCGCTCGCCGCGTCGCTGGCCCTGGCGCGCGAGGCGGTGGAGACCCGCTACGGCCCGCTCCTCGCCCGGCACGCCCTGGCGTGGGAGCGGCTGTGGGACCGGATCGACGTGCGGATCGAGGGCGACCCGGTCGCGCAGGCGGTGCTCCGCTACAACCTCTACCACCAGGTGATCGCGACCCCGATGCACGCCGACCACCTGCCGATCGGCGCGCGGGGGCTGTCCTGCCAGGCCTACCAGGGCGCGGCCTTCTGGGACCAGGAGGTGTTCAACCTGCCGATGTGGGTGCACACCGTCCCCGAGGTGGCGCGCAACGTCATGGTGTACCGCCACCGCACGCTCGACGGAGCGCGGCGCAAGGCGGCCCGGCTCGGGTACCGCGGTGCCTTCTACGCCTGGATCAGCGGGGACACCGGCGATGAGCTCTGCCCCGACTTCTTCTTCACGGACGTGCTGACGGGCCGTCCGATCCGCAACCACTTCAACGACTGGCAGATCCACATCTCGCCCGACATCGCCTGCGTGATCGACGGGTACGAGCGGGTCACCGGCGACCGCGGGTTCGTCGCCGACCACGGTGCGGAGATCGTGTTCGAGGTGGCGCGGTTCCTGGCCTCCTTCGTGCACCTGCGCCCGGCCGACGGTGCCTACCACCTGCTGCGGCTCCAGGGCCCCGACGAGTACCACGAGAACGTCGACGACAACGTCTTCACCGTCGAGCAGGCGCGCGTCGCCCTCGACGAGGCGCTGCGGCTGCACGGCCGGCTCACCGCGGAGGACCCCGGGCGGCTCGCCGAGCTCACCGACCGCCTCGGGTTGCGCGACGAGGAGCTCGCCCTGTGGCGCGACATCGCCGAGCGTCTGGTGGAGATCGTGCCGGATCCGGAGACCGGGCTGCTCGAGCAGTTCACCGGCTACTTCGACCTCGAGGACACCACCGCAGACGTGCTGCGCGACCGGCTCCTGCACCCCGACGAGTACTGGGGCTGGCCGAACGGGGTGGCCGTGCACAGCCAGGTCATCAAGCAGCCCGACGTCGTCCAGCTGTTCGTCAACCAGCCGGAGCGCTTCACCCGCGAGGTGATGGAGGCGAACCTCGAGTACTACCTGCCGCGCACCCAGCACGGCTCGTCGCTGTCACCCCCGATGTACGCGCTGGTCTCCGCCCGGCTCGGTCGGGTCCGCCAGGCCTACGAGCTGTTCCTCAAGGGCGCGACCGTGGACCTGCTCGCCGACCACCATCCGATGCCCGGGGGCACCTTCATCGGGGGGATCCACACCGCCGCGTGCGGGGCGGCGTGGCAGGTCGCGGTGCTCGGGTTCGGAGGGGTCCACGTCGGTGACGACCACGTCGAGGTGTCCCCGCGGCTGCCCGATGGCTGGGAGGGCCTGGGGTTCGGACTGCAGGTGCGTGGTGCGTGGCTCGAGGTCCGGGCCACCCCGTCTCGGGTCGAACTCACCGCGTCGGCCGACAACCCCAGCGACCTCGAGGTGGTCGTGCACGGTGACCGGGTGATGGTGCCGCCGGGGGAGCGCCGGCCGGTCGACGTCGACGTCCGCGCGGAGCTGCGGTCGTGACCGCGCCCGGTACCGACCCCCGACCACTCCTGCTGCTCCCACCGTCCAAGGGCAAGGCAGCGGGTGGCGACGGCCCCACGTACCCGTCGACCCTGACCACCTCGACGTCGCTGTGCACGGCCCGTACGCAGGTGCTGGCCGCCGTGCGGTCGGACCTCGACGGGCTCGATGATCGCGCTCTGGCCCGGATCGCCGGCGTACGGGCCAAGGACGTCGATGACGCACGTGCGGAGCTCCGCAGCCTCGACGAGGCAGCGACCTTGCCCGCACATCGGCGCTACACGGGCGTCGTCCACGGCAACGCCGGTCTGGCCGGGCTCGACCCTGCGCAGCTGGAGGTCGACGTCCGGATCGTGTCGGCGCTCGCGGGGCTGGTCGAGCTGACCCAGCCTCTCCCGCCCTACCGGCTGGAGTTCGCGGCGAGCCTGCCATCGCTCGGCGGGATCGCGACGTGGTGGCGCGATCGTCTCGCCGACCACCTGGGCGAGGTCGTGGCAGCTCGTCGTGTCTGGGACCTGCTCCCCGGCGAGCACGCGCGCGTCTGGAACCGCCGGGCCCGCGCCAGCGGCGAGGTGGTGGAGATCGCCTTCGTCCGCCCGGATGGCCGCGCGGCCAACGCGGCGCGCACGAAGGTGTGTAAGGGCCGGCTCGCAGCGTTCCTGATCGCCACCGCGGAGACCGACGTCGACACGGTGGTCAGCGAGGCCGATCCGGGCGAGGGGTGGAAGCTGGCCTCCGACGCGCGTGGGATCAGGGCGACCTTCATCGGCTGACCGGTCCGGGTGATGCTGGTTCGGTGACGAAGTCGATCAGCTGCTCGACCGCGCGGATCAGGCTGGTGTCGAGGTCGCGCCAGGATCGCACGCTGCCGCGGATCCGACGCCACGCCTCGGCGACGTCGTCGGTCCCGAGGGCCCGGGCCGCTCCGTCCTTCCACGGCTGACCGTGCGGGATGTGTGGCCACGCCTCCAGACCGACCACCTCGGGACGGACGGCCGCCCAGATGTCGACGAACCGGTGACCGGTCACCAGCACGTGGGGATGGCGCGCTGCGGACGCGATCCGGGACTCCTTGGACCCGTCGACGAGGTGGTCGAGGAGCACCCCGAGCCGCCGGTCGGGCCCAGGGGAGAAGCTCCTCACCACCTCGGCGAGGTCGTCGGCGCCGTGCAGGGGTTCGACCACGACACCTTCGACGCGCAGATCGGCGCCCCACACGTGCTCGACGAGCTCCGCGTCGTGCAGTCCCTCCACGAGGATCCGGCTGTCACGGGCGACACGCGCTCGTGTCGGCACGGCCAGCGAGCCGGACGCCGTCACGGCCGGCGTGTCCGCACCACGCTGATCGGTTGGCGCCGCGGTCGGTTCGGGTACCAGCCTGACCCGCACGTCGTCGACGAGGAACGTGCCGGGGGTGTTGCCGAAACGGCGCTCGCGTCCCCGACGGTCACGCAGTACCACCTCGCGGTCGCTGCAGCGCACGATCGCGCCCGCGAAGCCGTCACCCGCGACCTCGACGGTCAGGCCGGGGGTGGCGACGCGTTCGGGGATCGCGCGGGGAGCGCCGTCACCGGCGAGGGTGTGGGCCGAGGGATCGATGTCGAAGGTCACGCCGGGGGCACCTCGACCGGTGCGGCCTCGGTGGGTGGCACGATGGGGTGCAGCTGCCCGGTGTCGACGTCGAGCAGGTATCCGGCCACCACGAAGCGGTCGGGTCGATCCGGCCACATCAGCAGGCGCTGGCAGTCCCGCCGGACCGAGACCTCGGGGTCGGTGAAGGTGCCCCAGCTCTGGTGGAACGGGGGGTGTCCCATGAGCTCGGTGAGCTTGGCGTCGATCGTGCCGTCGGGGTCGTGGAGCCCGCACCGCGTGTGGGCGATGACCAGCGCCTTCTGCACGCCCAGCACGTGGGTGGACAGCGCCAGCGAACGCAGCACGTCGTCGGTCACCCGGGCGCCGGCGTTGCGGATCACGTGCGCGTCGCCGAGCTGGAGCCCCAGGACGGGGAACGCCGCGATCCGCGCATCCATGCAGGTCACGACGGCCAGGTGACGGGCCGGCCGGACGTCGAGGCTCACGTGTTCGCCGGAAGCGACGTACGCCGCGTTGGCCTGCAGGATCTCGTCGTAGGCCTGCGTCACGTGCATCCCTCCAGGCGGTGCTCGTGTGCGATCGCGCCGGCGCGCGCCAGCGTAGGCCCGTCCAGCTCCCAGGGCACCAACGTGTGGGTCCGCTCGAAGGCGTCGGCGATCGCGTCGCGCACCGCGCCCCAGGTGACCGCTGCCGCATCCTCCAGCGCGCCCGTCACCTCGGGTCGCCAGGCGAGCTCGAGGGCGGCGTAGACCGGCGTGAGCACGTCGATGACGGCCTTGGCGTCGTGCACCACGACCACCCCTCCGGTGTGCGCGGCCCGGGGGAAGACGCGCTGGCCGATCCCGGCCACCTTGTGCCTGCCAGCCACGTTGACCGACCAGCGGCCGGCGCAGTACTCACCGGGTAGCTCGCCGATGCGGGCATCGATGCCGAAGGTGCGGAAGGCCTCGGTGAGCGCCTCGGCCATGGCCTGGAACCGCTGATCGATCCCGTGACGTGGCGTTGCGATCGGCTGCGACCAGGCGAAGGCGATGGTGCCGGGGTGGAAGACCGCGGCCCGACCACCAGCCAGGCGGAGGACCCCGTCGAAGCCGGCCGCACGGGCGCCGCCGACGGCCTCGTGGAACCTCGGCGTCCGCGCGTCCTGCCGGCCGAACGCGACGACACGCGACGGTCGGGACAGCCGCAGGGTCGCGGGCAGCTCCCCGGCACCGACGCGTTCCGCCAGCGCACGCGCGACGGCGGTGTCGAGGGCGGCATCGCCCTGGCCGTCGTCACGGCACAGGTACAGCGTCGGCCGCACGGACGGTGGCACGGTCAGTCCAGGGTCGCGTCGGTTGCTCGGGCGTCGAGCATCCGGACCAGGGCATCGCGTTGCTCGAGCAGCACCCGGCGCAACGGGCCGGGGAGCTCGTCGTCGCTCAGGCGGGCGTCCACCTTCTCCAACAGCTCCGGCGAGGCACCGAAGTGGGGGAACATGCCGTTGGAGAAGCTGATCGCCCAGTCGAGCGAGCGCTCCGCCCACACCTGATCCAGGACATCGAGGTAGGCGCCCACGTACGGGGCGAGCACGTCCGGTTGGTCGAGCAGCGCGAACCCGCCCCAGAGCTGCCGGGACATCGTGTGCGACAGCGAGCGATCCTCGAGCAGCCGGGTCCACGCCTGCGCCTTGGCGTCCGGATCCGGGCGCGCGGCCCGGGCTGTCGCGGCGTGCCGGTGACCGAGGTCGGTGTCATCCGACGCGAGCTCGGTGGCGATCGCCTCCTCGCCGATCACGTCGGCGCGGGCGAGGCAGATCACCAGGTGCCAGCGCAGGTCCTTGTCCACGGTGAGCCCGGGGAAGCGCAGCGTGCCGCGGTAGAGCCGATCGACGTCGGCGGGTTCGGGGCCGGGAGCCCGTGCGACGCTGGCCCAGTGGCGCGCCCACGCGAGCTGCTGATCGCTACCCGGCTCGGCTCGCTCCAGTTCCGTGCGTGCGTGGGCCGCGAGGCGCGCGAAGGCGTCGGATCGCGCATCCGGTGTGACGAAGCGCTCGGCTGCGGTGATCGCGCGCTGCATGAGCCGCTGCAGCACCCCGATCAGCCGTTCGGAGCCGGCGTTCATCGCGAACATCTCCAGGAAGCGCCGGGCCGGGAGCGCACCGTCGCGGACCATGTCCCACGCGGCTCCCCACACCAGCGAACGCGGCATCGGATCGACGAAGCGGCGCAGCTCGTCGGTGAGTGCGGTGAGCGAGCCCTCGTCGATCGCGACCTTGGCGTAGGTGAGGTCGTCGTCGTTGAGCAGCAGCACGTCGCCGACGGGCACGCCGACGAGCTTGGTCACCTCCGTCGTGGCACCGGCCAGGTCGAACTCGATGCGCGTGCGACGCACGAGTCCCTCGTCGCTGCGGTCGTAGACGCCGGCGGCGATGCGATGACGCCGCGGCGCGGGTGCGGCCGCAGCGATGCCAGGCAGGTCGGCCCAGCGTGGCAGCTCGCCCTCCTGGTGGACGGTGAAGGCGGCGTAGGTGCCGTCGTCGGTGGCCTCGAAGCCGGCGCTTAGGGTGTTGACCCCCGTGGTCAACAGCCACTCGTCGCGCCACGCGGCCAGGTCGCGTCCGCTCGCCTCCTCGAGCGAGGCGAGGAAGTCGGTCAGCTCCGTGTTGCCCCACGCGTGGTGCCGGAAGTACACGCGGCACCCCGCGAGGAACTCCTCCTGGCCGACCCACGCCACGAGCTGGCGCAGGACCGACGCCCCCTTGGCGTAGGTGATGCCGTCGAAGTTCTGGTGCACCGACTCGACATCGGGCATGTCGGCCGCGATCGAGTGGGTCGAGGGCAGTTGGTCCTGGACCTTCGCCCACGTCTTGTCGTGATCGAGGAACGTCACGAAGGCATGGCGCCAGCGGGTCGCCTCGGCCTGGCAGAGCACCGCCATGAAGGTGGCGAAGGACTCGTTGAGCCACAGGTCGTCCCACCAGCGCATCGTCACGAGGTCCCCGAACCACATGTGCGCCATCTCGTGCAGGATCGTCTCGGCCCGACGTTCGCGGATCGTGTCGGTCACCTTCGAGCGGAAGACGTACAGCTCCGAGAGGGTCACGCAGCCGGCGTTCTCCATGGCGCCGGCGGAGAACTCTGGAACGAACAGTTGGTCGTACTTGTCGAAGGGGTAGGGGTGCTCGAAGGCGGCCTCGAAGTAGCCGAACCCCTGGCGGGTCACCTCCAGGATCTCGTCCACGTCGAGGTGGTCCGCGAGCGACCGGCGCACGTAGATGCCCAGGGGGATCGCCGAGCCGTCGTCGCGCACGAAGCGGTCGTGGACGTGCGCGTAGGGACCCGCGACGACCGCGGTGATGTAGGTGCTGATCGGCGGGGTCGCTGGGAAGTGCCAGCGACCGGCCTCGTCCGTCCCCGGTCGCTCGGCAGCGGCCGAGTTGGAGACGACGACCCACGTCGCCGGGGCGTCGACGGTCAACGCGAAGGTCGTGCGCAGGTCGGGCTGGTCGAAGCAGGCGTAGACCAGGTGGGCGTCGAAGGGCTCGAACTGGCTGTGCAGGTAGACCCGCTCGTCGGCCGGATCCACGAACCGATGCAGCCCGTTGCCCTCGTGCTGGTAGCGCATCGTGGCGCTGACCCGCAGTTCGTGCTCTCCGGCGGGAAGATCGGCGAGGCTGATCCGGGTGGGCGCCACCGCCTCGGCGGGGAGCTGCGTGCCGTCCAGCTCGACGTGGTGGACCTCCGCTGCGGTCAGGTCCACGAACGTCGAGGTATCCCGTTCGACCCGGAAGGTCAGCCGGGTGGTCGACGCGAAGGTCTCGGCGCCGCGGGTGAGGTCGAGGTGGACGGTCGTGTGGACGTCACGGATCACCTCGGCCCGGTCCCGGCTCTCGGCGCGGGTCAGGTTCTCACGGACGTTCTCGGTGCTCATCTTCCCTCGAGAAGCAGCAGGGGCGGGTGACCCGTCGGGCTGTGCCGGGTCGGGTGCAGGCTACTTGGGGTCGGATGGCGCCGGGGACGGGTCGGATGGCCCCCCGGTGAGGCCAGGTCGGCCCCGCTACGCTCCAGGGAGACCACCTTCTTGGGAGAGCCGCTGATGCGTGAGTACACCACCCCCGGCGAGGTCGAGGTCTCGCACGACGAGAACCTGACCGATGCACTCTGGGAGGCAGCAGCCTCCAACCCGACCCGGCCAGCGCTGGCGCATCGGGTGGGTGACCGCTTCGTGGAGTGGTCGACCCAGCAGTTCGCCGACGAGGTGGCCGCCGTCGCCAAGGGGCTGATGGCCCTGGGTGTCACCAAGGGCGACAAGGTCTGCCTGTACTCGGCCACCCGGATCGAGTGGACGGTGCTGGACTTCGCGATCTGGGCGGCGGGCGGTGTCACGGTCCCGATCTACGAGACCTCCTCCGCCGAGCAGGTCGAGTGGATCGTCTCGAACTCGGAAGCGGTCGCACTCGTCGCCGAGTCCCCCGAGCTCAAGGCCGAGTACGACGCGGTCGCCGACAAGCTTCCCCAGTGCGAGCACGTGCTCGTGATCGATGACGGGGCGCTCGAGGACCTCAAGCAGCGTGGGTCCGACATCAGCGACGACGACGTACGGGAGCGGGCCTCGTCGGTCTCCGGTTCCGACATCGCGACGATCGTCTACACGTCGGGGACCACCGGTCGCCCGAAGGGGTGCGTGATCTCGCACTACAACTTCGTCTGGGACGCGACCCAGGTCGAGGTCGCCCTTCCGGAGTTCCTCAGGCCCGGTGAGAGCACCCTGCTGTTCCTGCCCCTGGCGCACATCTTCGCGCGGGTCATCCAGACCGCCTGCATCCGTTCGAGCGTGCTCCTCGGCTTCTCCACGGGCGTGCCGCAGCTGCTCGAGGAGCTGCAGATGTTCAAGCCCACCTTCCTGATCGCGGTCCCACGCGTGTTCGAGAAGGTGTTCAACGGGGCGCAGCAGAAGGCCCACGCCGAAGGCAAGGGCAAGATCTTCGACAAGGCGGCCGCCGTCGCGGAGGAGTACTCGCGGCAGAACCGGGCCGGCAAGGTCAAGCTCGGCACCAAGCTCCTGCACGGGGTGTTCGACAAGCTCGTCTACTCCAAGCTGCGCGCAGCGATGGGCGGGAACGCGAGGGTGGCGGTGTCCGGCGGTGCGGCCCTCGGGGAACGCCTCGGCCACTTCTTCGACGGCATCGGCGTGCCGATCCTCGAGGGCTACGGGCTGACCGAGACCACCGCCGGGGCGTCGATCAACACCCCCTCGGCGATGCGCATCGGGTCGATCGGCAGGCCGGTGCCCGGTGCGTCGGCTCGTATCGACGATGACGGCGAGATCCTGCTCAAGGGCGGGCACGTCTTCCAGGGCTACTACAAGAACGAGGAAGCCACCCGCGAGGCCATGGAAGGGGAGTGGTACCGCACCGGCGACCTCGGGACGCTGGACGGCGAGGGCTTCCTGCGCATCACGGGGCGCAAGAAGGAGATCCTCGTCACGGCCGGCGGGAAGAACGTGGCTCCCGCCGTGCTCGAGGACCGGATCCGTGCGCACCCCATCGTCAGCCAGGCGATGGTCATCGGCGACGGCAAGCCGTTCATCGCCGCGCTGATCACCCTCGATGCCGAATCGCTGCCCGCGTGGGCCGAGGCCAACGACAAGCCCAGCAGCGAGGTCGCGGACCTCATCGACGACGAGGACGTCATCGCCGAGGTGCAGTCCGCGATCGACGAGGCGAACAAGGCGGTGTCGAAGGCGGAGTCGATCCGCGACTTCAGGATCCTGCCGGAGGACTTCGAGATCGGCGAAGCACTCACGCCGACGCTGAAGGTCAAGCGCAACGTCGTCAGCGAGCAGTACGCCGACGTCATCGAGGAGATCTACAGCTAGCCGCGGTAGGTGCCCTGCTGCTCCTGCCACCACGCGGCGTCCAACTCGCCCAGCGGGGTGGCGGGCTCGGCAGCCGAGTCGACGTACTCGTCACGGATCGCGCGCCAGTCGTTGCACGCGCCGAGTCGGGCCAGGACCGAGTTCAGCCCCCACTGGATGCGGTTGAGCAGCAGGTAGTCGGACGGCAGGTTGAGCTTGCGTAGCACGTCGGCGTACCTGCTCCGGGGATCCATGTGCGAGCTGATGACCTCGGCGGCGTAGTCGGAGGTGAAGCAGAACGGCTGCTCGTCGAGCACCGGGCGCGTGTAGAGGCGGAACCAGTCGTAGACCACCTCCTCGTCGACGACCGCGTTGCGCGGCAGGAACCCCGCATCGCGCAGCGCCGCGAGCGCAGCGTCGCGGTCACCGGCGGAGAGGCACCGCTCGATCGTGCGCATCGACTCGTACCGTTCACGCGTGAACATCTTGACCGACCCGTAGTCGAGGAACGCGACGCGGACCCCACCGTCGCTGGCCGTGCCGGGCTCCTGGATGATGTAGTTGCCCGGGTGCGGATCGCCGTTGAACAGCCGGAAGCGCCCGATGGAGCCGAACGCGTACCGGAAGATGATCTCCGCCACGCGTTGCCGGTCATCCGGGCCGGCCTCGCCGACGAAGGCATCGAAGCGCTGCCCCTCGATCCGCTCCGACACGAGCACGCGGTTGCGGCACATGTCGCCGATGATGTCGGGTACGCGGATGAACGGGTGGTCGGTGTAGCGCGTCGCGAACGCGCGCTGGTACTGGGCCTCGTGCTCGTAGTCGAGCTCGTCGTCCACCCGTTCGCGGAGCTCGTCGAGCAGTGGCTCGATCTCCTGGTTCGGTGACAGGAAGCGGGCGAGCGGCGCGAAGGACTCCGCGTTGCGCAGGTCCGCGCGCACGGCCTCTGCCACACCGGGGTACTGGACCTTGACCACGACGTCGCGGCCGTCGTCGAGCTTCGCCGCGTGGACCTGACCGATCGATGCCGCCGCGAGTGGGTCGGGATCGAAGGAGGCGAACACCTCGTCGGGCGGTGCGCCGTACTCCGACTCGAGGACCCCGAGGATGGCGTCCTCGTCGAAGGCCGGTGCCTCCTCGCGGAGCTTGGCGAGGGCGTCGTGGTAGACGGTGCGCACCTCGGGCGGGACGTCCAGATCGACGAAGCTCAGCAGCTGGCCGAGCTTCATCGCCGCGCCCTTCATGTCCCCGAGGACCTCGGCGAGGTGCTGCGCCATCTCCTCGTGCTGGAGGTCGTTCGGTGGTCGTCCGGTGACACGGCGGGCCGTCGCTCCGGCGACCCCGGTGGCGCCACGCAGGCCGGTGCGCGCCAAGCGGGTCCCACGCTTGACGCGGCCTCCGAGCTTCCTGCGTGCCACGAGCCTGCCTCGGTCGGGATGCTGCCGGCTCACCTTGGGCGTGGGGCCAGAGGCGGTCGTGAGCCGCTCACTCGGCCATCTCCGCCAGCGGGTTGCCTTCGGCGCGGGCCTCGTCGAGGCGTTGCGCCAGCTCGCGGCGTCGGTCCTCGGTCATGCAGGCACAGCCGACCTCGTACGGCGCGTAGTGCTTGACGTCCATGCGGTGCGTCGGGCAGGCCGCCACCTCCAACCGGGTGATCGGTTCGGTGCGGCTCATGATCGTCTCCTCGTCGTGTGGGGTAGCGATGGTGGGGATCGTGACCTGTGCTCACACGGTGCATGCTCACACGTTGAAACGGAAGCGGATGACATCGCCATCCGCGACGACGTACTCCTTGCCCTCGATGCGCAGCCGTCCGGCTTCGCGGGCGGCTGCCTCGCTCCCGAGCCGGTCGTAGTCCTCGAAGGTGATGACCTCCGCCTTGATGAAGCCGCGCTCGAAGTCGGTGTGGATCTCGCGGGCGGCCCGCGGAGCCGTCGAGCCGGCGGGCACGGTCCAGGCTCGCGACTCCTTCGGGCCCGCCGTGAAGAAGGTGATGAGGCCGAGCAGCGTGTAGGCGCGCTCGATCAGCCGCTCCAGGCCGGAGGAGGAGAGCCCGAGCGAGACGAGGAACTCTCGACGCTCCTCGCCGTCCAGTTCGGCGAGCTCGGCCTCGACCTGGGCGGAGATGACCACCACCTCGGCGTCCTGGCGCTCCGCGATCTTGCGCACCACCTCGACGTGGTCGTTGCCGTCGGGCAGGTCGTCCTCGGCGACGTTCGCGGCGAAGAGCACCGGTTTGGCGGTCAGGAGCCCGAGTTCGCGTTCGAGCCCGGGGTCGAGCTCACCCGGGAACGTGCGTGCCGGCAGGCCCTCGGCGAGGTGGTCGCGGAGGGCGACGACCTGGTCGCGTTCGCGGACCGCGTCCTTGTCGCCGCTCTTGGCCGCACGCAGGGCGCGTTCGGTCCGCTTCTCGGCCGTCTCGAGGTCCTTGAGGGTCAGCTCGGTGTCGATCACCTCGATGTCACGGGCGGGATCGATGCTCCCGCTGACGTGGACGACGTCGTCGTCCTCGAAGCAGCGCACGACGTTGCAGATCGCGTCGACCTCGCGGATGTGGGCGAGGAACTGGTTGCCGAGCCCCTCGCCTCCGGACGCGCCGGCGACCAACCCCGCGATGTCGACGAACTCGATGGCGGTCGGGATCCTCTTGGCGGACCCGGCGAGTTCGGCGAGCCGGTCGAGGCGGTCGTCGGGAACGGCCACGACACCGATGTTCGGGTCGATCGTGCAGAACGGGAAGTTCGCCGCCTCGGCACCTGCTCTGGAGACGGCGTTGAACAGCGTCGACTTCCCGACGTTCGGGAGGCCGACGAGACCGACCTGGAGGGCCACGCTGCGGTTCCGTTCGGGACGACGACACGTTGGTGGGACCGGTCGACGAGCGTAGCTCAGCTCGGATGCTGCTCCGGACGGTGCCAGCGCGCTACCGTCCCGCCGATATGCGCCTGCTCGTCGCCCGCTGCTCGGCCACCTACGA
Source organism: uncultured Actinomycetota bacterium (assembly GCA_964451855.1). GTDB lineage: Bacteria > Actinomycetota > Nitriliruptoria > Nitriliruptorales > Nitriliruptoraceae > CSSed11-175R1. The sequence continues at coordinate 20,809 of CAYVJT010000028.1, forward strand.
CGGCCGGCTGTCGTCCACCCTGACGTCAGCGGTCCGGCTCATCATGGTCAAGGCCGACGGCTGTGTGGCGATCCACGCCGACGTCGGGGCCTACAAGCCCCTCAACTGGATGAACGCCCCGAACACCCTCCGTGAGGAGGAGGGTCGCTGGGTGGTCACCAACCCCAAGGGCGAGTCGCTGACGATCGAGCTCGAGGAGGTGCTCGAGGAGGTCTCGTACGACCTCGACACGGAGCGCGGCCTGACGTTGGACGGGGTCGAGAAGGAGCTGCAGGCCCTGCTCGCCGACCATCCCACCCACATCGAAGCTGGCCTCACCTGCGTACAGCGGGAGTTCCGCACCGACCTCGGTCCGGTGGACCTGTTGTGCCGTGACGCCGACGGCGCCGCCGTCGCGGTCGAGGTCAAGCGCATCGGCGAGATCGACGGGGTCGAGCAGCTCACGCGCTACCTGGAACGCCTCGAGCGCGACCCGATGCTGCGGCCCGTGCGTGGCCTGCTGGCCGCGACGGTGGTCAAGCCCCAGGCCCGGGTGCTCGCAGAATCCCGGGGGATCGGCTGGGTCGAGATCGACCTCGGCCACCTGCGCGGCCAGGAGGACCCCAACCTCCGTCTGTTCTGACGTGCGGCGGCGCGGGATGCGGGGAGCGGGGGAGCGGGGAGCGGGGGAGCGGGGCGTGTTCGTGTGACGGATCGGCCAGGAGCGAGCC
>CAYVJT010000028.1:21618-23843 GCA_964451855.1 uncultured Actinomycetota bacterium
TGTTCGTGTGACGGATCGGCCAGGAGCGAGCCGGTTCGTTACACGATCCGATGGCCCGGCCCGGATGGGTGGGCCCGCAGTGCCCTGAGCGCCGACGCGAGGGAAGCATCGGCGAGGGCGATCGCCTCCTCGACCGGGAACCATGCGGCGTCGGGGGACTCGCCGGCCGCGGGCCGGAGCGGGGCGTCACGATCGGCCAGCAGGAGGTAGCGGACGTCGAGGTGGCGGTGGCCACGTGGGCCCGGATGGGCGTCCACGTGCAGCAGCGTCGGCGTGGCGTCCGGGTGGCTGGTGGCGATCCCCGTCTCCTCGGCGGTCTCGCGCCGTGCCGCATCACCTGGGTGCTCGTCGCCCTCGACGTGCCCGCCCGGCTGCAGCCAGACGCCCAGACGCTTGTGCCGGTGCAGCACCACGTTGCCCACGCCGTCGGTGACGATCGCGGAGCCGGTCACGTGGGTGGGGTCGGCGTGCTCGTCGAAGGGGGCGGGCAGCGTCCCGAGCGCCGCGAGCAGCTCCTCGCGGGACCGCTGCTCCGCCGCGTCGATCGGCTCGTGCCCCACCACCTCGGCTCGCAACCCGTCGATGCGAGGGTCGGGTGCCCGTCGGGCGGGAGCGACCGGCACGGGTCAGCGCCGCCGGTCGAGGCCGATCTCGGTGACCAGGTCGGCTGGGGTACGGCGGATGCCGATGACGAACGGCCCGAACTCCGCGTACCGCACCGATGCCTCGTCGTAGCGCATCGTGTAGACGATCTCCTTGATGTCCGCGAGATCGTGGGCGAACAGCGTGACGCCGTACTCCCAGTCGTCGAGCCCCGTGGACGCGGTCACCAGCTGCAGGATGCGGCCGGTGAAGGCGCGACCGCTGCGACCGTGTTCGCCCATGAGGCGCTTGCGCTCCTCGTAGTCCAGCGCGTACCAGTTGTCGTCGCCTTCACGCCGGTGGGACATCGGGTAGAAGCAGGCGAGCTCCCACTCCGGCATCCGGGGGTGGAGCTTGTCCTCGGTGTACTTCGCCATCCGCTCGGCGAACTGCTCGACGCGGCGGTCGAGTTCCTCGCCGGCGACGCCCTTTGCGGCCATCTCCTCGCGGTAGCGCTCCGGGGTGTCGGTGTACTCGCTGCCCTCGGTGAGCGAGAGGTAGGACCAGGTCAGCTTCAGCGCCGCGGCGGCAGCCGTCGCGGCCATGTCGGTCTGCAACGCCCGGAGCTTCGAGACGTCATCGGCCAGGGCCATCAGCAGCACGTCGCCCTTGTGGCCCACCACCGTGAAGGCGTGGACCTGCAGCTCCTCCTGCCACCGCTCGAGGGTCGCGGCGACGTCCTTGGCCGCGCCGTCCGGCAGCTGCTCGACGGCAGGGTGGTCCACGTCGAAGAGCAGGTGGAGCACCGCCCACCCCTTGCCGGGAACGATCGGGTCGAGCACGTCAGCGTCTCCTGATCGGCAGGGTCGGGCCCGAGCGGCTGGGCCACGACGTGTCGGCGGGCGAACGCGAACAGCGCCCGCAGCACCGGTGAGCGTACCGATGCCGGTCGCTCGATCTCGCCCGATGCGTCCCGTCCGGTGCGGTCACTCGAGGATGCGCTTGCCCTGGACGGTGCCGTCCTCCGCGAGGTCGTAGACCAGCGGAACGCCGGTGCCGAGCTCGAGGTCGAGGACCTGCTGCTCGGACAGCCCGTCGAGTTGCATCACGATGGAGCGGTTGGAGTTGCCGTGGGCCGCCACCAGCACGTCCTTGCCCAGAGCGATGTCGCCGAGGATCGCGCGCTCGAAGAAGGGGAGCGTCCGGGCGGCGGTGTGCTCGAGAGCCTCGCCGTTGGGTGGCGGCGTGGAGTAGGAGCGTCGCCAGATGTGCACCTGCTCTTGGCCGTAGCGCTCCGCGGTCGCTGCCTTGTTCAGACCCTGCAGGTCGCCGTAGTGGCGCTCGTTGAGGGCCTGGTCACGGATCACGGGGACGTCGATGTCGGCGGTCTCCATGATCAGCCGCAGCGTCTCCTGCGCGCGTGTGAGCGCGGAGGTGTAGGCCACGTCGAAGTGCTGCCCACGGAGCCGTTCGCCGGCATCCCGCGCCTCCTCGATCCCCTTGGCGGTGAGGGGGACGTCCACCCAGCCGGTGAAACGGTTCTCGAGGTTCCACAGTGACTGCCCGTGGCGGACGAGGGCGAGGATCGGCATGGTCGGCTCCGGGTGGGGGATCGGCATGGTCGGCCCCGGGTGGGGGATCGG
>CAYVJT010000029.1:0-3470 GCA_964451855.1 uncultured Actinomycetota bacterium
GGTAGTCGTCGGCGTAGTACTCGACGCCGAGGTGGGTGATCTGCTCCTCGCCCTGCATCCACCGCAGGGTGTTCTTCAGCTTGGTGTGCTGGATGAACAGGTCGTGTTCGGGGTAGAGCCCGGGTGCCACCTGCGGTGCCTTGAAGTAGAAGCTCAGCCACTCCTGGATCCCCGACATCCCGGCACGTTGAGCGAGGTCGAGGAAGAGCGTGAGGTCGAGCGCCAACGGGGCCGCCAGGATCGAATCCCGGCACAGGAAGTTGACCTTCAACTGCATCGGGTAGCCGAGCCAGCCGAAGAAGTCGATGTTGTCCCACCCCTCCTTGTTGTCACCGCGCGGCGGGTAGTAGTTGATCCGGACGACGTGATCGATGTCGCCGTACAGCTGCGGGTACTTCTCGGGCTGCAGGATCGTGTCGAGCACGCCCAGCTTGGATGACTCCTTGGTACGGAACGACTCGGGGTCGTCGAGCACCTCGCCGTCGCGGTTGCCCAGGATGTTGGTCGAGTACCAGCCGTCCATGCCGAGCATCCGCGCCTTGAACATCGGGGCGAGTGCGGTCTTGACCATCGTCTGCCCGGTCTTGAAGTCCTTGCCCATGATCGGCACGCCGGTCGACGACGCGAGCTCCCGCAGTGCCGGGATGTCGATGGTCAGGTTCGGTGCGCCGTTGGCGAAGGGCACCCCTTCGAGCAGTGCGGCGTACGCGTACAGCATCGACGGGGTGATCGCGGGATCGTCGGCGTCGATCGCGGCGACGAAGGTGTCGAGGTCGGCGTGCGCAGGGCCGGGGTCGACGAAGACCTCCGTCGACGCGCACCAGAGCATCACCATCCGGTCGCAGCCGTGGCGCTCGCGGAAGGCTCGCAGGTCGTTGCGCACCCCCTCGAGCTGGGCGCGCTTGGACCGGTCGGCCATCACGTTCGGCCCATCCAGCCGCTTGACGTAGGCGGGGTCGAAGGCGGCCGCCATCGGCTCGAGTTCGCGCAGCGCTCCCGCGATCGGCTCGAGGTGCCGGGCGACGTCCAGCACGCCGGCCTTGACCGCCGACACGTAGGCATCGTCCTCGAAGGGGTCCCAGGCGCCGAAGACCAGGTCGTCGAGGTCCGCCAGGGGGACGAAGTCGCGGATCAGCGGGGCACGCTCGTCCGTGCGCTTTCCCAGCCGGATCGTGCCGAGCTGGGTCAGTGAGCCGATCGGCTCGGCCATCCCGCGACGGATGAGTTCAACGCCGGCGATGAAGGTGGTGGCCACCGCGCCGAGGCCGACGCACACCACACCGAGCTTGCCCTCCGGTGGCGCGATGTCGGGAGCGGGCAGGGCAGCATCGGTGCTGGTCATGATCTCCTCCGGTCGGAACGGACAGTACTGGCCTCCGCAGGTTCTGCGGTGCGTCGCTGCACACGGCTCCAAGCCGCTTGGTGAGTCCCGGACCGACCTCCTGCCGGTCCTACCTGCAGGAGGCGAGGCCGCGACGCGCGAGAGGCGACCCCAACGTCACGCTGTGGAAGAGGAGGACGGACGCGACGGTTGCCCCATCACGACGTCGGATCCACCCACATCAATCTCCACCCACATCCACCGGGAGGGGTCCGGCGCGACCGAGACCCCGACCGACCCTGGCACACACCGACGACGCCCTGGAGGAGCGCCCTGGAGGAGCGCCCAGGACGAGCGTCAGGACGGATCGCCTGGACGGAGCGCCCGGACGGAACGCCCAGGAAGATCGCCCCGGACGAAGCCCCCAGGACGGATCGCCCCGGACGGATCGGTCAGCCGACCCTACGGAGCAGGAGGCCAACGATGGCACTGATGGCCGGAGACGGACCGTTCTCCCGGACACCAGCGGGGGTGTTCAACTTCGACTACGAGGCTCCCGCACATCGGCTCTACCTCGAGCCCTCGCCGCGACGCCTCCGCCTGGTGGTCGCGGGGGAGGTCGTCGCGGACAGCACACGGGCGATGCTGCTCCACGAGACCGGGTTGATGCCGGTCTACTACCTGCCGGAGGACGACGTCCGGGGTGACGTGCTCGAACCGACGGAGCGCACGACCCACTGCTCGTACAAGGGGGACGCGGCGTACTGGACGCTCACCGTCGGCAGGGAGGTCCGCGAGAACGCCGTGTGGAGCTACCCCGACCCGATCGAGGGGGCACCTCCGCTCGCCGGGCTCGTCGCCTTCAGCTGGGACGCCGTCGATGCCTGGTTCGAGGAGACGGAACGCATCTTCGGTCATCCCCGCGACCCGTTCCACCGTGTCGACGTCGTCCCGAGCGACCGGCACGTCACCGCCGAGGTCGATGGCGTGCGGATCGCAGAGAGCCGCCGGCCCACCATGGTGTTCGAGACGGGCCTGCCCGCCCGCACCTACCTGCCGGAGGAGGACGTGCGCACCGACCTCCTCGAGGCCTCGGACACGCGCACGGTCTGCCCCTACAAGGGCACCACCTCGAGGTACCTGTCGATCCGGTTGGGCGAGCGGCGCATCGAGGATGTCATCTGGGCCTACGACGAGCCTCGGCCGGAGGCCACCGGCCTCGCCGGGCTGCTCGGCTTCGCCGACGACGAGGTGGAGGTCACCTGGACGGTGGAGCCGTTCGAGGCCCCGTGACCTGCTCCGGCGACCGCATCGCTGGGGTCCCGCATCGCTTGGGTCCAGCCACCAGGGTTGCCAGCACCGTTGCCGCTCGCCCACGATGCGTAGGATCGGCGGCCGAGAGCGGATCGGGCACCGACGGGAGCGTGACATGTCGACGACACCGCAAGCCGATGACCTGGACGGTGCTCGACGGATCGCCGCGGTGGTCTTCGACGTCAACGAGACCCTCTTCCCACTGACGCCGGTCCGCGATCGCATGGCTGGGGTCGGGCTCGGTCCGCAGCGCCTTGAACCCTGGTTCCGGGCCGTGCTCGTCGACGGGATGGCCGCTGCCGTGACCGGCTCGTTGGTGCCCTTCGCCGAGCTCGCCCGCCACCACCTCGAGGTCGAACTCGCCAAGGCGGGGCTGCCACAGGAGGATGCGACGGTCGAGGGGATCCTCGCCGGCTTCGACGAGGTCGTGCCGCACCCGGACGTCCTCCCCGCGCTGGAAGCCCTCGGTGCCGTCGAGGTCGAGGTGGCGCTGTTCACGAACGGCTCGGCTCGGATCGCCGAGGGCTTCCTCGAGCGGGCGGGCTTGGGAGACCTCGTCCACCACGTCTGGGATGTCCAGGCGATCGGTCGCTGGAAACCCCACCCTGACGCGTACAGGTGGGTGGTCGCCCAGCTCGATGCCGACCCGGATGAGGTGGCGATGGTGGCGGTGCATCCCTGGGATGTGCACGGGGCGGTCGCGGCGGGGCTGAGAGGCGTGTGGGTCGACCGCGACGCGCGGGGCCACTACCCGCCGGGTCTGCGTCGGCCGCACCACACGGTGGTTGCGCTCCCGGAGCTGGTCGAACGGCTCGGCCTGCACTGACCACCGTGC
>CAYVJT010000029.1:3570-18627 GCA_964451855.1 uncultured Actinomycetota bacterium
GCGGGGTCATGGCGCGCCGACGATGGTCGTCTCCGGCCGGTAGACCGCCCACGCGAACCACAGGACATCGTCACGGGCGACCGGCTCGAGCGCTTCGCCCTCGAGGGGTCCGTCGACGGCGCGGCCGCGCAGGTCCCAGGCGGAGCCGGTCTGTGTGTCGACGAAACGTCCCTCTCCCGCGGGTTCGAAGGTCAACCTGCGCCCGTCGTGTGAGGCGACGTAGGTCACGGTCTGCCCGAGCTCCACACCGTCCTCGGCGCGGAGGCCCCCGAGGATCGACGCCTGCCCGGGCGTCCACCAGACGGTGATCGGGTCCGCGTCGAGCTCGAGTTCGACGACCTGTTCGGTGGCGAGGTGGTCGAGCACGACCGCGACCGACTCGGAGCCCCGCCCGATCCCCACGACCCGGGTCATCGGCGGGAGGCGGTCATCGGGCTCGTTGCGGAGGAACGCCGGTCGGGTGTCCTCCCGGTCGAAGGACACGTACGGCGTGATCTCGTAGTCGACGTCCAGGCCCGTCTCGCGGGTGAGCACCCGGGCGTCGGGGGCCAGCTCGGCGGCCGTGCTGAAACCGAGCAGCGACGTCGGGATCCGCTCGAGCAGATCGCCGAGGAACCGCTCACCGACGATCGCCTGGCCGGTGAACTGGCTCCACAGCCCGAGATGCTCCCGGTCGTACATCACGAGGTTGGAGCGCCAGAGCCTGCCGGTGGTGCCGAACTCCAGGACCTCGGGACCGTCGGGTCCGTCCAGCGTGCGCTCGAACGTCAGCGCCGAGTTGCACAGGGGGCAGTAGGTGACCGCGACAGGTTCGCCGCCGACCTCATCGTTGACGATCTCGTGACGGACGAGGATCTCGAGCGGGTAGAGCCGCGTGTCCCCTCCGTGCTCGAGCACCACGACGGGGGAGCGGTCGCCCAACCACTCCCCGGCCTCGGCGATCGACTCGAACTGCGGATCGTCGATCGACGGGATGGCGTCAGGCTCCGGACCGCCGGTGACCAGCTCGGAGAGCTCGATCATCGCAGCGGGCTCGCAGTCGTCCTGGAAGAAGGCGAAGCGGTCCGGATCACAGCCGATGGACCGCTCCCGCACCGGTTCGGTGAGTGGGCCCACGGTCCTGGGGGCGAGCTCGCGGAGGTTGTCCTCAGGCTGATCGTCCGGCCCGTCGGAGCTCGCAGCCTCGTCCTCGGGAGCATCGGGTGGTTGGCCCCCGGTGCTGTCGGTATCGGTCTCGGCTCCCGCCGACGGCTCGTCGGACGGGTCGTCCGTGCAGGCGGCGAGCACCAGGGCCACCGCGATGAGCAGGACGGGCAGGCCGTATCGGGACACGCGGCGCCCGGACGGACGGTTTCGGTACGGGATCCGTGGCATCGGTCGGCCCAACGGACGGGTCGTCGGGCGGGTCGTCGCCCGGTGCCTGGGGAACCCGTGAGCGAGCCCGACGCTTCCCTCCGTCCACCGCAGCTCGGGCTCCTTCCACCGCAGCTCGGGCGGGTGCGACGGTCGGGCCAGCAGCTCGGTCAGGCCAGCAGCTCGCCGTACACCTCGGCGGTCCGTGCGGCGATCGCGGGCCAGCCGAAGCGCTCCTCGACGCGTTGGCGTCCCGCCACCCCCATGGCGGTACTGCGTTGCTGATCGTCGAGCGCCTCGGTGATGGCTGCGGCCAGGTCGCGGGCGAACCGGTCGGGGTCGACCGGGGACCCGATCGCGTCGTCCGACGGTTCCAGGGGGACCAACCAGCCCGTCTCGCCCGGGACGACGACCTCCGGGATGCCGCCGACCCGTGAGGCGACGACGGGGATGCCGCATGCCATCGCCTCGAGGTTGACGATGCCGAAGGGTTCGTAGACCGACGGGCAGACGAAGACCCGTGCGTGGCTGAGGATCTGGACGAGCTGCTCGCGGGGCAGCATCTGGTCGATCCAGACGACGTCGACGGGCGCGTCGGCCAGCTGGTCGACCCGCTCGCGGAACTCGGCCGCGATCTCGGGCGTGTCCGGGGCGCCGGCGCAGAGCACCACCTGCGACCCCGCGGGGAGGTGGGCGACCGCGTCGAGGAGGTGGACCACCCCCTTCTGGCGGGTGATCCGTCCGACGAACACCGCGTAGGGCCGGTCGAGGTCGATGCCGTGGGCGAGCGGTGTGGCCGTCTCCTCCACCGGTCGCCAGCCCTCCGCGTCCACGCCGTTGTGCACGACACGGATCCGGTCCGGGTCGACGGCCGGGTAGCTCGCGAGCACGTCGGCCTTCATCCCCTCGGACACCGCGATGATCGCATCAGCGGCCTCGATGGCGGTGCGCTCGCAGAAGCTCGACAGCGCGTAGCCGCCACCGAGCTGCTCGCGCTTCCACGGACGCAGCGGCTCCAGGCTGTGGGTCGTGACGACGTGGGGGATGTCGTGGATCAGCTTCGCGAGGTGGCCGGCCAGGTTCGCGTACCAGGTGTGGCTGTGCACCAGGTCGACCGCAGCGACCCCGTCGGCGATGGCGAGGTCGGTCGCCATGGTCCGGAGCGCGGCCGCGTAGGGCGCCTCGGCGTCCAGCGCATCCCAGCTGCCGTAGCTGGCGGCGACGAGCGGATCGTCGCGCTCCGCGCCGAAGCAGTGCACCTCGAGGTCGACGAGGTTGGCGAGCTCACGGGCGAGCTCGGCGACGTGGACCCCGGCGCCGCCGTACACCTCCGGTGGGTACTCCTTGGTGAGCAGGCCGATCCGAGGGGTCATGCCCCACCCCCGGTACCGGTCGCCACCGCCGTTGCCTGGGGATCGGCGTCTGGTGGTGGCACCTCGTCACCCTTGCCGATCACCACGATCCCGTCGTCGGAGACGTGGAAGCGGGCACGATCGCTGTCGGGATCGACGCCGATCTGGGTCCCGGGCGGGATCCGGACCCCCTTGTCGATGATCGCGCGCCGTATCACCGCACCACGTCCGACGTCGACGTCGTGGAGCAGGACCGCATCCTCGATCACGGATCCGGTGTGGAGGACACAGCCGGGTGAGACCACCGACCGTCGCACCGTGGCGCCCGAGACCACCACGCCAGCGCACACCATCGAGTCGAGCGCGTGGCCACGGCGCGTGTCCTCGTCGAACACGAACTTCGCCGGGGGGAGCGGGTCGTGCCAGGAGTAGATCGGCCAGTCGCGGTTGTACAGGTTGAAGATCGGGTGGACCGAGATGAGGTCCATGTGTGCGTCGTAGTAGGCGTCGATCGTGCCGACGTCGCGCCAGTAGCCGTGGTCGCGTTCGGTCTGGCCAGGTACGTGGTTGTCACGGGTGTAGTCGTAGACGCCGGCCTCGCCACGTTCGACCGTGGAGGTGATGATGTTGCCGCCCATGTCGTGGCTGCTCGCCTCGTCGCTGGCGTCGCGCACGACGGCGTCCACCAGCGCCTCGGTGGTGAATATGTAGTTGCCCATCGAGGCGTACACCTGCGTGGGGTCGTCGGGGAGGCCGACCGCGTCCGTCGGCTTCTCGCGGAAGGCAGCGATGTGGCCGTCCTCGGCGTCGATCACCCCGAACTGGTCGGCCTGCTCGATCGGGACCCGGAGCCCGGCCACGGTCGCGGCCGCGCCCGACTCGACGTGTCGTTGCAGCATCTGCGACGCATCCATGCGGTAGAGGTTGTCCGCGCCGAACACGCAGATGTAGTCGGGACGCTCGTCGCGGATCAGGTTGAGGTTCTGGAAGATGGCGTCTGCCGAGCCGGCGAACCAGTCCCGGCCCGTGCGCATCTGCGCCGGCACCGACGTCACGTAGTTGCCGAGCAGCGGCGACATCCGCCACGTCCGCGCCAGGTGGGTGTTGAGGCTGTGGCTCTTGTACTGGGTCAGCACGACGATGCGCAGGTAGCCGGAGTTGACCAGGTTCGACAGCGCGAAGTCGATCAGGCGGTAGTTCCCTCCGAACGGCACCGCCGGCTTGGCACGGTCACGGGTCAACGGCCACAGCCGACGGCCTTCGCCCCCCGCGAGCACGACACCGAGCACCTTCGGGCTGCGTTGCGCCACGAGCTCCCTCCCGGTTGATCGCTCGAGCGTACGTCGCCGCTCGAGCGCGCGGATGGCTTCCCGGCTCCCACGTGGGGGAGCGGTCGGTGACGCCGCCGTTCGCTGTTCAGGAGGCGGGCACGTCCTCGAGCATGATGGCCAGCACGTCGCGGATCGACACCACGCCGGTCACCACGTCGTTGCGGGAGACGGCGAGGTGGCGGATCCCGGCATCGGTCATCGCCTGAGCCGCCTCGCGGACGCTGACGCTCTCCTCGACCTTCAGGACGTCGGTCGAGGCGCTGTCGCGGACGCGCTCGTCGTTGAGGTCGAGGTGGTCCGCGATGGCCAGGACGATGTCACGTTCGGAGATCACGCCACGCACGTCGGCGGGGTCGACGACGACCAGCAGGCCGACGTCATCAGCAGCCAGCTGCTCGGCGGCTTCCTGCAGGGTCGCGGTCGGGCGGATCGTGGCGACGGGGGCACCGATCAGGCCGCCTACGGGGTCGGTCGGGCGCATGTCGTTCTCCTCCTGGCGGGGTCAGCACGAGCATCGCGTCCGCGTCGGGCGGCAGGCAGGGCACCAGGTCCCGTTCGGAGAGGACGACCGGCAGGTCACTCGCCGGTCGCCTCACGCAGCAGGCGTTCCTTCTTGACCTCGAACTCCTCGTCGCTGAGGTGGCCGCGTTCGCGCAGGTCGGCCAGGGCCTCGAGCTGGGCGACGACGTCGCGGATCGAGCCGACGCTGTCCCCGCCCGTGAAGTGGGTGGTACGCAGCTCCCGCGCTGCGTAGACCTCGGACTGGAAGCCTTCCGGATCGGGGATGTCGTCGAGCTTGCTGCGCCCCTGGGTGCCCGCCGACTCGAGGGTGACGTCGCCGTAGCGCAGGATGCGTTCCAGCACGGTCTGCGAGAACAGCACGTTGGTCACGTTCTCCAGGGGGATCTCCACCCCCGTGCGGGCGATCATCCCGCGTCGGACGATGATCCTCTCGGTGGTCAACACGTAGTTGGTGAAGAACCAGTCGATCAGCGACCGCAGCGACAGTGCCAGCCAGATCAGCACCGCCACCCCCAACGAGATCCAGCCCCAGGGCTCGTCGAGCGCAGCGAACGCCACCCCGGCGAGAGCGGCCAGCAGCATCGCCCACAGGATCGAGGGGATCAGCACCTTCCAGTGGGGACGGAACTGGTCGAGGATCTCCTCGTTCTCGGTCAGCAGCCGGGACGGGTAGCGCATCGTGATACCTCCCCGCGGCGCCGCGGTTCGACGCCCCCGTCGATGCTAGCCCTGGTCCCGCCCCGTGGAACCTCGCCCCGCGCAGATCTGGTGGCAAGACGCGGGCACATCGTCCCATCCCGCCGGGCCCTCCCGCTCTAGTTGCGCCCCGCCGGAACGGGCACGGTCGAGGTCGAAGATCCACCTTGAGGCGTCACCTTGAGGCGTGAGGGACGATGCCGGACCTCGCGGAAGACCCGGAGCACCCGGAGCACGCACCAGCGCAGACGAGGAGCAGATCATGGGCCGCATCGTCGTCGGTATCGACACCTCTCCTGACGCAGAGCGTGCCCTGAGTTGGGCGCTGGACGAAGCACGCCTGCGCGGCGCACAGTTGGAGCTCGTCCACGCCTACCCGACACCGGAGCTCACGGCGCTGCCGATGGTGGTCACGCTGCCGGACGACCAGGAGCTTCGTGTGGCTGCCGAGAGCGTCCTCGACGACGCGCTGGAGGCGGTCGGCGGCGCCGACGATGTCGAGATCATCCGCAACGTTCGGGCCGGCGGTGCCGCGAGCGTGCTCACCACGGCAGCGGAGGACGCGGACCTGCTCGTCGTCGGGGCCCGGGGCCTCGGCGGGTTCCGTGGCCTGCTGCTCGGATCCGTCAGCCAACAGGCCGTTGCCCACAGTCCATGCCCCGTGGTGGTCGTGACCCGCGAACGCCACTGAACGAGGTCCCGGGTCGCTCCCCTCCCTCCCTCTCTCTGAGCGACCCGGAGATCGCCGTCCGACGCAGGCGGTGATCACCCCCGGCCCACCGGTCCGCCAAGGCGGGCCGGTGGGCCGCTCTCCTCCTCGGAGGGGTAGTGTGGTGGGACAGCCCGACACTCCCCGCCGACGGTGGCCACCGACCATGGCCCCTGCAGGAGTCCTGGTGCTTCCCTCCCCAACCCCGAGGTTGCGGTGAACATCGAGCGGATCGTGCTGCCCGTCGATGATCCCGCGTCGGATCAGGTGACCGCGGCGGTCCACCGTCCGACCAGATCGACCCGGCGGAAGGGGCGCTCGGTCCTGCTCGCGCCGGGCGCGGGTGGCGACCTCGACGGTGACGGGTTGACGGCGTTGGCGGAGACACTGGCCGCGGTGGGGTGCACGGTCGTGCGGGCCAACCTGCCGTACCGGGAGGCGGGTCGACGGGCGCCACGGGCCGAACGATCCGTTCCGGGTCTGCGCTCGGTGCTCGCCGCCGCCCGCGAGTCGGTCGGTGACCCGCGTCCGTGGGTGCTGGGGGGCAAGTCCTACGGTGGCCGGGTGGCGTCGATGGTGGTCGCTGCCGGTGAGCCGGCAGCGGGGCTGCTGTTCTACGGCTACCCGCTGCACCCTCCCGGGAAGCCGGATCGTCCACGCGTGGAGCACTGGCCGCAGGTCTACGTCCCCGCCCTGTTCCTGCAGGGTGACCGCGACCCGTTCTGTGACCCGGAGCTGCTCGAGGAGCACACCCACAAGCTGCCGCGCCGCGCCACCGTCCGCGTCGTCCCCGGCGGCGATCACTCGCTGCGGGTGACCCGCGCCGCGTCCCCGTCCGGCACGGCGTCGTCCGAGGCAGAGACGATCAGGGGGCTGCAGGACGAGCTCGTCCGCTGGCTCAGGATGCTGGAACACTGAGCGGCGCACACCACTGCTGCCTCCCCTCGGCTGGCGGCGCCACCGCCGCCGCGGACAGCCGTTAGCGTTGCCCGCAGATCCATCCACCAGGTGGCCGTCCGCACCTGCCGGTTGGCCACGTCGTGCCTCGAGAGAGGGTCCGCCATGCTCGCGGAGTTCCGGGAGTTCATCAACCGCGGTAACTTCATCGACCTCGCCGTCGGTTTCGTCATGGGGGTCGCGGTCAGCGGTGTCGTGACCTCACTGGTCGAGCGTGTCGTCATGCCGCTGATCGGGCTGCTGTTCGGGGAGCCCAACTTCGACCAGGTGCTGACGTTCGGCGGCGAGGTCGACGGCGTGCCGGTCGGGTCCGTGGGGGCGGTGATCACCGCGCTGGTCAACCTGCTGTTCGTCGCCCTCGCACTGTTCTTCATCGTCAAGGGCTACAACCAGATGCAGCGCCGACGCCGGGCCGAGGACCAGACCCCCGGCGACGAGCCCGTCCCCGACCCGGAGGACATCGCCCTGCTGCGCGAGATCCGCGACGAGCTGAGGACGCAGCGCGGCACGTGACCGCGTGACCGTCCCCGACCCGCGCGAGCGGCGGCTGGCCTGGGTGGGAGGATGTGAAGCCTCGAGGGCGCGGGTGCACCGGTGAACTCACGTCTGGGCTCACGTCTGGGGATCGTCGGCGTCCTCGCTGAAACGGCGGGCGACGGCGCGCTGGATCGCGCGCCGCGCGGCGGTCTGCATCGCTGCGTCGGATTCGGACTGCAGCGACCCGGCGGACCCGGGACGCACGTGGCCCTGCTTCCTCGCCGTGTGGGCGACGGCTTCGGCGACCACGGGCACCACCGAGCGGTCGAAGGGGGAGGGGATCACGTAGTCGGGCGCGAGGTCCTCGCCGACGATCGACGCGATGCCCTCCGCCGCAGCGATCTTCATCTCGTCGGTGACCTTGGTCGCGGCACAGTCCAGGAGCCCCCGGAACAGCCCCGGGAAGGCCAGCACGTTGTTGATCTGGTTCGGGAAGTCCGAGCGGCCCGTGGCCATCACCCGCACGTGGGAGGCTGCGATGTCCGGGTGGATCTCCGGAGTGGGGTTGGCCATCGCGAACACGATGCGGTCCTCGGCCATCGACCGCACCCACTCCAGCGGCAGCGAGTCCGGGCCGGAGACCCCGATGAACACATCCGCGTCGCGCAGCGCCACCTCGCCGCTGCCGGTGAGCTCGCGCGGGTTCGTGCGTTTGGCGACACGGCGCCGGATCGGGTCCAGACCGGCACGACGCCGAGGTTCGACGATGCCGTCGACGTCGACGGGGACGATGTCCTCGACGCCGGCGGCCTGCAGCAGCTCGATGATCGCGACCCCGGCCGCGCCGACCCCCTGTACGACCACCCGGAAGGTGGCGAGGTCGCGTTCGACGACCCGTGCCGCGTTGATCAGCGCCGCGAGCACCACGATCGCGGTGCCGTGCTGGTCGTCGTGGAAGACGGGGATGTCCAACCGCTGGCGGAGCTTGCCTTCGATCTCGAAGCAGCGTGGCGCGGCGATGTCCTCGAGGTTGATCCCACCGAACCCGGAGGCGATGCGTGCGACCGTGTCGACGAAGACGTCCGGATCCTGCTCGTCGACCAGGATCGGGTAGGCGTCCACCCCGCCGAAGGACTTGAAGAGCATCGCCTTGCCCTCCATCACCGGCAGGGCGGCCAGCGGACCGATGTCGCCGAGCCCGAGCACCGCGGACCCGTCGGTGATCACCGCCACGGAGTTCGACCGGATCGTGAAGCGGTAGGCGACCGTCGGGTCGTCGGCGATCATCCGGGACACCTTGGCGACGCCCGGCGTGTAGACCAGCGCGAGGTCGGCGGCGTTGGTGACCTCGCGGGTGGTCTCGATGCGGATCTTGCCGCCCTCGTGGTTGGTGAGGACGTCGTCGCCGATGGCGAGCAGCTCGACCCCGTCGAACTCGGCGAGGGCGACCGCCAGCTCGTCGCCGTGGGCCTCGTCGCGGACGTCGACGCTCAGGTCGCGGAAGATGACGTGTCGCTGCTCGCCCGTGCGTTGGATCGCGTGGACATCGGCACCGTGGTCGTCGATCACGGTGGTGACCTGGCCGAGCAGCCCGCGCTGGTTGCGGATCGCGAGGCGGAACGTGATGCGCTGCGGCAGTCGCGGCACGTCGTCCTCCCGGTCGATGCTGGCCGAAGCCCGGTCGGAGCGGACCGGGGCTCCGGATCGATGCTGGCCGTCGGTTCTGGCCGAAGCTTCCGTCCGAGGATAGGCCTGCCGGACGGCCCCACTAGCATCCGAGCCGCACCCCTCGCCACCGCCGGAGCAGCTCATGGCCGTCGACCTGCCACAGCGTTCGATCAACACGATCCGCGCCCTCGCGATGGACGCGGTCCAGCGCGCCAACTCCGGGCACCCCGGTATGCCGATGGGGTGCGCACCGATCGCGTACGCCCTGTTCCGTGAGGTGATGCAGCACGACCCGACCACACCGGAGTGGGTGGGGCGCGACCGGTTCGTGCTGTCGGCCGGTCACGGTTCGATGCTGCTCTACGGGGCGCTGCACCTCGCCGGCTACGAGCGTCCGACGCTGGACGACATCAGGAACTTCCGCCAGTGGGGCTCCCCGACCCCTGGCCACCCGGAGAGCCACGAGCTCGACGGTGTCGAGACCACCACCGGCCCGCTCGGGCAGGGGGTCGCCAACGGCATCGGCATGGCGCTCGCGATCGAGCGGCTCGCTGCCGAGTTCAACCGCCCGGGCCACGAGGTGGTGGACCACCGCGTCTACGGCATCGTCTCGGACGGTGACCTGATGGAGGGCGTCGCGTCCGAGGCCGCCTCGCTGGCGGGCCATCTGCAGCTCGGCCGGGTCACCTACCTCTACGACGACAACAGGATCACGATCGACGGCAGCACCGACCTCGCGTTCAGCGAGGACGTGCTGGCAAGGTTCGATGCCTACGGGTGGCACACCCAACGTGTGGAGGACGGCAACGACCTCGATGCGATCCGTGCGACGATCGCGGCCGCGGATGCCGACCCCCGACCGTCCCTGATCAGCGTGCGGACCGTGATCGGGTACGGCTCGCCGAACAAGGCCGGGACCTCCGCGGTCCACGGTGCCGCGCTCGGTGAGGACGAGGTGGCCGCCACCAAGGCCGCCCTCGGCTGGGAGCACGACGAGCCGTTCACCGTGCCCGAGGACGTCCGCGACCACCTCGACGTCCGTGCGCGGGGCAAGGAGCAGCGCGCCGCGTGGGAGGAGCGCTTCGCCGCCTACCGCGCGGAGCACCCCGAACTGGCCGACGAGTTCGAGCGTCGGGTCGTGCGGCGTGAGCTGCCACCGGGATGGACCGAGGCACTGCCCAGCCTGGAGGGCAAGAACGCGACGAGGAAGCACTCCGGCGCGGTGATCAACGCCCTCGCACCCGTCCTGCCCGAGCTGTTCGGCGGCTCGGCCGACCTGGCCGCCTCCAACAACACCGACGTGACCGACGGCGGGGACTTCTCCGCGGAGGAGCGCACCGGCCGCAACCTGCGGTTCGGGGTCCGCGAGCACGCGATGGCGTCGATGGCCAACGGCATGGCCCTGCACGGCGGCCTACGGCCCTACGTCGCCTCCTTCCTCATCTTCACCGACTACTGCCGTCCGGCGATTCGTCTGGCGTCGCTGATGGGCCAGCGGGTCATCTACGTCATGACCCACGATTCGATCGGGTTGGGCGAGGACGGACCCACCCACCAACCGATCGAGCACCTGCCGTCGCTGCGCGCCATCCCGGGCCTGCAGGTCCTGCGTCCCGCGGACGGTGCGGAGACCGTGGGAGCCTGGCAGGCGGCGATCGAGTCCGAGGGTCCGACGGTGATCGCGCTCACCCGCCAGGGCCTGCCGGACCTGGGGGAGCGGCCGGCCGATGCCGTCTCCCGGGGTGCGTACGTGCTGCGCGACGTCGACGACACCCCCGACGTGATCCTCATCGGCACGGGCTCTGAGGTCCAGCACTGCGTCGAGGCCGCCGACCTGCTCGCCGCCGACGGGGTCGGCGCCCGCGTCGTGTCGATGCCCTCGTGGGAGCTGTTCGCGGCGCAGGACGCGAGCTACCGCGCGGAGGTCCTGCCGCCGGAGGTCCCGGCCCGGGTCGCGATCGAGGCTGCGTCCCCCTTCGGCTGGGAGCGCTGGGTCGGCGATCACGGCCAGGTGATCGGCATGGAGCGCTTCGGCGCATCCGCCCCCGCCGACCGGCTGTTCGAGGAGTTCGGCTTCACCGGGCAGCGGGTCGCCGAGGTGGCCCGTGACGTCCTCGCCCGCACCCGAGGCAGCTGAAGGTTCGCAGGGACGCCGAGGTGGTGCGTCGCCTCACCGCCCGAGGTGGTGGCCGCCGCCTACCTGCGCTTCTTGCGTCGGGGCTGACGTGGCCGCGGCGTGATGCCGTCCGACCTCGTGGTGCGGTCGTCCTCAGCGTCGTCGGTCTTGCTCGGTGACCTGCGCGTCTCGCCGGGGAGGTGGCCCTTCGGTTGCGCCGGCTTCGACGCGCCCGACCCGCCGGGATCGCGTGCCCGGCCGCTGCTCCGCTCGACGATCTTGAGGTTGGCCGCCTCGGCCTGCCGCGCACGCCAGTGCCAGTAGGCGGCCATCGCGCCGAGCACGAGCGTGCCGAACGCGAGGTTGAACAGCGCTGCCTCGACCTCCACGAAGGGCAACTGGGCGAGGCCGATCACCGGTCCGAGCAGCCACGCGTACCGCCAGAAGCGCTGCTGACGACGCGCGACACCCACCGCGAAGACCGCATGAGCCCGCTTCTCGACGGGCTGTCCGCGGTTGACGGCACGCCCGATCTTCCGCCGATCCGCGAGCGGCAGCTCAGCGAACCGGCGTGCGTGCTCCTTCCTGTCCGGGATCCGAGCCACGAGGTTCCGCCTGGTCGTCGTCGCGAGGTCGAGACTTCAGGGTAGGCGCCAGGAGCGCCGACGTCGGACCCACGGTGCCCGCCCCCGGGCCGCGGGGTGCACCGGTCCGGGCCACGGGGTGCGCCGGTGCGGGCAGCGGGGTGCGCCGGTGCGGGCCACAGGGCGATCCGCTCTGCCGTCCGCGCACGAACCTGTCGTGATGTCGAGGAGGTGGTGACATGCACCGTCCCGTTGCCGAGACGCCGGGACCCGGCCAGGAGTCGGTGTGGGACTACCCGCGCCCACCGGCGATCGATCTCAGTACCGAGCACGTCCAGGTGGTCTTCGGTGGTGAGCTCGTTGCCGAGTCGCACCGGGCACTGCGGGTCCTCGAGACGTCGCATCCTCCGGTGTACTACCTGCCCCGCGACGACGTCCGCGCGGATCTGCTCGTACCCAGCCGACACCGCACGTGGTGCGAGTTCAAGGGCGCGGCCAGTTACGCCGACCTCGTCGTCGGCGACCACCGCTCGGAGCTGGCCTGCTGGTGGTACGACGCTCCCACCCCGGGCTACGAGCCGCTGACCGGCACGATCGCCTTCTACCCGGAGCGCGTCGATCGCTGCACCGTCGACGACGAGGTGGTCCGTTCGGTGCCGGGCGACTTCTACGGTTCCTGGGTCACCTCGCGGATCGTCGGTCCGTTCAAGGGCGGCCCCGGCACGCGCGGTTGGTGATCCGACGCTGTCGCGCGCTGCCGACCGCCGGGTCGCATCGGCGTGGCCGTACCTGTCACGTGCAGACGTTCGCTCCCGGCACGTGGACCACGGCACTCGGCCCGAGGCGCGGGGCCCAACGCCCCTGCCCGGTCGCGGTGTGGTGCGCGAGACTGGACGCGTAGCCGACCGGCGCCACGTGGCGTCACGTCCCGTACCCAGGAGACGTGGACAGCAGACGTGGACAGGAGACGGGTTGATGGGTCCTTCACGGGTCTTGGGGTTGCTGCTGATCGCGCTGGGCGCGGCGCTCCTCGTGGCGATGACGACGGGCATCGGCGGTGAGATCGTCGTGCTCATGCTCGGCGGGGGGTTCCTCATCGCCTACGTCGCCACCCGCAGCTACGGGCTGCTGATCCCGGGGGCGATCCTCACGGGCCTCGGGACCGGGATCGTGGTCACCTCCCAGGGCGGTCCGGACGAGGCCGTGGTGCTCGGGCTCGGCGCCGGCTTCCTCGCGATCGCGGTGGTCGACGTCGTGGTCGACGGGGCGCGAGGTGGCTGGTGGTGGCCGCTGATCCCGGGCGGCGTGCTCACCACGGTCGGCGCCTCGACGTTGGTGGGCGCCCAGCACATCGGCCGCTACGTGGTGCCAGCCGTGCTCATCGCGATCGGGGTGGTGTTGCTCCTGCGTGGACGGCCGAAGCGCCGCGAGGCAGTGCGGCTCGATCCGCAGCCACGTCCCGAGGCGTCTGAACCCACTGATGAGCCCACAGACGACCCCGCTGCGACCCCACGCGCCTGAGGGCACCCGCCTGAGGACACCCACCTGAGGACAGGAGCCGCGCCGCCGCGGGCGTTCAGTCCGCGGCTGCTGCGGTGGCCCCCTCCACTCCCAACCGGTGTGCGCCGTACAGCAGCGCCGTCGCGGCCAGCAACGCGAGCAGGCCCGCCAGGCTCCAGGCCACCGTGTAGCTGACGTTGGAAGCCACCGCGCCGATGCCGGTGGGCCCGACGATGCCACCGATCGCCGCCGGCGCCATCGCTCCCGTGATCCGGCCCGGCGTGTCGGGGTAGGCGCTCACCAGGGCGAACCAGAACAACCCGGGGAACCCCCACGTCCCGGCGAGCGCCACGAGCGCCCCGAAGGCCATCACCGTCGGATGCTGCGTGGCCAGCAGGCCGAGGCCGAGGGCCCCGGCGGCGAGGAGCCCCGCGCTGAGCCGCAGCGGACTGAACGCGAACCGGTCGGACGCCACCCCCGAGATCAGCCGGGTCGCCACCGCTGCCAGGCTGCCGCTGGCGAACGCCAGCCCCGCGAAGCTGGGGCTGGCGCCCGCGAACACGGCTGCATCGACGTAGAAGGCGAGCACCGCCGAGCTCGCCACGAACGCCATCCCGAACCCTCCGGCGAGCACCACCAGGGTGGGGCGGTTACGCAGCGGAGCCCGCTTGCCCCGCGTCGCGGACCTGCCTGACGAGGACGTGGACGGGGGACGGGGCCCGACGGCGACGCTGGCGAGCAGCGCGAGCACCGCCACCAGCGCGTAGGCCCACCGCCACCCGACGGTCAGGGCGATCGCGGGGACGGCCAGGCCAGCCAACATCGACGAGACCGGCGGCGCCGACTGCTTGAAGCCGAACGCGGTCCCCAGCCGGGCGAGCCTGACCCGGTTGACCAGCAGGCGGTTCGCCGCCGGTTGCGCCAGCGCCGCCGCCAGACCCGACACCACCAGGCAGGCGGCGAGGGTCGGCCAGTCGGTCGCCAGCACGGCGATGCCGAGCGCCGCGGTCGCCGCCACCACCGTCGCGATGCGCATCGAGCGGGCCGCGCCCAACCGGTCGACGAGGCGCCCCAGGTGGATCGAGGTCAGCCCCATCGTTCCGAAGAACACCGCGACCGCTCCGCCGATGCCGACCGTTCCGAAGTCGAGGTCGTCGGTCAACTGGACCGCCATCGCACCGGTGAAGAACACCGGCAGCGAGCACACCACCGTGACCGTGGCTCCCACGACCAGGGCACGCTTCGGGCTCGCGGACCCGATCGAGGTCACCACGAAGCGCCCCGATCGATGCGGGCAGAGGGGGAGGCGGGTGGCATCAGCGGTTCACGACGGGTCCTCAGCGGGGGACGCAGCTCGGCTCGCACCACGACACGCTCGACCCTACAGGGCGGGGCTCGACCCACGCGATGCCGCCGTGCAGCACGCACCCTGGCCTGAGTGCCTACCCTCGTCGGCAACCTGCCCGCACCGACAACGAGGTGGCTTCCGTGTCCGTCGTGAAGATCAACGTCCTGGAGGTTCCCGAGGGCAAGGGTGAGGTGCTCGAGGAGCGCTTCGCGGCCCGGGCCGGCGAGGTCGACAAGGTGGACGGCTTCGAGTCCTTCGAGCTGCTACGCCCCACCGAGGGCACCGACCGCTACCTCGTGGTCACCAAGTGGCGTGACGAGCAGTCGTTCAAGGCGTGGATGGACTCCGCCGCGTTCCAACGTGGCCACGCCCAGTCCTCGCAGGACGCCAAGGACGCCGAGGCAGGCGAGAGCCACGGGCACGGCGGCGGGCACGGGCACGGCG
>CAYVJT010000029.1:18727-23748 GCA_964451855.1 uncultured Actinomycetota bacterium
CACGGGCACGGCGGCGGGCACGGGCACGGCGCCGAGCACGGACACGGTGCCGACGACGCGCCCAAGGGTGGTCCCGCCGCGGTCGGCTCCGAGCTGTGGGGCTTCGAGGTGATCCTCAGCTCCAGCGGCGAGCGTCCCTGAGCACGTCTCCCGGACGACCGACGACCTCGAGGTGGCATGTCGCAGATGAAGCGGCGGATGCTCGCCGGTGAGCTCTACGTCGCGGACGACCCGGTGCTCGTCGAGGACCAGGCGCACGCCCAAGCGCTGACCGATCGCTACAACGCGACGCCCCACGCGGCGCCCGCGGAGCGCACGGCGATCCTGCGGGAACTGCTCGGCGAGCTCGGCGACGGGGTCGTCATCCACCCCACGTTCCGTTGCGACTACGGCACCAACATCCGCATCGGCGCCGGAACGTTCATCAACTTCGACGCGGTGATGCTCGACGTCGTGCCGATCACGATCGGGGCGTCCTGCCAGGTCGGTCCGCGCATCCAACTGCTCACCGCGACGCATCCGATCGACCCGGTGGCCCGTCGTGCCGGGTGGGAGGCCGCCGAACCGATCACGATCGGGGACAACGTGTGGCTCGGTGGAGGGGCGATCGTCGGCCCGGGCGTGACGATCGGGGACGACACCGTCGTCGGTGCCGGTGCCGTCGTCGTCCGCGACCTGCCGGCCGGGGTCGTCGCCGTCGGCAACCCGGCCCGGGTCCTGCGCGAGATCACCGAGGCCGACCGCGTCGCCACCCCGGAACGCTGACCCGGAGCACGACCCCTTCAGGGCTCGCGAAGCGTGCTCTGCAGCCATGCCAGGATGAACTCCAAGGGTGCCTGGGCCCGGTCCTCGAGCATGAGCAGGTGGCCGAGCCCGCGGAACAGGTGCGCCCGCGTCCCGAAGGTGCGTGCCGTACGGGTCACGGCGTGGGGTGGCACCATCCGGTCCTCGCCGCCGCCGATCACCAGCAGCGGGGTACGCACATCCCGGGTACGTCGAGGTGCGACGACCTGCAGCGGGACGAGCATCGACTCGTGCCCCATGCGGACGGCGTACGCCTGCGCCCGCGCGGGGTCGGTGTGCGGGCCGAACAGCGACGCCGCCTTCGGCCGGGGTTGGCGTCCGGCGAACACCGCCGCGAGCGCCCCGGGGTCGTTCGCCAGGAAGGCCCCGAACACCTCCACCCCGTGCCGCGGCGGGGCGGGGCACACCAGCACCCCGGCCGGAGCCGCCCGGTACCGCTCGAGGACGTGCTGGACCACCAGCGCCCCCAACGAGTGTCCCACCAGCACCGGCGCGGCCGGGAGCTCGGTGATCGCCTGGAGCACGTCGTGCTCGTAGTAGCGCAGCGGCGTGCGGGCCAGCGGGCTCGGCGCGTCGCTGCGGCCGTGACCGCGCAGGCTGACCGCGTGGGCCGACCAACCAGCCTCGGCGGCCGCTGGCAGCCAGCGTTCCCACGCCCACGCGCCCATCGCGGCGCCGTGGACGAACAGCAGCGGAGGACGTCCCGGTACCGGGTCGTCGGGTACCACGGACACGATCTCGCGGTGGCGGAGCGCCGGTGGCGGGAAGGTCCAGTCGCGGCGCCGCAGCACCGGCTCGTACGGGTGTCGGCGCGACCTCGACCCACCACCTCGTCCGGGCGGCCGTGAGCTCACGCGACCACCTCGGTGTCGGCTGCCTCGCGGTCGAGCCGCTCCTCCAGTTCCGCGATGTCGCCGGCGAGGTCCTCGATGTAGTCCAGGTGCTCCACCTCGACGAGGTGGCGTGTCGAGTCGACCAGCTCCACCCCGGCCTGGGAGCGATCGTCCAGCCGCGCCGCGGTCCGCTGGCGCCATGCTGCGGCGGACGTCGGCGCCACCCGCAGCAGCTCCAGGTAGCGGGCCAGCAGGACCGTCTGCCAGTGCACGAGGCAGAACTGGCCGGAGTCCGGTTGGATCAGCCCGATGACGGCGAGGTCGTCGCGTCCGGGGTGGAGCACGTTGCGGTACAGCCGGGGGCGGCCGTCCTGCCACGGGATCGCGTCGTCCGGCAGGAAGGGGAACCGGATGAGGTAGCCGGTGGCGAACACGACCAGGTCGGCCCCGATGCGCCGGCCGTCGGTGAACTCGACCTCGCCGCCGTCGAAGCGGGCGATGTCGGGCACCGGGGTGATGTCGCCGTGGCCGACGTGGTAGAGCAGGGTCTGGTTGACGATCGGGTGGGTCTCGAGGAAGCGGTGGTCGGGCGTCGGCAGCCCGAACCGCTCGTAGCGACCGATGACCAGCTTCGCGGTCTGCTCGAACAGCCACTGTGTGGCCCTGATCGGCAGCCCGAGCGTGAAGATCAGGTCGGAGACCTGGTCCGCGGGGCGACCGAGCGCGTACTTCGGGGCGTACCAGTAGCCACGCCGGGTCGAGTGGTAGGCGGCGTCGGCCCGCAGCGCCGCGTCGACGGCGATGTCGCAGCCGGTGTTGCCGGCCCCGACCACCACGACCCGCTTGCCGGCGAGCTGATCGGGATGCTTGTAGGTGGCCGCGTGGATCAGCTCGCCGGTGAAGTCGTCCTGACCGGGGTAGCTGGGCAGCTTCGGGAACCAGTTGTGTCCGTTGGCGACCACGAGGCGGCGGTAGCGGCGGGTCTCGGGACCGTCGGGGCCGTCGAGCTCGACCGCCCAGCCGCTGTCGCGCGCCTCGCCCAGCGGCGTGCACGCTTCGACCGACGTGCGGAACTCGATGCGCTCGGTGAGCCCGAAGTGGTCGGCGTACCGGTGCAGGTAGGCCAACACGTCGGTGTGGTGCAGGTAGTCGGGGGCGCTGTCGGGCATCGGGAAGTCGGGGTACTGGGTGAACGGCTTGGACGAGATCATGTGGGTGGTGGCGTACACGCGGCTGGTCTCGGCCTCGATGTTCCAGTTGCCACCCAGGTCGTCGGCGCGCTCGACGTGGTCCACCTCGAACCCGCTGAGCCGCAGGCTCTTGGCTGCGGCGAGGCCGGCGCTGCCCGCCCCGATCACGAGCGTGTCACCTTCCACGGCGCCTCCCGGAGCTCGCCCCTCAACGACCGGACCGAGGCTACAGCCCGCGGGGGTAGCATCGTCGATCGACCGCTGCAGCGACGAGCCACGATCGGCGCCGCCACCTCGAGCCAGCCGCGAGGCACGCCCAGACCGGTGGTCGAACGAGGGAGGATCGAGAAGCATGGCCACGACCTACACCGACGAGCTCGCCAAGGAGCGCGGTCGGCTCGAACGGTTCGCTGTGGACCTGGACGTCGACGGCAAGCGCAACCGCCTCGGGGAGCTGCAGGCACTCGCGGGAGAGCCCGGCCTGTGGGACGACGTCGACCGTGCCCGCGAGGTCACGATCGAGCTCAAGCGCGTCGAGGGCGAGCTGGCGCGGGTCGAGCGGCTCAGCGACCGCCTCGACGACCTCGAGGTGCTCGACCAGCTCGCGGGGGAGGAGGACGACCCCGCGTCCGCCACCGAGGTCGCCAACGGCCTCGCGGAGATCCGCACCGAGCTCGACCGCCTCGAGCTGGCGACGATGCTCAGTGGCGAGCACGACGACGCCGATGCGATCATCTCGATCCACGCGGGTGAGGGTGGCGTCGACGCCATGGACTGGGCGCAGATGCTGCAGCGCATGTACCTGCGTTGGGCGGAGAACCGCGGCTACGACGTCGAGGTGTACGACCAGTCCTGGGGCGACGAGGCGGGCCTGAAGTCCACCACCTTCGAGGTGCGCGGCCCTGATGCCTACGGCTTCCTCAACGTGGAGCATGGCGTCCACCGGCTGGTGCGCATCAGCCCCTTCGACTCACAGGCGCGCCGACAGACCTCGTTCGCGCTCGTCGACGTCGTCCCGGTGCTGCCTGAGGTCGATGAGGAGATCGAGGTCCCCGACGAGGACATCCGGGTCGACGTGTACCGTTCCTCGGGTCCGGGGGGCCAGAGCGTGAACACGACCGACTCTGCGGTGCGGATCACCCACGTACCGACCGGGCTGGTCGTCAGCTGCCAGAACGAGAAGTCCCAGCACCAGAACAAGGCCGTCGCGCTCCGGGTGCTCAAGGTCAAGCTCGCCGAGCTGGAGCGCCAGAAGCGCGAGGAACAGCTCGACGAGCTGCGCGGTGGCGTGCAGAACGTCGGGTTCGGCTCGCAGATCCGCAGCTACGTCCAGCACCCGTACCAGATGGTCAAGGACCTGCGCTCGGAGTACGAGACGGGCAACGTGCAGAACGTGCTGGACGGCGACCTCGACGGACTGCTGGAGGCGGAGCTACGGCGTCGTGTCCGAGAGGCCGCCGAGGCCGAGACCCCACCGGACTGACCAGCTCGGACCGGCCCCGGCCGAACGGCCACGCCCGTGCCTTCACGGGACGTGCGCGACGACGGGGTACGCTCCGCCGGTGGTTCGGGTTCCGCCCAGCGCGGCGGCATGCCCGCCGCCAGCTCACCGCCCAGCTCACCTCCCCGTGCCCTGCCCCGACACGAGCGAGCCGTCGTGATCAAGCTCGAGAACGTCACCAAGACCTACAAGCGCGGTGGCGACGACGAGGTCGTCGCCCTCAAGGATGTCTCCCTGGAGGTCGCCAAGGGGGAGTTCGTGTTCGTCGTCGGCCCTTCGGGCTCCGGCAAGTCGACCTTGATGCGGCTGCTGACCCGCGAGCAACTGCCGGATGCGGGCGGGATCCACGTCGCCGGCAAGGACCTGACCTCGCTGCGGGCCTGGAAGATCCCCGCGCTCCGCCGCGAGATCGGCTACGTGTTCCAGGACTTCAAGCTGCTGCCCAACAAGACCGTGAGCGAGAACATCGCGTTCGCCCTCGAGGTGATCGGCAAGAACCGGCGCGAGATCCGGCGCCGCGTCCCCGAGGTGCTCGAGCTCGTGGGCCTCGAGGCCAAGGCCAACGCGCTCCCGCACGAGCTGTCCGGTGGCCAGCAGCAACGGGTCTCCATCGCCCGGGCCTTCGTGAACAACCCGAGGATCCTGCTCTGCGACGAGCCGACGGGCAACCTCGACCCCTCCACCTCGGTGGGG
>CAYVJT010000030.1:0-23744 GCA_964451855.1 uncultured Actinomycetota bacterium
CGAACTGGAACACGTTGACGCCGTAGGGGCAGGCCACCTGGCAGTAGCGGCAGCCGATGCACACGTCGTAGTCGGTGAGCACCAGCCCGTCGGCCAGTCGCCGGTGGCGCGCGCCGGTGGGGCAGACCATCACGCAGGGCGCACGGGTGCAGTGCTGGCACATGCGCGGCATGTAGATGGTGTCGTCCCGCTCGGGCTCCTGGTAGGCGAAGACGTAGGGCCACAGCACGCCGTCGGACAGGCCGTGGTCGTCGCTGCATGCGCGCACGCACTCCATGCAGCCGTCACAGCGCTCGAGGTCGATCACCATGCCGTACTGCACGCCCAGCTGCTCGCCGGGCGCGACCGTGCCGGTACCCGCGCCCTTCTTGACCTCGCCCGCCAGCGGCAGCGGGTCACCGATGCCGGGTGTATCCCCGGGCGCGGCGAACGCGCCCCTGCGGAACGCCTCGGCGAAGAACAGCGCGGCGACCGCGGTGCCTCCGAGCGCCCTCATCACGCTGCGCCGCGACACGGCCGCGGGCGTGTCCGCCGCCCCGGCCTCCACGGTGGGAAGCCCATCTCCGTCGACGGACGCTGGGATGTCGTCCGCGTCGCCGCAGCCGCAACCTCCCCCACCACCGCTGCCGCAGTCCCCACTGCTCGCCAGCGGCGGCGCGGCAGGCGGCCGCCCGGTGACGGCCGGCTCGGTGTAGCGGCGGGTCAGGCCGTCGGCTAGGCGCGGACGTCGGTCGGTGCCGAACTCCTTGAGGTAGTCGACCTCGTAGCGGTCGCGGAACTCGGCCTCGTCGAGTTCGCCCGCGGCGACCGCCATGGCGTCACGGGCCGCAGCCAAGCCCAACTCCGTGTCGGCGTCCGCGCTGTCCAGGACCTCCCGTGCCCACTGCTCGCTCCCGACCGGGGAGACCGGCTCTGGGTTCGTGCCGTGCGGGGCGGCGACCTCCGGGGCGGTGCCCGCAGGGTCCGTCGCGTCGTTGTCGTGCTCTGCCGTCACCACGCCCTCCTGGTCTCGCTCGTTGTCGCTCGTCAGCGTCGTGCTTCCGGAGCCGTCAGGGCTCGTCTAGTGGCCCGCGTCCTCGCCGAGCTCGACGTCGCCGACCACGAACATGCCAACCGCGCCCTTGGGTAGGTTGGCGAACTTGTGGGTCACGAACGGGTAGGTCCCGTCGGTGTCGAAGGTGAACTCGACGAAGCCGCCCTGCGCGGGCTGGAGGTCGATCGACTGCGCACCACCGTCAGGATCGACGTCCTGGCGGAGCCGGTAGGAGCCCTCCTTGTAGACCGTGTCGAAGATCGTGCCGATGACGTGGAACGAGGAGTTCTCACTCGGCCCGTTGTTCATCACCCACATGCGCACGCGCTCGCCCGGCTCCACACCTTCGATGGGCGCGTGCACGTACTGGAACGGGTAGCCGTTGAACACCACGGCGTCCCACCGCTCGGCGATCATCTTGTTGTACGCCTCGTTGAGCCCACCGAAGTACAGCTCGTGCTGGACGAGCCAGAACTCGTGGTCGACCGGCTCGAGGTCCGGCGGGTCGATGATCATCACGCCGTGCTGCCCGTTGCCGGTGTGCTGCAACACCGGAGCCGTCCCGCAGTGGTACATGTAGACGCCGGCGTGCTTGGCCTCGAACTCGTACAGCAGCTCCTCGCCGGGCTGGATGGTGCGCATCTCCACGTTGGGTGCGACCTTCGAGGAGTGGAAGTCGATGGAGTGCTCCATCTCCGCGTCGTTGATGAACCTGATCCTGAAGGTGTCGCCCACCTTGCCGCGGATGGTCGGGCCCGGGAGCATGTCGTCGTAGGTCCACACGGGCTGCTTCTGGCCCGGGGCGATCTCCATGTTGGCGTGGGACGCACGGATCTCGAACTCGTGCACGTCGCCCTCGGGTGCGGGGGCGAGACGCGGGTCGCGGGGCTCCCAGCCCTCCGGCGGTGGGTCGTCGAGACCCTCGACCGCCTCCTGCGGGGAGACGCCGCTGTCCCAGCTGGTCGTCGCCGGCTCGATCGGCTCCCGCTCGGGGGCAACCAGCGGCTCCTGCACCGTCGTGCCCGCACAGCCCGCCACGAGCAGCAGCGGCACCACCAGGACGGCAGCGGTCCGGGAGAATGAGCGCATCACGACCTCCATCGCGATCGGCAACGTTCATCGCGTTCGACAATGTTGACACCCTCGCTCATGGTTAGCGCCAGGCAGAGGGACAAACTCCCCGATCTCCCTGCCGAAGTACCCCGAACCCCAGGGACCAAGGTCCCGCCCTGCGTGGGTTCTACGCGAGGGGCAGGCAGGAGCCGCCACGTCGAGCTGTGCTGTAGCGGGTGGCTCGCGACGAGCTGTCCCGCGTTGCGGTCGACGACCTGGATCGGCCCGTCGCTGCCCTCACCCTGCCAGCGGATGCCCGCGAGCGTGCGCGGTCCAACCTGCGCTGCCTGTCCGAGTTCCCGAGGCTCGGCGCCGAGCTCACCGGACGATGGCGAGGGCTTCGCTTCACCCTCGGCCGTGGCGATGGATGCTTCTGCTGCACGAGTACCACGAGGCCGATGGCCCTCAGCACAGCGGTGCTCGATGGGTGGTGCGGCTTGGCCCCGCCGACGCGTCAACTCTCCGTCGCGGTGGGCTGTGGCGCCTGGGGCTGCGCGTGGACGGCCGTGAAGAACCGGGTGAGCTCTGCGGCAACGGCCTCGGGGGCGAGGAGGGGGCCGAAGTGGGCGGCGCCAGGGACCTCGCGGACCTCGCTGTCGGGTAGGTGGGGGTCGAGGTGGCGCAGGCTGTCTGTGGCGAACGGGGCGGTTCGCTCGCCGTGCAGCAGCAGCACCGGGGCGCTGATCTGGCCGAGGACGGTCGGGTCGCTGAAGTCAGGCGTCTCGGACGTGGCGGCCTGTTCGAGTTCGCGGAGGCTGACCGGGACGTAGCGCGCCATCGCATCGAAGTGGCCCAGGGCCGTCATCGCCGCCACCTCGTCATCGGTGGCCATCGGAGACTCGTCGAACAGGATCCGGGCCGCGTCCGCATACCGGCCTTCGGCGGCGGCGTCGGCGTGACGGACCATCGCGGCCTGCACACGGGCGACGTCGTCCTCGCTGATGACGGCGGGGACCACCGGCTCGTAGGCGGCGACGCCGACGACGCTGGTGGCCTCGGCGGCAGCGCCCAGCACCAGTCCGGCCCCGCTGGAGTGGCCGACGAGCCCGACGGGTTCGCCCAAACTGTCCACGAACGCGACGACATCCTCGACGAGTCGTCCCGGGGAGAGGTCGGGATGGTCAGCGCTGAGGTCGCGGCCGCGGGTGCTCAGCGCGTAGCAGGTGAACCGGTCGGTCAGCAGCGGTCGCAAGGCGTTCCAGCTGAGCTCGCCATCCTCGAGCCGGCCGTGGACGAGGACCAGCGGCGGCCCCTGTCCGTGCACGCGGCCGGCGATCTCGGTGCCGTCGGCGGAGACGGTGCGGTGGATGCGATCGGTGATCATGGGATGCTCCTCGTGTCGGGGTGCGGACCCGGTGCGTAGGGCTCACCGGCCCGATCCCAAGCATGACGCTCTCGGCCTCGGCGATCGTCACCCGACCGGGTGACCCCCGCCCGGCGCATCGCCGTCATGCTCGCGCCGTGTCGCCTCGGCGGCGAGCTCGGCCCGCCCATCGATGCCCATCTTCGCGTAGATGCGCGACAGGTGGGTCTTGACGGTGTTGACGCTCACCAGCAGCTGTGCACCGATCTCGGCGTTGCTGCACCCGCGGGTGACCAGCTCGGCCACCTCTCGCTCGGTCGGGGTCAACGATCCCCAGCCGATACGTGGGCGGTCACGCTCACCGCGGCCCCGCCGGGCGTAGGTCACCGCGTCCTCGAGCGACATCGCCAGGCCCTCGTCCCGGCAGGCGGCGCCCCTGTCGGCATCGAACCGCTCCCGGGCATCGGCGAACCAACGGTCACAGGACTCAGCCTGGGGCCGGGAGCGGACGATGCCGGTCTCGCGACGGAACCGCTCGGCAGCCGACAGCAACCGGATCGTCAGCTCGGGTCGGCCGAGCCCCGCAGCCGCCGTTGCCACCATCTCGAGGGCGTCGACGGCACCGAGCCGGTCACCGTGGTCGGCGAACGTGGCCAGAGCCTCGTGCGCCTGTTCCCAGGATGCCTCGGGGTCCCCGTCGGCATCCGCCACGCCCGCCAGGCCCAGCAACGCGCGACCGTGCCACGGCGGGTAGGTGGGATCGTTCGACAGTCTGCGGGCACGCTCCAGGTGGGTGCGGGCGACCGACCGCTCACCCTCCTCGTGCGCGACCAACCCCAGCAGCCACTCGCCGGCGGACTCGTCCCAGCGGCTGCCCGCCTCCCGTGCCACCTCCAGGGCCGCCTCGGCAGCACGACGGGCCTCGGGCAACGACGCGAAGCGGAGGCTGGCCACCGCGCCGATGCGGCGAACCATCATGTCGAAGGTGGGCAGACCCCGACCCCGCGCGATCCTGGTTGCCTCGCCGAGCCGTGCCCAGGCCTGCTCCTCGTCGTCCCGCACGACGGCGATGAGCCCGAGGACGATCAGGGCCACGGCCGAGAAGGCCTCCTGCCCTTGCTCCCGGGCGAGCCGGAGCACGAGGTGCGCCTCGTTGTGCGCGCGATCGAGTTCGCCCGCGAACACCGACATGCCGCTCAGGAACGCGTACGCGATCACGAGCAGCTGGGTGGAGCCGCCCGCCTCTGTGACCGCGATCGCCTGCTCGAGCCGGGCACGCCCCGCAGGGATCGTCTCGAGCCGCTGGATGACCGCGCCGGCGTAGGTCAGCGCCTGCGCGTGCGCCTCGGCGTCGCCGAGCTGCTCGGTGAGCGCGAGGGACGTCTCGAGATCTGAACGGACGCCCTCACCGTCGACGGCGCCGCCGTAGAACCCGCACCACGACCGCAGGACGAGCGCCCGGGCCAGGGTGGGGTCGTCCCCGAGTTCGCGGGCGAGGGCGACCGCTCGGCTGGCGAACCCGTGACCTGCGGGGAAGTCACCGCCCATCGCGGCCAACACCGACGCGGACGCGAGGCCCCGTGCCCGCTCGGGGTCGCTGAGGACCGGCGACGCGACCGCGTCGGCCAGCCGGCGTCGCATCTCGACGTACAGCCCGCGAGCCATCCAGAACGGCAAGGTGGGCTGGGCGATCTCGAGCACGGCCAGGGGCCGGCCAGCGACCAGTGCGTGGTCCATGGCAGCCCGCAGGTCGTCGAGATCCGCAGCGAGCCGGTCGAGCCAGGTCTCAGGCGTCGGGCCCGCCAACCCCGTCTCCGCCCGTCGTGCCAGCTCGATGTAGTGGTCGAGATGTCGCTCACGCGCCCGGCCGGGATCGTCGCGCTCGGTCAACCGCTCCCGGGCATAGGCGCGGACCGTCTCCAGCAGCCGATAACGCGCGTGCCCGTCCTGCCCGTCGGTCTTGACCAGCAGCGAGGTGTCCACCAGCGCAGCGACCGTGTTCCGCGTCCGGTCCGCGTCGGTTCGATCCTCGACGGCCACAGCACGAGCGGCCTCGAGGGTGAAGCTGCCAGCGAAGACGGCCAGTCGGGCGAGGGTGAGGCGACCGGCGGGTTCGAGCAGTCGCTCGCTCCAGGCCACAGAAGCGCGCAAGCTGCGCTGGCGCGGGTCAGCATCTCGCGGCCCCTCGGCCAGCAGTCGGAACCGATCGTCCAGCCCGGCAGCGATCTCGGCCACCCCAAGTGACCGGACGCGAGCGGCCGCCAGCTCGAGCGCGAGCGGGAGACCGTCGAGTCGCCGGCAGACCTCCGCGACGATCGGCGCGCTCGATCCGCTGAGGGCGAAACCAGGGTCCGCCTGCCGGGCGCGAACCACGAACAGCCGCACCGCTGCCGACGACTCGACCTCGGCGGGCGTACGGGCCCTGACGTCAGGCACTGCCAGTGGCGCCACCCCGAAGGTCGTCTCCCCCGCGATCGCCAGCGGCACTCGACTGGTCGCCAGCACGCGAAGTCCCGGACAGGTCGCCAGCAGTCGACTGAGCAGGGTTGCGCACGCCGCGGCGACGTGCTCACAGTTGTCCACCACAAGCAAGAGCCGCTGGTTCCCGAGCCGCTCCTCCAGTCCCTGCGCCAGGCTGCGCCCGGTGCGCTGGGGCACCCCCAGCGCACCAGCCACGGTCGTCACCACCCCGGCCGGACCACTCATCCCCGCGAGCTCGGCCCACGCCACCCCATCGGCGAACCGTCCCGCAACCTGGTCCGCGACCTGCATCGCCAGCCGGGTCTTGCCGCTGCCCCCCGGGCCCGTCAACGTCACCAACCGGGCGTCACCCAGCAGCTCGGACAGCAGCGCGCACTCGCGCTCGCGCCCCACCAGCGAGCCCAACGCCACCGGCGGCCCTGACAGCGGCAGCCCCTCCGATCGTCCAGACATGGCCAGACCACTATGACAGCGAGCACCGGTCTCCACAACAAGAACACCCGTCTCCTGCCGCGGACATGCGCGCGGGGTCTCGAGCGGCTCCCCCTCGCTCTCCGCCGTGGGGTAGTGCCGGGTGGCGGACGGGGTGCGGGCCGTGCTGGCCGAGCTGGGGACCAGACGCCATAGGCTTCCCCACACTCGACGTGCCGATAGATGACGGGGGTCGCGGTACCACCCCATCCACCGGCAGCAACCGACCTGGAGAGGCCCTCCGTGGTGCGCGTGTCAGCCCTGTGGCGCTACCCCGTGAAATCGCTCGGGGGCGAACGCGTCGAGATGGTCGACATCGGGCCGTACGGGCTCGCGGGTGATCGTGCGTTCGGGATCGTCGACGAGACGACCGGCCACGTCCTCACCGCACGACGAGAGCCACGCCTGTTGTTCGCTACGGCCAGATGGCGCGACGGCACGGTCGAGATCACGGGCCCGGATCACCTGCCGCTCGCGACCGACGACGAGCTCTCCAGCTGGCTCGGCCGGCGTGTCCGGCTGCGCCGCGCTGGGGCAGAAGGGGGCGTCTACGAGAACCCGAACGACAGCGAACGGGAGACCGACTGGATGGCCTGGCAAGGTCCCGGACATGCCTGGCACGACAGTGAGCGCACCCGCGTCTCGCTGGTGTCCGCCACGACGCTCGGGACGTGGGCGCCGCAGCGTTTCCGGTCCAACGTGCTCCTGGAGGGAGGGGGCGAGGACGCACTCGTCGGCCAACAGGTGCGACTGGGGACGGCCACACTCGACGTGAAGACGCAGGTGCAACGGTGCGTGATGGTCACCAGATCCCAACCCGGCCTCGACATCGACCGTGACGTCCTGCGCAGCATCCACCGCGAGCGACG
This sequence comes from uncultured Actinomycetota bacterium, assembly GCA_964451855.1. GTDB lineage: Bacteria > Actinomycetota > Nitriliruptoria > Nitriliruptorales > Nitriliruptoraceae > CSSed11-175R1. The sequence goes on from CAYVJT010000030.1 coordinate 7,271, forward strand.
TGGGAACCTCGCGGTCGGCGCCGTGATCATCGAGCCCGGCGCGGTCGCTGTGGGTGATCCGTTGGTCCGGCTCACATGACCACCGTTCGATCCCGCGATCACTCCCGGCCCGGCAGCCCACCTCGTGCGTAGGTGAGCGTCTGAGGAACGTCGGCTGCCGACCTCACCTCCGATCGAGCTCGGCGCGTGTCAGCTCCACGTCGAGGTGGTCGGCGAGGTGACGGGCCCCGCGTCGCATGATGGCGTCGTGGTTGCGCACGAACAGCCGCCCCGCGACCGGCCAGAGCCGTCGCATCCACCTCGGCGTCGGCGTGACCGACCATCGCGCTCGAACGTCGGTGTGGTGCGGATCGCCGCTGAGCGTGAGCTCGGCCCGCCCCGCGAGGTCGCCGACGGCGTCCCAGACGAGCAGCCCGTCGGCGGCCTCGACCAGGGTCATCTCCCACGTCAGCTCGTAGGGCGTGATCGCCCGCACCGTGGTGCGGTAGCGGCGACCGACACCGTCCCCGTCACCGCAGCTGACCAGCTCGAGCTCGCGGAGATGTCGCCACGACGGCAACCACCGTTCGGGCTCGAGCAGCGCCGAGCGGACCCGTGACGGCGAGGTGGTGAGCTCGAACCGGCTGAGGTAGGTCTTCGCGAAGGAGGTCATCGATCCTCGGTGCCGAGCGGCGGCGATCGTAACCCTGCGGGTCGGGCGTGCCGACGGTACTGCGACCACGCGGGAGCGCCACGTGCGCCCTACCGTTGGCAGCGACGCGGAGGTGCCCGGTGACCAGGATCGTGTCGTTGCTCCCGGCGACCACCGAGATCGTGCACGCGCTCGGGTGCGGCGACGCGCTCGTGGGCCGCTCCCACGAGTGTGACCATCCCCCAGGCGTCGAGACGCTGCCGATCGTGACCGAACCCAAGGTCTGGATGGACGGCGACAGCGCCGCGATCGACCGGCAGGTGCGCGAGATCCTCGAACAGGCCTTGTCGGTCTACCGCGTCCACACCGACGTGCTCCGCTCCGTCGCACCGGACGTCGTGCTCACCCAGTCGCAGTGCGAGGTCTGCGCCGTGAGCTCCGACGACGTCCAGGAGGCGGTCGAACTCCACCTCGATGGCGACGTCGAGGTGGTCGCGCTCGAACCGAACGCGCTGGCCGACGTCCTCGATGATGTGCGCCGGGTGGCGGCGGCGCTCGGCGTCCCCGAACGCGGCGAGGAGCTGGCCGCCTCGATGTCGCAGCGCATCGACGCCATCGCCGAGCGGACAGCCGAGCTGCCTCGGCGTCGGGTGCTGACGCTGGAGTGGATCGACCCGCCGATGGCGGCGGGCAACTGGATGCCGGAACTCCTGGAGGCCGCAGGTGGGCAGGAGCTGTTCGGCCGGGCCGGGCAGCACTCCCCCTGGTTGGACTGGGACGAGGTCGCGGTGGCGGACCCGGACGTGATCGTCGTGCTCCCCTGCGGGTTCGACCTCGACCGCACCCGCGAGGAGGCAACGGCGCTGACGGAGCTGCCGGGCTGGTCGCAGCTGCGGGCGGTCCAGACGGGCCGGACGGCGCTCGTCGACGGTCACCGCTTCTTCAACCGTCCCGGACCCCGGCTGGTCGAGTCCACCCACATCCTCGCCGAGATCCTCCACCCGGACGCGTTCGCGCCGAGCTACCTCGGCGACGCCTGGGAGCCGATGCCACCACCCTGATCCCCCGCGGGCAGGGCGCAACCCGCTGGGGCGCGCGGACGTCCCACCGGGCGGATCCGATCGGGAGTTCGTGGATGCGACGCGTTCTGGCCGCGCTGCTGGCCTGCCTGCTGCTCCTCGCCGCCTGCGGGGAAGCTGCCACACCGGAGGGCCCACCGGGGGCCGACCAGGTTCCCGAGGTGCCGCCCGAGGATGACCGCGATCCCGGCGGGTGGACCGGGATCGATCCGCAGCTGGTCGGCTCGCTGTCAGCCGACGAAGCGGCCGAGGTTGCGGCGGCGGCGAACGCGTTCGGATTCGACCTGCACCGCGAGGTGGCCGAGCCGGCCGGTAACACCGTCACCTCGCCGTTGTCGGCCAGCGTGCTGCTCGCGATGGTGGCCGCCGGGGCCGGGGGCGAGGCCGCCGATGCCATGACCGAGGTGCTGCGCCTCGACGGCCCGCGCGACGTACGGTTCGCGGCGCTGCTCGCCGACCTCGTCGACAGCGGCGACGTCACGCTGACCGTCGCCAACGCGTTGTGGGCGGACGAGGGCACACCCTTCGAGCAGGACTACCTCGACCACGCCCAGGACACCTTCGGCGCGACGCTCGAGGAGGCGCCGCTCGGCGAGCAGGCCACCGCCGACGCGATCGACGACTGGGTCACCGACCACACCGAAGGGCTGATCGAGGCGATCGCCGAGGACCTGGGGCTGCCCAACCCACGGTCGGTGCTGGTGCTGATCAACGCCGTGTACTTCCTCGGCGAGTGGACCGAGCGGTTCGATCCCGAGGACACCCGTGAGGCGCCCTTCACCCTCGCCGACGGAAGCGCCGTCGAGGTACCGACGATGCACCGCTCCGACGACGGGCTCGAGTTGGAGGTCTCCCACCAGGCCGACCACACGCTCGTGCGCCTGCCCTACGGCGACGACGAGCGGTTCGGCATGGAGATCCTGCTGCCACAGGAGGACGTCGCCCTCGACGAGCTGCTCGCGGGGCTCGATGTCGCCACCTGGCAGGCCAGCGTCGACGACCTCGCCTCCCAACGCGTCGGCACGCTCACGCTGCCGCGGTTCGAACTGGAGTGGGACGCGGAGCTCAACGATGCACTCGCTGCACTCGGGATGGGCCCTGCCTTCGATGGGAGCGCGGACTTCACCCCGATGTCCCCCGCGAACCCGTGGCTCGGCACGGTGGTGCAGAAGACCTACCTCCGGGTCGACGAGGCTGGCACCGAGGCCGCCGCCGTCACCGGTGGCGACATGCCGACGTCGGCTCCGCCGGACATGCGGATCGATCGACCCTTCGCCTTCACGGTCTCGGACCGCGAGACCGGCGCGATCCTCTTCCTCGGCACCGTCCACGACCCCCGCGGTTGACACCGTCCTGCGGCGGACGAGGGCGGAGGGCGTCACAGCAGGGTGAGCTGCTCGTGGGCCGTTGGCCCCTCGTCCGACCGGCTCGGCGCCTCGGGACGTGATGCGGTCGTGCGCGGGGCCCGGAGGGGCGGCTCGCGGGTCCCGCCGTGGGCCTCGACCAGCTCGTGCACCATCGCGCTGATCCGACGGCGCTCGGCCTCCGGCGCGTAGCTGCCCGTGTAGAGCTCGTCGTAGCGCTCCAGCAGGTCGGGACGCACCTCGGCGAGCCACGGCTGGAAGAGCTCCCGCACGCCCGGCCGCAGGTGCAGCACGATCGGGGTGATCGAGGTGGCACCGGCCGCGACCGCGGCACCCACCACCGCGTCGAGCTGACCGCGGCCGTCGGACATGCCAGGGATGATCGGCGCGACCATCACCCCGGTCGGCACGCCGGCCTCGGACAGTGACGCGATCGCGTCGAGGCGTGCCCGCGGGTGGGGCGTCCCGGGCTCGGAGTCGCGCCACACCTGCTCGTCCAGCGTCGGGATCGACATCGACACGCCCGTGCACACCCCGCGGCGTGCTGCCTCGGCGTAGATGTCGAGGTCGCGGGTGACCAGGGTGCCCTTGGTCAGCACCGAGAAGCTGTTGCCCGCCTCGGCGAGGGTCTCCACCACGCCGCGGGTGAGCCGGTAGCGGCCCTCGCAGCGTTGGTACGGATCGGTGTTGGTGCCGAGAGCGACGTGGTCGCCGCGCCACTTGGGAGCACGCAGCTCGGCGCGGAGCCGTTCGACGGCGTTGATCTTGACCACGATCACCGACTCGAAGTCCCGGCCGGCATCGAGCTCCAGGTACTCGTGCGACGGCCGGGCGAAGCAGTTGTGGCTGACGACACCGTTCGCGATGAAGTCGCCGGTGCCGGTCGTGATGTCCACCATCGGGGTGATGATCCCGAGGTCCTCGACCGCCTCGACCCGGAGATCCGCATCGGAATCGAGCTCGACGCCCGCGATGTCACGGTCCCGCGAGATCGCGGGATCCATCAGGTGGAAGAAGCGGAGCCGCTCTCGCAGTCCGCCGAGCAGGCGGATCACCGTGCCTGCGTTCGCGGCCGGTTCGGTGACCGTCGTGAACCCGAACCGTTCCATCCCCGCCACCACGTGGCGGGTGCTCGTCGGGTCGCCGCTCGTCAGCCGCCACAGCCCGTGGCTGCAGCTGCCGCTCGCGTCGAAGCTCCCGGCGAGGAAGCCCTTCCACCAGTTGTCCCCTTCGGCGGCTGTGGAGGTCCTCGGCGACAGGGAGGTCGCGAGGTTCGCATCGCCTCGGCGCATCCCGCACAGGTAGCCGCGGCGGTAGTCGTCGTCGGGTTTGGGCGGCACCGCGAACCCGCCGGTTCCGTGAAGGACGTCGGTCGGGGTCAGGTGAGGTCGCTGCGTGCCCGCCCGGGGATCATCCACGACGTGCTTCCAGCCGCGCTCGCTGAGCAGACGATGGTCGCCGCTCGCGATCAGCTCCGTGCCGTCGGCCAGACGGACGCGGTAGGCCCGCTTCATGGTGCGCCAGACGTCACGCACCTCGGTGGGCACGTAGCGGCGGGAGGCGCCGACGCGGCGGGTGCCGTACACCCGCTCGCCCACCTCGATCTCACCGATGGGCCTCGTCCGCCCATCTGCGAGCAGGATCGGGGTGTCCGGAGTCAGACAGTAGGTGCAGGCATGGGTGCAGCCGCGGTAGACGTTGATCGTCCACTCGAAGGGCAGGCCCGCGGCCGCCGGGACGTGGTTGAGCAGGCTCTTGGCACGCACGTGGACGAACTCGATCCCGGAGAACCCCGGGTGCGTGATCCGCTCCCCGGTGCCGGGCAGGGCGAGCTCCTGCTCCTCCTCGACCGTCGACCAGCGCAGCCGTTGCGCCACCGTCTCCGCCATGCTGGGTCCTCTCCTCCACGCTCGGCCAGCGTAGCGAACATATGTTCGCTCACACAGGTGGACGGGTCGAGGGATCCCGCGCAGCCTCGGGGTAGGGTTCGCGCCCATGCCAGGACCCAGCGCACCTCCCGCCTCACCAGCCCACGCCGACGCCCGCGCCACCCCATCCGTCGCGCGGGCGACGGTGCCTGCCCTGGACCTCGGCGCGCTCGAGGTCTGGCCGCCCGTCGTGCTCGCTCCCATGGCCGGTGTGACCAACGCGCCCTTCCGCACCCTGTGCCGGCGCTACGGCGGCGGGCTGTACGTCTCCGAGATGGTCGGCGCCCGTGGGCTGATCGATGGCAATGCCGCCTCGCAGCTCAAGACCTCCTTCGCGCCGGACGAGGACCCCCGGTCGATCCAGCTGTACGCGATCGAGCCGCGCGACGCCGCCGCTGCGACCGAGCTGCTGGTCGGCGCCGAACAGGTCGACCACCTCGACCTGAACTTCGGCTGCCCGGCACCCAAGATCACCCGCCACGGCGGCGGCGCGGCCCTGCCCTGGCGCAGCGACCTGTACGCCGCGATCATCGACGCGGTGGTCCGCAAGGCCGGGACCGTGCCCGTCACGGTGAAGCTCCGGCTCGGCATCGACGACCGACACCTCACCTACCTCGAGGCAGCTCGGATCGCCCAGGACCTGGGGGTCGCGGCCGTGGCGTTGCACGCCCGCACCGCGGAGCAGCGCTACGGACCCCCGGCGGACTGGTCGACGATCGCGCGGCTGGTGGAGGCGGTCGACGTCCCGGTGCTCGGCAACGGCGACATCTGGGAGGCCACCGACGCGCTGGCGATGCTCGACGAGACCGGCTGCGCCGGCGTGGTCGTCGGCCGCGGCTGCCTCGGCCGACCGTGGCTGTTCCGTGACCTGCAGGCCGCCTTCGCCGGTGAGGAGGTCCCGCCTCCACCCGACCTGGGTCAGGTAGCGGATCAGCTGGTCGAGCACGCGCACCTGCTCGTCGGCGCCTTCGGCGCGTTCACCGGGATCCGGGAACTGCGCAGGCACACCTCGTGGTACCTGCAGGGCTTCCCCGTCGGAGGTCAGCTACGACGCGCCCTCAACCAGATCGACTCGCTGGAGCAGCTGCGTGAGCTGTTGAGCGACCTCGATCGGAGCATCCCCTTCGACGAAGGCGTGCGCCGCCAGCCGCGTGGCCACACCACCCGACCGAAGCGCATCGCCCTCCCCCATGGCTGGCTCGACTCCCGCGTCCACGACGCCCCGCTCGACGCCGAGGCCGCCACGGTGGTGTCCGGTGGCTGATCCCCGTCACGGCCCTGGAGGGAGCGGCGAGCGACCCCGGTTGGTGCTCGCCTCGTCCAGCCCGCGTCGGCGCGACCTGTTGGCACGGCTCGGGCTCGAACCGGAGCTCCGCCCCGCCGACGTCGACGAGGCGCCGCTCGACGGCGAGGCGCCGGACGTCCTGGTCCTGCGGTTGGCACGGGCCAAGGCGGCGGCGAGCGTCCGGCCCGGCGGCGACGTGGAGACTCCCCTACGCGACGAGGTGGTCCTCGCCGCCGACACCATCGTCGCGCTGCACGGCATCGCGCTCGGCAAGCCGCGGGACGCCGACGACGCCGCCGCGATGTTGCGGCGGCTGTCCGGCCACACCCACCAGGTCATGACCGGGATCGCCGTGCGGCACGGCGAGCGAGAGCTCACCGACCTCGTGACGACCGACGTCACGTTCCGCGAACTCACCGACGGTGAGGTGGCGTGGTACCTCGCCACCGGTGAACCGACCGACAAGGCGGGCGCCTACGCGCTGCAGGGTGCCGGTGCCGTGCTGGTCGATCGGGTCGACGGCTCGGACACCAACGTGATCGGGCTGCCGCTGGCTCAGACGATCGTGCTGCTGCGAGCCTGCGGCCTGGATCCGCTCGCCCCACCGCAGAGCTGATCGCGCAGCAGGCGGCCCAGCGACCCGACCAGAGCCCGAAACCCCTCCCGCACGCCACCGGATCGATACTCGCTCCCGCCGAGGGGTCTGGACGCCGACCGCAAGAGCAGCCATGCTCGATCGTGTCCACGAGGCCCGAAGGAGCTCGCCATGGCGCGTGACATCGCTATCGCACTGCAGAACCGGCCGGGGGCGCTCGCCGATCTCGGTGAGGCCGTCGGGCGTGCGGACATCAACCTCTCGGGTGGCTGCGGTCAGGTCGAGGGGTCAGAGGGGGTGATCCACCTCCTCGTCGAGGACGGCGAAGACGAGGTCCGAGGCGCGATCGAAGCCGTCGGACTGACCGTCCGCGAGGAGCGGGAGGTGCTGGTCGTCGACGTGCAGGACCAGCCCGGGACCCTCGGTTCCTACGCCCGGAAGCTGGCCGAGGCCGGCGTGAACATCGATCTGTTCTACCTCGCGACACGGACACGGCTGGTGTTCGGTGTCGACGACATCGAACGGGCCCGGAACGTTCTGACCTGACGGGCCGGCACGCAGCACGCGGTGGGCGGGTCCTCGGGCGCGCACGGTCGGTGCAGCACGGCAGCTCGACGAGCAACGAGGTCTCGAGCCTCGATGCACCGACGAACTTCTGTGCGTAGATGAACGTCGATGAATTGACGAACATCGATGAGTAAGGCATCCTCCTCGAGATAGATGGTTATCGATGCCCGCCGTGTCGCCAGCCCTTCCCAGGAGGCTGCCGTGAACCAGGTGAGCCAGACCCCACCGGACCGAGCCGAGCGACTCGAGGAGGTCCGTGCCCGCTACGCGACGGCAGCGACCTCGCTCTCCGGATGCTGCGGGGACGCTGACGAGCGCGACGACCTCGTCGGCGAGGGGTTCGGTCTGCCGCTGTACGAGGACGACGACCAACGCGGGCTTCCGGAGGCTGCCAAGCTCGCCAGCCTCGGCTGCGGGAACCCCACGGCGGTCGCCGAGCTGCGGGAGGGCGAGACCGTGCTCGACCTCGGCTCGGGTGGCGGGATCGACGTGCTGCTGTCTGCCACACGGGTCGGAGCGACCGGCAAGGCCTACGGCCTCGACATGACCGACGAGATGCTCGAGCTCGCCCGCCGCAACGCGGCCGAAGCCGGGGCGACCAACGTGGAGTTCCTCGAGGGCGAGATCGAAGCGATCCCGCTCCCGACCGGGAGCATCGACGTCATCATCTCCAACTGCGTCATCAACCTCTCGGTCGACAAGTCCGCGGTGATGGCGGAGATGTTCCGCGTCCTGCGGCCGGGCGGCCGCATCGGAATCACCGACGTCGTCGCCGACGATGACCTCTCACCTGCGGCACGCGCAGAGCGTGGCAGCTACGTCGGCTGCATCGCCGGCGCGCTGTCCTTCACCGAGTACCGCGAGGGACTGTCGGGCGCCGGGTTCACCGACGTCGACGTCACCCCCACCCATGCGGTGGCCGATGGCCTCCACAGCGCGATCATCCGCGCCGTCAAGCCAGCCTGACCCCTCCTCGTCGCAGACACGCCGCTCGCCGACGTCGAGGAGGTCGGGCGCGAGGACGGGTTCCCGGGCGATCAGTGCGTCCCGGAGCCGGGCCGAACCGCGCCGTACCCCGAGCAGCAGGTCCAACACGACCGACGCGTCGATGACGATGCTCACTGAGCGGGCCTCCTCGGGCCTGTGGAGGGACGGCGGGACGCACCAGCCACCACCGATCCGCTTCCGACTGCAATATCGCGGAGCGCGGTGTCGTCCTTGGGGGTGACCGGGGATGACGGTGGCGGCTCGCGCCGCGTCGTGCGACCCCGCCGACGACCCCGGCGACGACCCCGAAGTGAGGGAGGGACACAGCATGTCGTTCACGCAGATCATCGAGATCGACGGCGTCCAGGACGAGCAGGCGGTACACGATCACCTGGCCACCTGGCATGCCGAGCAGTACGGGGTCGCCCCCGGCTACCAGGGGTGCCGCGTCCTCGCCGACCAGGAGGTGCCCGGCCGCTACCTCATCGAGGTCGACTTCTCCTCCGAGGAGGAGGCGAAGCGCAACGACGCGCGGCCGGAGACCGAGGCCTGGGCCGCCAGGACGCGGGAACTCGCCGGCAGCGACCCGACCCACCGCAACCTGCGCCAGGTCTGCACGACCTTCGCATGACCGCATAACCTTCGCATGACCAACGCAACGGCGCGTCGTCGGTCCCGGGCTCACGTCCCGGGGCTGGACGGCCGTCGCTCCGACCCGCATCCTGGTGGGCACACGACCCCGGGGGCGGGTCGAGCCACGAGCGCGAGGGGAACCGTGACGCAGCGACCTCAGGCGCAGTTCAGGGAGGTGGTCAAGCCCCACCTGTCCTGGCTCTACGGCCTCGCCTGCCGCCTGGTCGGCGACCGGGCGGAGGACGTGGTCCAGGAGTGCCTGGTCAAGGCCTTCAACAACTTCGACCAGCTCCGCGACGACCAGGCGGCCCCTGCCTGGCTCCGGCAGATCCTGGTCAACCTCGTCCGCGACGAGATCCGTCGGGACGAGCGACGAGCCGACGAGACCCCGATCGACGACGTCGACGAGTCGTACTCGCTGTTCCGCAAGATCGCCGACGAGGATCCGCTGCCCTACTCCGACTCGTTGCACCTCGACTTCCTGTCGTGCTTCAGCGTCCCCGACGTGTGGGCGGTGCTCGACGAGCTTCCCGACCACTACCGCACGCCCCTGGTGCTCGTGCATATGTACGGTGTCCCGACCCGCGAGGTGGCCAAGGCACTGGACCTGCCGATGGGCACGCTGCTCTCCCAGCTGCACCGGGGCCGCAAGCGGTTCGAACAGGACCTGTGGGAGTACGCGGACCGCAACGGCCTGCTGCGGGAACGAGAGGAGGCGCAGCGATGATCTCGTGTTCGGAGGCGGTGCAGCGCCTGTGGGACTACCTCGAGAACGACGTCGAGGCAGCTGAACGCGACCGCGTCGAGGAACACCTGGCCTTCTGCCGACGCTGCTGTGGCGAGTTGGAGTTCGCCGAACAGCTCCGCGGCGTCCTGGCGGACGCGGCCGATGTCGGGATCCCCCCGGACGTCGAGGCTCGCCTGACCAACGTGATCGACGACCTGCAGCATCTCCCGGAGGACGCGACGGACCACGTCCGTCCATCCCACAAGGAGACTTCGTACCCCGATGGACGCGGAGGTCCCCGATGACCCGCGACCTGATGTTCAAGGATGAGATCCAGCAACTCGTGGCAGACGCCTACCAGAAGCTCGACGAACCCGACGGGTTCGGTGCGGCGTTCTACACCGACGAGCAGGTGGCGAGCCTGTCGACGACCGCGCGCTCGTGGATGCTGGGGGTCGGCAACCCGCTCGCCCACGCCCGTCTGCGCTCCGGCGAGGTGGTCGCCGATCTCGGCTGCGGAGCGGGGGTCGACGTCCTCCTCGCCGCCCGGGAGGTCGGACCGACCGGTCAGGCGATCGGTGTCGACATGCTCCCCGAGATGATCGAGCGCGGCAGGCGACTCGCCGACGAGGCGGGGCTCGACAACGTCGGGTTCCGTCGCGGCGAGATCGAGGACCTGCCCCTCGAGGACGCCAGCGTCGACGTGGTCACCAGCAACGGTTCGATCAACCTCTCCGCGCGCAAGAGCCGGGTGCTCGCCGAGGCGTTCCGCGTCCTGCGTCCCGGCGGACGGCTGGCCGTCTCCGACCTGACGATCCGGGAGGAGGAGCTCCCGTCGGAGGTGCTCACCCATCCGTCCGCCTGGGCCGGTTGAGTGTCCGGCGCCCTGGCGGAGCGTGTCTTCGCCGACAAGGTCGAGAAGGTCGGCTTCACCGACCTGGCCATCATCGAGCGTCGCCCCTTCGGGATCGACGACGTCGCCCGCATCCCGCTGTTCACCCCGGACCTGATCGAGCTGATGCGCGACCTGCTTCCCGTGGAGCAGCATGACCAGGTCGCCGTCTCCGTGACGCTGACCGCCCGCAAGCCAACGTGACCCGCAACCCAGCCTGACCGCACACGAACCACCGCACACGAACCACCGCACACGAACCACCGCACACGGACCACCGCACACGGACCAAGGAGCACCGATGACCACGGAACACGTCGAACCGGTCCCGGTCGACACCGACGCGCTCAGGGAGGAGGTGCAGGCCAAGTACCGCGAGGTCGCGTTGGCTCCCGACGGGGAGCACCACTTCCACACGGGCCGGTTCCTGGCTCGCCACCTCGGCTATCCCGACGGGTGGGTGGACCCGCTGCCCGACCACGCCGTCGAGTCCTTCGCCGGGATCGCCAACCCCTTCCAGCTGCGCCCGCTCGAAGCGGGCGAGAAGGTCATCGACGTCGGCTCGGGGGCCGGCTTCGACACCTTCGTGGCCGCCGGCCAGGTCGGCGAGGAGGGGCAGGTCGTCGGCATCGACATGACCGACGAGATGCTGGACAAGGCGCGCCGCAACGCCGAGCTGCTCGGCGCCGACAACGTCGGGTTCCGGGAGGGGTTCGCCGAGGAGATGCCGGTCGAGGACGGCTGGGCGGACGTGGTCATCTCCAACGGTGTGTTCAACCTGTGTCCGGACAAGAAGGCGACCTTCGACGAGGTCTTCCGCGTCCTGACCCCCGGGGGACACCTGCAGTACGGGGACATCGCCAACAACAACCCCGTGCCACCGGAGGCGTTACGCGATATCGATCTCTGGACCGGCTGAATAGCTGGTGGCCTGCCGTGCGCAGGCTGGCAGAAGATGCTCGAGGACGTCGGCTTCGTGGACGTGCGCATCGGCCCTGCGGTCGACACGTTCGCAGGTGCGTCGGGCGAGGAGAAGGCCCGCGCCTTCGCCGTCTACGGCTACCCGTTCCTGGCGCGCAAGCCGGAGTGACCGGCCGGATGATCGGCCCCGCTCAGGGGTCGATCCAGGGGTCGATCATCGGTCGATCATCCGGTGGTGGGAGCCATCGAAGCTGGTGACCCCGGTCGCCCGCAGGTGTTCGAGCAGCGGCATGGCCGCCCGTCGGGTCGTGGCCCAGGCGTCGCGGGCTTCCGCGGCGGTGAACGACCGCCCGTCGCGGCCCGGTCCCTCGCGCAGCCGTGTCGCCGCGTCGGTGATCGCCGTCGCGGTGAACAGCAGCGGCCCGCAGGAGACGACCACGCCCTCGTCGATCAGCTCCCGGACCTCGAAGGAGGGCATGTCGGCCTGCGCGGTCGCCTCGGCGGGATCCGGCGGCTGCAGAGGGTCGGCCTCGAGCGCTGCGAGGAGGACACCACGTCGGCGTTCACGTGCGTCGAGGTAGGCGGCTTCGTGCCGGTGGTGCACCAGCCGGCCACCGTGGCTGGCGAGCGTCCCCTCGTCGACAGCGTGATCGATCAACGCGGGTGCGAGCTCGCGCGGGCATCCCCGGTCGGCTGCTGCCGCGACCAGCTCCGCCCGCTCGACGGCGTGCTCCACAGGCGCCCCCTCAGCCGCAGCGAGGATCGCCACGGTCCACGGCGCGAGCTGTTCACGCCGCACCACCTGATCCGCGATGGTTGCCAGCTCGGTGATCTCGGCCAGGTCCTGGTCGGTCACCGTGCCGCCGAGCAGCGCGGCGAGCTCGTCCCGTGACCGTCGGCCTCCGTGGGCGTCCACGAGCGCGACGAGACGCTGCTGGAGGTCCGTCGCGTCCGCGAGCTGATCGAGCTCGAGCGCGTGGGCGAGCCGGTCTTCGGCGCCTCGCGGCCGTGCCAGAGGTGCAGGGTCGAGGACCACGCCACCACCGACGGTGCGGCGCCGTCCTGCCTCGCGGAGGACGAACCGGTCCCCCATCCGGATGGGCAGTGGATCGGTGAGCTCGAGCCGGGCATGCCCCCGGGTCCCCGGCTCGACATCGCCGAGCAGCGGGTGCACGTCCACCGTGGTCGCCGCGGTCCCGACGTGCAGGTGCCAGGCGCCCTTCCTCCCGATCGCCGAGTGGGGCAGGGCCCGCAGCTGGGCATCGAAGGTGGTGGTAGCGAACCCGGCCGTTCGGCTGGGCGCGCCGCCCGCGGACGCGGCGAGCAGCGCGTCGCCGCGCTGGACCTGATCCTGCTCGATCCCGGCGAGGTTCACCGCGACACGGCTGCCAGCGGTGGCCGACCCGACGGTGCGCTCGAGGCTCTGCAGCCCGCGGACCCGAGCCCGGCGGCCGTGCGGCGCGATCACCACCTCGTCGCCGACCTCGAGGTGGCCCGCGGCGAGCAGCCCGGTGACCACGGTGCCGGCCCCGGTCACGCTGAACGACCGGTCGATCCACAGCCGGGTCGCCTGCTCCGACGCCGGAGGCTCGGCGGAGAGCTCGGCCGACCGGCGCTGCGTGATCTCTGCCGACAGCCGTCGTGCCAGGGTCACCCGCAGCTCCTCGATGCCCTGCCCGGAGAGCGAGTCGACCGCCAGCACCGGCGTGTCCTCCAGCGAGGTCCCGGCGAGACGTCTGGTGACGTCGGCGACCACCTCGTCGGTGCGCTCGGGGCCTGCCAGGTCGGCCTTGGTGACCACGGCGGCCACCCCACGACGACCCAACAGGTCGAGGATCTCCAGGTGCTCCTGCGACTGGGCGGACCACCCGTCGTCCGCGGCCACGACGAACAGCGCCTGCCCCACGACCCCCACGCCGCTGAGCATGTTGGTGAGGAACCCGTCGTGCCCGGGCACGTCGACGAAGGCGACGGTCAGGGACCCGCCCTCGGACGTGGCGAGGTCGGTCCACACGTAGCCGAGGTCGATCGTCAACCCGCGCCGGCGTTCCTCGTCCCACCGGTCGGGTTCCATCCCGGTGAGCTCTTTGAGCAGCGCACTCTTGCCGTGGTCGACGTGCCCCGCGGTCGCGACCACCTCCATCTGCGGTACCTCGCCCATCATGTCCCCTCGGTGGCTGTGCGCGCGGCCTCGGCCAGTTGCTCGTCCAGCTCCACCGGCACAGACCGCAGGTCCACGACGAGCCGGTCATCGACGATGCGGGCGACGACCGCCGGAGAGCCGGTGCGCAACCGCCGCGCGAGCCGTTCCGCATCTCCCGCCAGTGCGACCCCCCAGGAGGCGAGCCGGCTGCCGGGCGCGGCACCACCTCCGAGGACCGCCTCGGTCGGCACCACCTCTCCCCCGGCCACCTCGGCGAGCTCCTCGGCACGTTCCCGTAGCCCCTCGAGGTCCTGGGCCTCCAACGCCCACACGGGCAGCTCCTCGCGGGCGCCGCGCTCGTAGGCCGCCAGGGTGGCCTCCAGGGCGGCCAGCCGAAGCTTGTCCAGACGTAGCGCCCGGGCGAGCGGGTGGCGACGGCACCGTTCGACCAGCTCGGCGTCACCGGCCAGGATCCCCGCCTGCGGCCCACCGAGAAGCTTGTCCCCGGAGAACACCACCAGGTCGGCCCCATCCGCGAGCACCTGTGCGGCGACCGGCTCGTCGGGCCCGGCCGGCCAGTCGTCCAGCAAACCCGACCCGATGTCCTCGATGAAGGCCACCCCATGGGTAGCGGCGAGCTCGGCGAGCTCGACGGTGCTCGGTCGCTGCGTGAACCCTTCGATCCGGTAGTTGCTGGGATGCACCCGGAGCAGCGCACCGGTGGCCTCGCTCACCGCCTGCCGGTAGTCGTCCAGCCGGGTCCGGTTGGTGGTGCCGACCTCCCGCAGCAGACAGCCCGCGGTCGCCATGATCTCGGGCAGCCGGAAGGAGCCCCCGATCTCGACCATCTCCCCACGGCTGATCAAGACCTCGCGACCGGCCCCGAACACCGTCAGCGCGAGCACCAGCGCGGCCGCGCCGTTGTTGACCGCCAGCGCGGCCGGCGCACCCGTCAACCGGGCCAGGGCATCATGGGCGACCTGCCCCCGCCCCCCGCGCTCACCACTCGCCAGGTCCAGCTCCAGGTTGGTCGGACCCGCCGCGGCCACCATGGCCTCGGTCGCCGCGGTCGACAGCGGTGCGCGGCCCAGGTTGGTGTGCAGCAGCACCCCGGTGGCGTTGACGACCGGCCGCAGGCGGCGGTCCCGGTGTCGCGCGACCCGCTCCAACACCTCCGCGACCAGCTGGTCGGTGGACGGGACGTCACCACCCTCGCCGACCTTCGCCCGGGCCTCGTCCAACACGCGCCGCACGGCATCGGCCACCACGCGGTGCCCTTCGCTGGACACCACCTCGGCGACCTCACCGACCTCCAACAGCGCAGAGACCCCCGGGAGCTGGGACCGTGGATCGCCCTGTCTCATCCGGCAGCCACCCGGATCTTGCCGGCAGCACCCTCCACCACCGTGCCGACGACGGCGGCGTCATGCCCGCTCGCGGCGAGCTGTGCGACCGCTTCCTCTGCAGCCTCGGCTGCGCAGGCGAACAGCAGCCCACCGGAGGTCTGCGCGTCGGCGAGCAGGAGCCGCTCCGCGTCATCCACCTCGCCGTCGAGGTAGCGGCTGGCCTGCTCGGCGTTGCGTTGCGAGCCTCCGGGGACGTAACCGGCGGCGAGCAGCTCACGGACCCGCGGCAGCACCGGGACGCTCGCGGCATCGACCGTGGCTGCCACCCCGCTCGCGGACGCCAGGCGGTGCAGGTGACCGAGCAGCCCGAACCCGGTGACGTCGGTCGCAGCCGTCGCGCCGGCCGCCAGCGCCGCCTCTGCGGCGCCACGGTTGAGCCGCGTCATCGAGGCCACCGCCGCCGCGTAGGCGGTGGCGAGGTCGCCGTCGTCGTCGGGTGCCAGCGGCTCGCAACGCTTCAGCGCCGTCGTGACGATGCCGGTGCCGATCGGCTTGGTCAGCACCAGCACCTGTCCCGGGGTCGCACCCGCGTTGGTGAGCACCGCGTCCTCCGTGGTGTCGCCGATGACGACCTGGCCGAACAGTGGCTCCACACTGTCGATCGAGTGCCCACCAGCGACGAGGTAGCCCGCCTCCGCCGCGATCTCCGACGCGCCGACCAGCACCTGCTCGAGCACGGAGAAGGGCAGATCCCGCGGCCAGCCGACGAGGTTGAGGGCGAACCGAGGGGTCGCGCCCATCGCGTAGACGTCGCTGACCGCGTTGGCCGCGGCGATGCGCCCCCAGGTCGACGCATCGTCGACCAGGGGCGTGAAGAAGTCGGTGGTGGCCACCAGCACCCGACCGTCCGGCTGACGGTAGACCGCGGCATCGTCACCCGTGGTCGCACCCACCAGCAGGTCCGGATCGTCCGGGAAGCTCACCCCCTCCAGGATCTCGGTCAACTCATCCAGGCTCAGCTTGCACGCACACCCTGCACCGTGGCTGAGCGAGGTCAGCCGCGGCACAGCGTCCGCCGACGCCGCCCCGGCGGCCCCGCCGTTCGCCGGCGCTGCCGTACCCGCTGCGTCTGCCTGCGATGCTGTCGTGTCGTCCATCATGTCCTCACCGTCGTCGCTCGTTCGGTCGCTCGTTTCGGTCGCTCGTTCTCCAGGCCCCGTAGGGCAACCATCCTGAGCTCGAGGGTCATCCCATGCCCACAGACCGACCCATGCTCACAGGCCGACGGGCCAGTAGGCTCGGTCCCGCGCAGTACGCGCTTGGAGGTGTCCGGACGCCTGGTGGGTCCCCCGGTCTTCAACACCGGTGAGAGGTTC
>CAYVJT010000031.1:0-4091 GCA_964451855.1 uncultured Actinomycetota bacterium
GAACAGGGCACGACGCTCCGAGTGGCCGCAGATCACGTAGCTGACATCGAGTCGTGCCAACATCGGGACCGAGATCTCCCCCGTGAACGCGCCCTCGTCCTCGGCGTGGCAGTTCTGGGCGCCCAGCGCGATGGGCAGCTTGTCCGACTGGATCAGGGTCTGCACCGACCGCAGCGCCACGAAGGGGGGACAGACCACGATCTCCTGTCCCTCGTAGTCCTCCTCGACGAGGTGGTACGCCAGCTTCTGCACGAGCTGGATCGCCTCGAGGTGATCGCGGTGCATCTTCCAGTTCCCCGCGATGATCGGGGTGCGGTCGCTCACGGAGGTCTCCTCCGGATCGTTGGTGGCGGTCGTGCGATCGAGCCTAGTCCTCGTGATCCCCACCGCCATGCGGAGCGGCGCCGGTGCCGGTGCTGGCGGCCCAGTCGGTGTGCAACGCGGCGTAGATGCCATCCTGGGCGAGGAGGTCGGGATGCGGTCCGCGCTCGACCAGCCGCCCGGCATCGAACACCAACACCACGTCCGACGCCTCCGCTGTGGAGAGGCGGTGGGCGACGGTCACGCTGGTCCGTCCCTCGGTCAGCCGCTCGATCGCCCGTCGCAGGGAGACCTCCAGTGCGGGATCGACGGCCGAGGTGGCCTCGTCGAGCACGAGCAGGTCCGGGTGCGCCAGCCAGGCGCGGCCCAGGGCGACCAGCTGTCGCTCCCCCGCGGACAGCCGGCCACCGCGCTCGCCGACCTCGGTGTCGAGCCCGGCCGGGAGCCTGGCGACCCACCAGGCGAGGCCGAGCGCCTCGACGGCGGCCGCCACCTCGGCGTCGTCGGCGTCGGGGCGTCCGTAGCGCAGGTTCTCACGCAGCGAGGTGTCCCACAGGAACCCGTCCTGCGGCACGAACGTCACGCGCGAGCGCAGCTCGTCGAAGGCGACCTCGGGAAGCGGGACGCCCGAGAGCCACACGCTGCCCTCCGTGGGGTCGAGCAGGCGGGTGACGAGCTTGACGAAGGTCGACTTGCCCGACCCGGTCTCGCCGACGACCGCGTACCGCGTCCCGGCTCCCAGGTGGACGTCGACGTCGACGAGCACGTCCGCCCCTGTCGGGTACCGGAAACGCAGACCCTCCACGTCGACCGAGAGCGGTCCAGGCGGCAGCGGCCTGCCTTCCGGCCCCGGATCCTTCAGCTCCAGCGGGGCGTCGACGACCTCGAGCACCCGCCTGACCCCCGCGGCGGCGGTCTGCGCCTGGTTCAGCACCTCGACGAGCACCTGGACGGGCTCGATGAACAGGGTGACGAGGAACAGGAAGGCGATCAGCTGGCCGGCGGTCACCCCGTCGGAGACCAGGAGGCCGACGGCGACCACGGCGGCGGTCACCGACGCGGCGAACAGCTCCGCGGTCGAGAACATCGTCGCGGCGAGGGTCCCCGTGCGGCCCTCCGCGCGGTACTGGGCCTCCAGGGCATCGTCCACCTTGGCCAGGGTGCGCTCCTCGGCACCGTAGGCCCGGATCGTCGGCAGCCCGCTGATCGCCTCCCCCATCGCCGCCAGCGACTCCCCCACCAACACGCGCACCCGATCGTAGGCTCGGCGCAGGATCCGCTGGAAGAACAACAGCAGCAGGGCGTAGAGCACCCCGGCGCCCGCGACGAGGCCCGCGAGGATCGGGTCGTAGACGGTCATCACGGTCAGGACGAGCACGATCTGCGCACCACCGACGATCATCGCGACCCCGCCCCACTCGAGGAAGTCGTTGATCGATTCGATGTCGGAGGTGACCCGCGAGACCAGGACACCGCGGCGCTCGGCATGGACGTGCAGGGACGAACGTCGTTGGATCCGGTCGAAGGCGACCACGCGCAGCTCGGCCAGCCCCTTCGCCGCGGCGGTGACCAGACGGAACAGCGCCACGCGGTTGGCCACCAACGCGATCACCAGGCCGACGACCGCGGCCGCACCGCCGAGCAGCACCGCACCGCTGTCGACCGGACCGGCCGTCGCGAGTTCACGGTCGACCACCTGCTGCACGGTGATCGGCACCACCAGCTGTCCAAGGGTCGCGACGGACGCCAGGAGCAGGGTCAGCGCGAAACCCTTGCGTAGCGACGGCGCGTGGCGCGTGGCCGACAGGATCGTCGCCACGGCCGTCCGCGGGTGGGCGGTCGACCGCGTCGTCGAGGTGGTCGTGGTCGATGTCGAGGCGCTCACGACCGCCCCTCCCCGGAGCCGCCATCGTCCCCACGCCCCGGCGGCCGGTGGCCGTCCTCGGCGCGACGGCGCACGTCCACCTCGTAGGCCTGGAGCAACCGGGCGTAGCCAGGGACCTCGCGCATGAGCTCGTCATGGCTGCCGTGGGCGAGGACCCGACCGTCGGCGACGTAGACCACCTCATCGGCGAGGGTGATGCTCGACCGCCGGTAGGCGACCACGACGACCGTCGCCGGCAGGTCCGAGCTGCGCAGCCCCCGCAGGATCGCGGCCTCGACGCTGGGATCGACCGCCGAGGTGGCGTCGTCGAGCACCAGCAGCCGGGGACGCCGCACGAGCGCCCGAGCCAGCGCGATGCGTTGCCGCTGCCCGCCGGACAGGGAAGCGCCGCGCTCACCGAGTTGCGTGTCGAGCCCCTCCGGGAGCGCGCGCACGAAGCCGGTGGCGTTCGCGAGCTCGAGGGCTCGCACCACCTCGGCATCGCTGGCTCCGGTGTCCAGCCTGACGTTGCCGGTCACGGTGTCGTCGAACAGGAACGTGTCCTGGGAGACGTAGGCCACCTCGGAGGCGACCGCGCCGGGCGCGAGCTCGCGCAGGTCGCGCTCGTCGAGGTGCACGCTGCCCACGTCGGGATCCCACAGCCGGGCGAGCAACAGGGCGAGGGTCGACTTGCCCGAGCCGGTCGGACCGACGATCGCGACGGTGCGACCGGCCGGGATGGTCAGATCGAGGTCCTGGAGCACGACGGTGTCGCCGTAGCCGAAGGAGATCCCGCTCGCGGACACGGCGGCGGCGGTCGTATCCGTGCGTGCCGCAGCCTGCCCGTGATCGACCAGGTCGTCCGCCTCGAGCACCGCGGAGACCCGCTGCCAGGCAGCGACGCTGCTCGCCGTGTCCCACATCAGGTAGCCGATCAGACGCATCGGGACGGCCAGCAGCGACAGCAGGTAGATCACCCGGACCAGCTCACCCGAGCTCAACGCCCCCGCCGAGACCCGGAGCGTCCCGAGGACGAGGATCACGACGGTCCCGATCGCCGGGAGCGTCTCGGTGACGGCGCGGTAGCCGGTCCAGACCCGTCCGACGCCGATGAGCTGGTCGCGCAGGTGATCGGTCGCCGTCGCGAACCGGCGTACCTCGTCGTCCTCCCGTCCGAGCGCCTTGACCGTGAGTGCCCCGTCGATGCTCTCGTGGGCCACCTCGGCGACGCGCCCGCGGCGGCGTTGCGCCTCCTCCATCGCCCAGAAGGTCCGCCAGGACCCACGCAGATCGATGGACACGACGGTGACCAGCAGCAGGATGGCGAGCAGACCGAGGACCGGGTCGGTGGCCACGATCACCGTCGCCGAGCCGACCAGCAGGGCGAGCACACCCGTCGCGAAGGGCAGGGGCTGGAGCAGGAAGGTCGTCTGCCGGGTGTCCACGTCCGAGACCGAGAGCAGGTCCCCGACCCCCCGGCTGCGGTACCAACGCAGGGTCAACCCCAGCTGGTGGCGGATCAGGCGGCTGCGCAGGCGGCGCTGGGCTCCGTGGGTGAGCCAGAAGGCCGCGGAACGCCGCACGATGATGGCCGCCGCCTTCCAGACCGCGAGGCCGAGCAGGAGCAGCACCGCGAGCCGGAGCCGGCCGTCGAGCGGGTCGCCTTCGGCCAGGACGGGGACGATCAGCTCGTCGGTGATCCAGCCAACGACGAACGCGCTGGCGACGATGCCGGCGGTGAAGGCGACCGCGCCCGTCGCACCGATGATGTAGAGCCAGGGCGCCTCGCGCAGGAACGTCGCGACCAGCCGCGCGCCCGATCGCGCGACCTCGCCGGCACGCAGCCGTTGCGGTTCGTCGCCGTTCACGCCCCCTCCTCCGAGGCCGCCTGCGGCCCCGACAACCC
>CAYVJT010000031.1:4191-23551 GCA_964451855.1 uncultured Actinomycetota bacterium
CTCCGAGGCCGCCTGCGGCCCCGACAACCCCACCACGGGGCCTCCGGCGCCGCTCGTGTAGCGAACCGGCCAGGGGCTGGCCGGTTCGTCACACGATCGGCGGGATCTGCGGTCGCGGTCCGCAGGGCGGCTCAGCGTCGGAGTGCGACGACGCCCGGCAGGTCCCGTCCCTCGAGGAGCTCCAGCGACGCCCCGCCTCCGGTCGAGACGTGATCGACGCGATCGTCCAGGCCGAACCCGCGGATCGCCGCGGCGGAGTCGCCGCCACCGACCACGGTGAACCCCGACGTCTCGGCCATGGCCGTCGCGATGCGACGCGTACCACCGGCGAAGGCATCCCACTCGAACACCCCCATGGGCCCGTTCCAGAAGACGCTGCCCGCGTCCATGATCGCCTGGGCGTAGCGCTCGGCGGTCTCCGGTCCGACGTCCAGCCCCATCTGGTCGGCGGGGAAGGCGCCGACGGCGGCGGTGGTCGCGGGGGCCGACGCGCTGAACTCGGGGGCCAGCACCACGTCGACGGGCAGCAGGACCTCGATGCCGCGGTCACGTGCGTCGCGGACCAACCGGCCGACCGTGTCGATCTGGTCCTGTTCCACCTTCGAGGCACCGACATCGAGACCTTCGGCCGCGAGGAACGTGAAGGCCATCGCTCCGCCGACGGCGATCGCATCGACCCGCTTGAGCAACTCCTCGAGCACGATCAGCTTGTCGCTGACCTTGGCCCCACCGAGGACGGCGAGGTAGGGGCGTTGCGGGTCCTCCAGCAGGCCACCAAGCGCAGCGAGCTCGCGCTCCAGGAGCAGCCCCGCGTAGCCAGGCCGGCGGGCGGGGATCCCCGAGATCGAGGCGTGTGCCCGGTGCGCAGCACCGAACGCGTCATCGACGTAGACGTCACACAGGTCCGCGAGCGCGTCGGCGAACGCATCGTCGTTGGCGGTCTCGCCCGGGTCCCACCGCAGGTTCTCCAGCAGCAGGAGCTGACCGGGCTGCAGCGCCGCAGCCTTCGCGCGCGCATCCTCGCCGACGACGTCGCTCGCGACCTGCACCTCGGCGTCGAGCAGTTCGGCCAGCCGGTGCCCGACCGGCGCCATGGATGACGCCGGATCGGGCGTTCCATCCGGACGACCCAGGTGCGACGCGACGACCACTGCGGCACCCGCATCCAACAGGTGCCGCAGGGTGGCCACGGATGCCTGGACCCGGAGGTCGTCGGCGATGGCCCCGTCACGGAGCGGGACGTTGAGGTCGGAGCGCACGAAGACGCGCTTCCCGGCGGGGTCCAGGTCGGCGAGGGTCGCCACCCCTGCGAGCAGTGAGCTCACAGCCGGTCACCGATGTAGGCGGTCGCCTCGGCGAGCCGGGTCGAGTAGCCCCACTCGTTGTCGTACCAGCCGAGGACCTTCACGAGCCGGCCGGTCGCCAGGGTCGAGGGAGCGTCGAACACGCACGAGTGCGGGTTGCCGACGATGTCGATGGACACCAGCGGCGCCTCGCTGTACTCGAGGATGCCGGAGAGCGGACCATCGGCCGCCGCCTTCATCGCCGCGTTCACCTCGTCCTTGCTGACCTCCTTGCTGAGGATCAGGGTCAGGTCGGTGATCGAGCCGTTCGGGATCGGGACCCGCAGCGCCATCCCGCTCAGCCGTCCCTCCATCTCCGGCAGCGCGAGGGACGCGGCCTGGGCAGCACCCGTGGTCGTCGGCACGATGGACATCGCGGCGGCACGGGCGCGACGCGGATCCTTGTGGGGGGCGTCGTGGATGTTCTGGTCACCCGTGTAGGCGTGGATCGTGGTCATCAAGCCCTGGTCGATCCCGAAGGCGTCGTGCATGACCTTGGCCATCGGGACCACCGAGTTGGTGGTGCAGGAGGCCATCGAGATGATGTCGTGGCTGGCGGGGTCGTAGTCACCCTCGTTCGCGCCGAGGACGATCGTGACGTCCTCCTGCTTCGCGGGCGCGGAGATCAGCACCTTCTTGGCACCGGCTTCGAGGTGCTTCGCGGCGGCGTCGCGCTGGGTGAACAGCCCGGTCGACTCGATGACGATCTCGACGCCGAGGTCCTTCCAGGGCAGAGCGGCCGGGTCGCGCTCGGACAGGACCTTGATCCGCTTCCCATCGACCACCAGGTCGTCACCGTCGGCCTCGACGGTCCCCGGGTAGCGACCGTGGATGCTGTCGTACTCGAGCAGTAGAGCGAGCATCGAGGTGTCGGTGAGGTCGTTGACGGCGACGATCTCGAGGTCGATCCCGTACTCGTTGGCCGAGCGCAGGAGGTTGCGGCCGATGCGGCCGAACCCGTTGATGGCGACAGGCGTGGACATGCGAGGTGACTCCTGATCGAGGGCGGATCCAGGGCGGACAGGCTTGGACGCCTGCCGGGGAGCGGCGAGGGAGCGGCAGGCGCCGTTCTGCCTCGACGTTAGCAGCGGTCCTGACCCCGGTCAGGGGCGTCCGGCCCTCTCCGGGCACCCCTGTGGTCCTCACTGCCGTGACGACCCACCTCAACGGCGATCCGGCGGGGTCGTCGCCGTGTCCGGCGACGCGCCCCGCGAGGTGTCGAGCTCGACCAGCCGACGGAGTCGCCGATGGACCGCCGACTTGCCGACCGGCGGGTCGAGCAGCCTGCCCACCTCCTGCAGGCTGGCTCCCGGGTTCGCGAGGCGGGCCAGCGCGACCTCGCGCAGCTCGTCGTCGAGCGCGTCCCAACCGAGATCGTCGATCACCGCTTCCACCGCCCGGACCTGGTCGCTCGCGGCATCGATCGTGCGACGCAGGTTGGCGGCGTCGGCGTTGGCGAGCCGGTTGGCCTCACCGCGCAGCTGGCGCCGCATGAGGTGCTCGTCCCAGCGGAGGAAGGCGTTGGTCGCGCCGATCAGGACGAGGACCTCGCCGATCCGCTCCCCCGACTTCATCACGACCCGGTGCGGATCCTCGCCGACGACCGGGACGGGGGCATCGAGCTCAGAGGACAGCAGGTCGGCGATCCCCTGTGCCGCGGATGCGGACCCTGGGACGAGCTCGAGGTGCGGTGCCCTGCCAGGCGCGGAGAACGACGCGCAGGCCAACACGGCCCCGCGTGTGATGGCCGCGACGCGCCGATCCCCCGGTCCAACCGGCAACCCGGCAACGAGCCGCCCGTGGTCGTCGAGCAGGCCGAGGTCCACCGCGACGTGCTGGGTGGCCTCGGTGAGGCGCACCTCGTAGGTAGCGCGGTGGCGGACGCCGCCCGCTGCGCGCACCGCCAGCTCGGGGCGCACCCCGAAGCGTTGCTGCAACAGGGCGTACACCCTGCGTGCCACTGCCCCCGACGTCGAGGCGATGGTCAGCCGCCGGCGACCCTTCAGCTCGCCGGAACCGCCGACGACGGTGAGGCGACCGGCGCAACGCGCCAGCCCGGCGAGCTCCGCCCACGTCTCCGCGTCGCTGCCGATCGACCGGCTGGCCAGCTCCTGCCGCACGGTCTCGGTGAACCCGGGGCTGGCGGCCATCAGCCGTCCAGGAGCTGCGCCAGGGCCGCGGCCAGCCTCGCGGGGTCGTGCCCATCCGCACCGTCGAGGAGGTCCTCGAGCACGACGCGCTCGGCGTGATCCGCCAAGGCCGTCGCGTCCGCCAGCAGCGGTGCGCCGCCACCTGACGGCGGTGGACCATCGTGGGCGAGGAGGACGTCGATGTGCAGGTCGTCCACGTGCTCGTGCAGGGCGGAGAGCTGGTCGATCAGGGTCATGCCCTCCGTCTCCCCCGGCTGCTCCCGGAGGTTGCTGACGAGCACCACCGGCCCCGGAGCGCGCCGCAGCGCGGCCACGACGTCCGGGACGAGCAGGTTCGGCAGCAAGCTCGTGTACAGCGACCCCGGACCGAGCACGACGAGGTCCGCTTGCTCGATCGCCGCGATCGCCTCCTTGCTCGGCGGTGGATCCGAAGGGTCGAGCCAGATCCGCTGCAACCTCGGCGTCGCCGCGATCGCGCCCTGTCCGGTCACGACACCATCCGCGGTCGTCGCGTGGAGGGTCACGGGGATCGTCGTGCACGGCAGGACCCGTCCAGGCACGTCCAGCAGCTCGGCGCAACGGTCCAGGGCGGCGACCAGATCACCGTCCGCGAGCGACTGGAGGGCCACCAGGATCAGGTTGCCCAGGCTGTGCCCGGCCAGCTCCCCCTGGGAGAAGCGGAAATCGATCAGCCGTGCGAGCTCCGGGTCGCGGGCCAGGGCCGTCAGGGCCATGCGCAGATCTCCCGGCGGCAGGACGTCGAGGTCGCGGCGCAACCGGCCCGAGGAGCCGCCGTCGTCGGCCACCGTGACGATCGCGGTGACCTGGTCCACGACCTGCGGGAGCGCGCGCAGGGTCCGTGCCGTGCCGTGCCCGCCCCCGATGGCGACCGCACGGGTTGCCTCGTCGCGTCCGGCTGCCCGTCCAGCTGCCACGGCGTTCACTCGGCACCCAGGTCACGGTGTTGGACGGTGACCGGAAGGTCGGTCGTCGCCCGCAGGTGCTCACCGACCGCGTCGCCGATCGCCACGGAGCGGTGCTTGCCACCGGTGCAGCCGATGGCGATCGTCACGTACCGCTTGCCCTCCTGGACGTAACCGGGCATGACGACGTCCAACAGGTGGGTCAAGGCGTCCATGAACGGTGTGGCTGCCGGCTGACCGAAGATGTAGTCGCGCACCGGCGCGTCTCGCCCGGAGTAGGGACGCAGCTCCTCGACCCAGTGGGGGTTCGGCAGGAACCGGACGTCGAAGACCAGGTCGGCGTCCCGCGGCGAGCCGTGCTTGAAACCGAAGGACACCACGTCGATACGCAGCGCGGCCGCGTGGTCGTCGTCCATCACCGACAGCACCCGGTCGCGCAGCTCGTGCACGTTGAGCTGGGTCGTGTCGATGATCAGGTCGGCCATGCCACGCAGGTCGCGGAGCAGCTCACGTTCCCGACGGATGCCGTCGAGGACCCCGCCCTCGTCCGCGGCCGGATGCCGTCGCCGGGTCTCCTCGAAGCGGCGCACCAGGGCATCGTCGTCCGCCTCGAGGAAGACGAACCTCACGTCGAGGTCGCTGCGCTGCAGCGACTGGATCGTCGCGACCAGCTCGGAGAAGAACTCGCGCCCGCGGACGTCGGCGACCACCGCGAGCTTGGTGACCGACGAACCGGGGGCGAAGGCCAGGTCCGCCACCCGTTCGATCAACGGAGGCGGGAGGTTGTCGATCACGAACCAGCCGAGGTCCTCGACGACGTTCGAGGCCGTGGAGCGGCCAGCCCCCGACATCCCACTGATGATCAGGATGCGTGGCCGCAGGCTCCCGTTGGGAGCCGATCCCGCCGGATGGATCTCCTGCTCGCTCACCCCTCCGCCTCCTCGCTCACCCTCCACCTCCGCACTCACCCCTCCACCTCCGCACTCACCCCTCCACCTCCGGGTCAGTGTCGCCCTCCGGGCTCACCCCTCCACCTCCGGGTCAGCGTCGCCCTCCGGGTCGAGGTGCTCGACGACCGTCCGCGCGAGCGTACGGGAGATGCCAGACACATCGGCGAGGTCGTCGACGGTGGCCCGACGGATCGCCGCGACCGAGCCGAAGTGGCTGAGCAGCGCCTGGCGGCGAGAGGGCCCGACGCCGGGGATCTCGTCCAGCACGGATCCGGTCACGGCGTTCGAACGTCGCGATCTCTGGTAGGTGATCGCGAACCGGTGCGCCTCGTCACGGATGCGCTGGAGCAGGAACAACGCCTCGCTGCCCCTCGGGAGCACGACCGGTCGGCGCTGCCCCGGACGCCACAGCTCCTCGAACCGCTTGGCGAGACCGACGAACGCGACCTCGTCGATCGGCACGTCCGCGACACCTTCCAACGCCGCGTTCAGCTGCCCGACCCCACCGTCGATCACGACGAGGTTCGGCGGGTAGGCGAAGCGGCGCGTCGCGCCGTCCTCGTCGATGACGGGTGCCGCCCGCTCCTCGACCAACCGGGCGAAGCGTCGGCGCAGCACCTCGCGCATCGCCGCGAAGTCGTCGTTGGTGTCCACCGACAGCTTGAACCGGCGGTAGTCGCTCTTGCGCGGCAGCCCGTCCTCGAACACCACCATCGATCCGACGACCTCCGTACCCCCGAGGTGGGAGATGTCGTAGCACTCGATCCGCAACGGGGCCTCGTCGAGGTCGAGCGACTCCTGGAGCTCCTTCAACGCCCGCGTGCGGCTGTCGAAATCGCTGGCCCGCTGCAGGCGCGTGCGCTGGAAGGCCTCGCGTGCGTTCTCCTCCACGGTCCGCAGGAAGGCCAGCTTGTCTCCGCGTTGCGGCACCTGGAAACGCACCTTCTGGATGTGGCGACCTCGCTGCCCGGCCCGCGTGGCGCGGCGCTGGTCAGCGAGCAGCGTGGCCAGGGCTTCGGCATCGTCGGGTTCGACCGGCACCAGGATCGTCGGCGGGACGTCGTCATCACGCTCGGCGTAGAGCTGGAGCAGGAAGGAGGTCAACAGCTGCGAGGTGGTCAGCTCCTCGACCTTGTCGACGCTCCATCCCTTGCGACCGACGAGCCGGCCGCGACGCACGAAGAACGCCTGCACCGATGCCTCGAGCTCGTCCTCGTGGACCGCGACGGCATCCAGGTCCTCGGGCCGTTCGGACACCACCTGCTGCTTCTCCATGGCCCGCCTCGCGGCAGCCAGCTGATCACGTCGTCGTGCCGCCACCTCGAAGTTGAGCTCCTCCGCGGCCTCGGTCATCTCCGACTCGAGCTGGCGGAGCACGGGGCCGGTCTCGCCGTCGAGGAAGCTCGCCAGTTGTTCGACGAGCTCCCGGTGCTCCTCCGGGGACACCTCGCCGGTGCAGGGCGCCGCGCACCGGTCGATGTGGTGCAGCAGGCACGGACTGCCCGAGCGCTTCGCGCGATCGAAGACGCCCTGTGAGCAGCTGCGCACCGGGAAGACCCGCAGCAACAGGTCGAGGGTCTCGCGGATCGCGTAGGCGTGCGCGTACGGCCCGAACCGACGGTCACCCTTGGCGACCGTCCCGCGTTGCACCCGCGCCCGCGGGATCTCCTGGGAGGTGGACAGCACCAGGTAGGGATAGGACTTGTCGTCCCGGTACCGCACGTTGTACCGGGGGCGGTGGCGTTGGATCAGCGTGTACTCGAGGTGGAGCGCCTCGACCTCGGAGTCGACCACGATCCACTCGACACCGCGTGCGGCCTCGAGCATCGCGCGTGTGCGGGCGGCGATCCCGCTCCACGCCTGGAAGTAGCTGGCGAGCCGGCTCCGCAGCGACTTCGCCTTGCCGACGTAGATGACCCGGTCGTGCTCGTCCTTGAACTGGTAGCACCCCGGCGCGTCGGGGACGCTGCCGGGATCGGGACGGAAGCTCGCGGCCGGGTTGCGCATGGCCTCCGAGCGTACTGTCGGCGGTGCGGCCACCACCGCAGCACCGTGCCCGTCCCTAGGCTGTCGCACGGCAGCGGTGCCCCGCTCGGGGGCACGACGGACCGACACGGACCGTGGAGGCGTGATGTTGCTCGCACAGGCGGAGAGCGTCGATCCCTGCGGCACCGGTCTGGACGCCAGCCTGATCTGCCTGCTGCTCCAGCGGTACACCGACGACGCGATGGCCCTCGGGCTGGCCCGCGGCGTCGGCACCGGCATCCGCATCGTGCTGACGGTGATCATCGCCTACCTCGCCACCCGCCTCGCGCGTGTGGTCCTCCAGCGGTTCGGCACGAGGATGGAGAGGAGCATCGAGTCCCGGCTCGTGCGTGACGCGCGACGCACGGGCCTCAACGCAGCCAAGTACCGCTCGCGTCGGTTCCAACGCCTGCACGCGACGATCGGGGTCCTCCGCGGGGTGGCCGCCGTGGTGATCTGGTTCATCGCCGTGCTGCTGGTCGTCGACGCGCTGGGTGTCTCGATGCAGCCGGTGCTGGCCGGCGCGGGGTTGGCCAGCGTGGTGCTCGGCTTCGGTGCCCAGCAGCTGGTGCGTGACGTGCTCGCCGGCATCGCCATGCTGATCGAGGACCAGTACGGCGTCGGCGACTGGATCGAGGTCGACGGCGTCATCGGCCAGGTCGAGAAGGTCGGCCTCCGCGCGACCTCCTTCCGCGACCTCGACGGGGTACTCCACCACGTGCTCAACGGCCACGTCCAACGTGTCGGCAACCTCTCGCAGGAGTGGAGCCGCGCGATCCTGGACGTCCCGATCGCGTTGGACTCCGACGTCCCCACCGCGAAGGCGATCATCCTGAAGGTCGCCACGGACCTGTACGAGGATCCCGTCTGGGGTGACGACGTCATCGGTCCGCCCGAGGTCTGGGGCGTCCAGGAGTTCGGCCCGGACGGGCTGGCGATCCGCGTGTCGATGCCGACCAAGCCGATGACCAACTGGGATATCAACCGCCAGTTGCGCGAACGGCTGCAGCACGCGTTCGAACGTGCCCACATCCGGATGCAGGGACAGCTCGTCGAGCTCGGCGGCATGGCCCGCGGGTACCCGGTCGTCAACCAGCACCTCGCCGCGGAGGAGGGGGAGCGTCCGCACCGCCGCCGGGGCATCGTGCCCCCGTCCGTCGGGCCCCTCGACCAACCGCCCCACACCCCGGAGGGAGACACCGAGGAGACGACGGAGCAGGATCTCGAGCCGCCGGAGCCGGACATGACCACCGAGCTCCGCGCCGAGCGGGGCCCCGAGGCGCGCCCCGACTAGGTCATCGGCAACACCTCGCGCAGGAACTTGCCCGTGTAGCTCGTCGGTGCGGCGGCGACCTCCTCCGGTGTCCCGGCGGCGACCAGCCGCCCGCCACCAACGCCGCCCTCGGGACCGAGATCGATGAGGTGGTCGGCCGTCTTGATGACGTCGAGGTTGTGCTCGATCACCATCACGGTGTTGCCCTTGTCGACCAGCCGGTGGAGCACCTGCAGCAGGCGGCCGATGTCCTCGAAGTGCAGGCCGGTGGTCGGCTCGTCGAGGATGTAGACGGTCTGACCCGTCGCACGCTTGCGCAGCTCACTGGCGAGCTTGACGCGCTGCGCCTCGCCACCGGACAACGTCGTGGCCGGCTGCCCGAGCCGCACGTAGCCGAGTCCGACATCGAACAGGGTCTGCAGGTGCGCCGCGATCGACCGGTGGTTGCCGAAGAAGTCCAGCGCCTCCTCCACGGGCATGTCGAGCACCTCGGAGATGGTCTTGCCCCTGTAGTGCACCTCCAGGGTCTCGCGGTTGTAGCGGCGGCCCTTGCACACCTCGCAGGGGACGAAGACATCCGGCAGGAAGTGCATCTCGATCCGCAACGTGCCGTCACCGCGGCATGACTCGCAGCGCCCTCCCTTGACGTTGAAGGAGAAGCGTCCGGGCAGGTACCCGCGCACCTTGGCCTCGGGCGTGGCGGCGAACAGCTTGCGGATGTGGTCGAACACGCCCGTGTAGGTGGCAGGGTTGGATCGCGGCGTGCGCCCGATGGGTGACTGGTCGACGACGACCGCCTTGTCGACGTGTTCGAGCCCGGTGACACGGTGGTGGCGTCCCGGAGCCTCGCGCGAGGCGTACACGTGGCGCATCAGCACCTTGGACAGGACCTCGTTGACGAGGGTGGACTTGCCCGATCCCGACACCCCGGTGATGCACGTGAAGGTGGCCAGGGGGAAGTCGACCTCGAGGTCCTGGAGGTTGTTGGCCGTCGCGCCGACGACGGTGACGGCGTTGCCGTTGCCGGGACGGCGTCGTTCAGGGACCGGGATCCGGCGCTCGCCGGCGAGGTACGCGCCGGTCAGCGACCGGCGGGTCATGCGCTTGAGCTGCTCGACGGAGCCCGAGTGCACGATGGTGCCGCCGTGCTCACCTGCCCCCGGCCCGATGTCGACCACGTGGTCTGCCGCATCGATCGTCGCTTGGTCGTGCTCGACGACGATCAGGGTGTTGCCCAGGTTGCGTAGGCGCAGCAGGGTCTCGATCAGGCGGGCGTTGTCCCGTTGGTGCAGGCCGATGGAGGGTTCGTCGAGCACGTAGAGCACGCCGACGAGCCCGGCACCGATCTGCGTGGCGAGGCGGATGCGCTGGGCCTCACCCCCGGAGAGCGAACCGGCCGAGCGGTCCAGGGTGAGGTAGTCGAGCCCCACGTCCAACAGGAACCGCAGTCGCGCCCGGATCTCCTTGAGGACGCGCGCACCGATCAGGGCCTCGCGCTCCGTGAGGTCGAGCCGCGCGACGAACCCTTCCGCATCGGCGACCGACAGAGCGGTGAGCTCGGCGATGCTGCGTCCACCGACCGTGACCCCGAGCACGACCGGCTTGAGCCGCTTGCCGTCGCAGTCGGGACAGGGCACCTCGCGCATGTACTGCTCGACCTGCTGGCGCACGTGGTCCGACTCGGTCTCCGCGTGCCGGCGGAGCAGCGAGGGCAGCACGCCCTCGATCCTGGCCTTGTAGGAGCGCTTGCGTCCGTACCGGTTGGTGTAGGAGACGTGGACGCGCTCATCGAGGCCGTGGAGGACCGCGTCCTGGATCTCTTCCCCCAGCTCGCGCCACGGTGTGGTCGGATCGCCTCCGACGTGGGTGACGGTGGCTCGCAGCAGCTGCCGGTAGTAGTTCGACTGCACGCCGGTCCCCCAGGGCAGCACCACGCCCTCGTCCACCGACAGGTCGGGATCGCCGATCACCAGGTCGGGGTCGACGGTCAGCCGCGTCCCCAGGCCCGAGCAGGTAGGGCACGCCCCGTACGGCGAGTTGAACGAGAAGTTGCGGGGGGCGAGCTGATCGAAGCTCACCCCGCAGTAGGTGCAGGCGAGGTGCTCGGAGAAGGTCAGCTCCTCCGGTCGCGGCACCGGCTCGCCCGCGGCCTCGGCCTCCTCGATCGCCGCACGGCTCGGGAGCACCTCGATCATCGCCACACCCTCGGCGAGCTGCAGCGCGGTCTCGATCGAGTCCGCGAGACGCCGACGCATGTCCTCCTTCTTGACCAGCCGGTCGACCACCACCTCGATGTCGTGCTTGAGGTTCTTCTCGAGCTTGGGGACCTCGTCGATGGGGTGGACCTCGCCATCGACGCGGACCCGCGAGTACCCGTCGGTCGAGAGCTGCTGGAACAGCGCGCCGTACTCGCCCTTGCGGCCCCGCACGACCGGCGCGAGGACCTGGAACCGGGTGTCGGCCGGGAGCTCGTGCACCTGGTCGACGATCTGCTCGGCGGTCTGCCGCGCGATCTCGCGACCACAGTTGGGGCAGTGGGGCTGGCCGATGCGGGCGTAGAGCAGCCGCAGGTAGTCGTAGATCTCCGTGATCGTGCCGACCGTCGAGCGGGGGTTGCGCGAGGTCGACTTCTGATCGATCGAGATCGCCGGCGACAGCCCGTCGATGAAGTCGACGTCGGGCTTGTCCATCTGCCCGAGGAACTGGCGGGCGTACGCCGAGAGCGACTCGACGTAGCGCCGTTGCCCCTCCGCGTAGATCGTGTCGAACGCGAGGCTGGACTTGCCGGACCCGGACAGCCCGGTGAAGACGATCAAGCTGTCGCGCGGGAGCTCGAGGTCGACGTCCTTCAGGTTGTGCTCGCGGGCGCCACGGACCGTGATGTAGTCGCGATGGGAGGTGGAACGGGCCACGGAAGGACCTCGGAAGGACGGAGGGTCTGGCGGCGCCGGGCCGCGGCACGCCAACGAACGGCGAGGGTAGCGAGGCGCACCCTACCGCCTCCCACGCGCGGTATCGAACAGGCGTTCGTCGCGTGGGTGCGGCCGCGCGGGTCGCGCGCTCGGCACCGGTCGCCGCGCTGTCCAGGGCTGCACCGGGCCGTGCGTCGTCCGCGGCCCTCGTGCTGCTCGCCGGTCAGCCCGTCTCCTATGCTCGATGCGCTGTGCCTCGATCGCCGCTTGGCCAGCCACGTCCACGATCACCGGATCCACGACCACCGAACACCTCGATCGCCCAGAGACCACCGAGCAGCACGACCATGTCCCGTCGAGCCGAGGAGTCCCGTGCGGATCGCCGTCTTCAGCGCACGCAGCTACGACCGAAGGTTCCTGTC
Organism: uncultured Actinomycetota bacterium; assembly: GCA_964451855.1. GTDB lineage: Bacteria > Actinomycetota > Nitriliruptoria > Nitriliruptorales > Nitriliruptoraceae > CSSed11-175R1. Next base: position 16,190 of record CAYVJT010000031.1, read on the forward strand.
CGAGGTCGCTGAGCACGTCGGCCACGAGTTGACGTTCCTCGAGCCACGGCTCGATCGCCACACCGTCGCCCTCGCGGAGGGCTTCGAGGCGGTGTGCATCTTCGTCAACGACACCGCCGATGCCGAGATCATCGCCGCGCTCGCCGCGGGCGGCACACGGTTGCTCACCCTCCGATCGGCGGGGTTCAACCACGTCGACCTCGCGGCCGCCGAGGCGCACGGGATCACCGTCACCCGCGTCCCGGCCTACTCCCCCTACGCCGTCGCCGAACACACGGTGGCCCTCATGCTGGCCGTCCAGCGGAGGCTCCACCGCGCCTACAACCGCGTCCGCGAGGGCAACTTCGCCCTCGACGGGCTCCTGGGGTTCGATCTGCGCAACAAGCGGGTCGGGATCGTCGGCACCGGCAACATCGGCGAGATCGTGGCACGCATCCTGCGCGGGTTCGGGTGCTCGCTGCGTGCCTACGACGTCGTGCACAACGACACGGTGCGTGACTACGGCGTCCGCTACGTCGACCTCGACACCCTGTTCGCTGAATGCGACGTCATCACCCTGCACTGTCCCCTGACCCCGGATACCTACCACCTGATCGACGCCGACGCGATCGCCCGGATGAAGCCAGGCGTGATGATCATCAACACCTCCCGTGGCGCGCTGATCGACACGCGCGCCGTGATCGAGGGCCTCAAGGACGGCCGCATCGGCAACCTCGCGCTGGACGTCTACGAGGAGGAGGGCGACCTGTTCTTCGAGGACCTCTCCGACCGGGTGATCCAGGACGACGTGTTCTCGCGGTTGCTGACCTTCCCGAACGTGTTCATCACCGCCCACCAGGCCTTCTTCACGGAGGAGGCGCTGCGCAACATCGCCGAGACCACCCTCGGTAACGTCACCGCTTTCGCCGCAGGGGAGCGATCCGGCAACGAACTGCGCTACGAGCAGGTCCACGGCAACCCCGCCTGAGCCACGTACGTACCCAGGCGACCCCGTCGAGGGCCGCAACGAGACCACCCGAGTTGAACCGACCGAAGCCGACCTGGGAGGACATCATGACCTACACCGGCCACGTCGAGCCCGACGGTGACTGGCAGGACCGCAGCGACGGACCGCTGTTGCTCCGCAAGCTGTCGGTCGAGGACCTCGACAACAACGTGTACGTGCTCGCGTGTGCGCGGACGAGGCAGGCGTTGCTGATCGACGTCGCCGCCCGGCCCGAACGCCTCGCGGAGGCGCTCGCCGACCGGGAGCCGATCGCGGCGGCCCAGACCCACGGCCACTGGGACCACATCCGCGCCTGGGACGGGGTCCGCGACGATCTCGGGCTCCCGGTCTGGGGCCACCCCGGCGACGACGAGCTCTTCCCTCGTCCCCTCGACCGCGAGCTGTCCGACGGGGAGGTGCTCCAGGTCGGCGACATCGAGGTGGAGGTGATCCACCTGCCCGGGCACACCGAGGGGTCCCTGCTCTACCTCGTCCACGGCGAGGAGCGGCCGCACCTGATCAGTGGCGACACGCTGTTCCCGGGCGGTCCCGGCAACACCTTCGGCAACACCGAGAACCACCGTCGCATCATGGACGGCCTCGAGACGAGGATCTTCGACCGTCTCCCCGACGAGACCTGGGTCTACCCGGGACACGGCGACGACACGACGCTCGGCACCGAGCGCCCGAGCCTGGCGGAGTGGCGCGAACGCGGCTGGTGATGCCCGGGGGCGCGCGGCCAGCTACCCGCGCGATCCGCCCCGACCCGACGTCGCCCGGTCGCTCAGTCGGGCACGAAGGTCACGCCCACCGCGGCGACCACGAGGACGAAGCTGATCACCAGACCCCGCCCCGCGAGCCGGTGGGCGTCGACGGCCATCTGGGTCTTGCGTGCCTTGCCGAGCAGCATCTGCCCGACGCCGATCGCCAGGATCGCCAACGTCGGGTGCACGTAGGCGATCATCGGTTCCGCGTCCCAGGCACCCGCGACGCCGTAGAGGACCAGCCCGAGGACCACCTGGAGGGCCAGCAACCCGAAGGCGGCGCGGAAGAGTCCCGGCTCGAACTCACGCGCATCCTTGGCACGCCCGAAGGCGATGAACGCGGCGACCAGGATGACCAGCGCGACGAGGTAGCCGGTCCACTCATGGACCGTTTGCAGGGTCTCCAGCACGACGGGTCCTCGAAGATGCGGCGATGGGGCTGCGAGCTGCCAGCCTAACGCCACCGGTACACCGGACACGTCACCTGGTGATCGCGCGACGCAACGACCACGTCGCCAGGGCCAGCAGGCCGACGGCCATCCCGGCCAGCACCCCGAGCTCGGTCGTGATGTCGGCGATACCCCCGTCACGCCGGACCACCTCGGCCATGGCGGTGTTGGCCCACCCGTGCGGTGTCAGCATCGCGACCCGCTGCATCCCACCGGGGAACACCTCCAACGGCACCATCGACCCACCGAGCATCGCGAGGACGAGGCCGAGCCCTACACCGGCGGAGGACGCCTGGCTGTCGTTGCGGAAGAGGGATCCGAGGACCATCGCTGCAGCTGCTGCCACCATGCAGAACAGCGCCACGACGACACCGGTCGCGACCGGGTCGCCCCAATCGACGCCGAAGGCCACCGCGGTCACGACGATGATGTACAACGCCTGGAAACCCGCTATCGCCAGCCGTCCACCGACGAGTCCGGTGACGACCAACGGCAGGTGCGTCGGGGTGGAGAGCATGCGCGATGCCACGCCGTACTGACGGCTCTGGATCAACGCGCCGCTGCCCGCGAGCGAGGTGAGGAACACGAAGAGGAACAACTGGCTGGTAGCCCCCAGGTCGAAACGGCCCAGTCCGGCGAACTCGACCGCCAACTCGTCCCGGCCAACGGCGACCGTCTCCACCTGCAACCGTGGCAGCGACGTCTGGACCTCCTCCGCGACGTCCAGCAACGCTGCGGGCTCGTCCCCCGTCACCGACGCCACGGTTCGGGCAGCTTGGGGAGCGGCAGCTTGCTCCGCGATGGCGGCTTCCACGACGGTTCGCAGCGACGTTGCACGAGTGTCCGGACGCCCTACGAAGCTGACGTCGATGGGCTCCGCTTGCTCGAGCGCAGTGCTGTAGCCCGGGGGGATCACGATGCCAGCGGAGAGGTTGCCTCGTGACACGATCGACTCGAGTTCGGCCACGTCTTCCACCTCGACGACCTCGGCCCCGCCCGCGTCGAGGCGCTCGATGAGCGCGACCGCGCCGGAGTCGCCAGAGGACACGACCCCGAGCTGAGGGCCGCCGCCACCTACCCCGAACTGCAGGCCGATGAACAGCACCAGCCCGAGGGGCAGGACGAACACGAAGAAGACGTTGCCCCGCTCGCGCAGGAACCGGACGAGCTCGACACGGGTGATGGCCACGACCCGGTTCATGCGTGCGCCCATCGCTCGATCCGGATCGCGCCCGGGATGGCAGCGATCACCCCGAAGGCCACCAACACCCCGGCCGCGGGCAGCGTCGCCGTGAAGCTACCGCTCCCGGCCAGGTCTCCGAGGCCACGCAAGAACCACCCATGAGGCGATGCGAGGGCGAGCGTGCCCAACACGCCCGTGCCGACGGGGAAGAACACGCCACCCGAGAGGCCGAGGATCATCGCCGTGATCGCCAGGAGGTTGCCGGACTGTTCCGCGGTGCGGGCGAACGACGCTACGAGGACCATGACGCCAAGCGCAGCGACGACCGCACTCACGATGAGGACGGCGACTCCTCCAGCAGGCCCCCAGGCAGCGTCCAGGAGCAGATCGCTCGCGATCGCGAGTACCGCCATGGAGACCACTCCCATCACGAACGCGCCCATCGCCTTCGCGATGTGCACCGCAACCGGTCGCAAAGGTGCCACGAGGAGGCGAGGCAGGGTCCCTTCCTGGCGTTCTGCGAGGAACCCGTTGACCCCGAAGCTCACCGTGAAGAACAGGAAGAAGATCGCCATCCCCGCCGCCAAGTAGCTGGGCTCGGAGAGCTGCTGGTGTTCGGCGACGAGTTCATCGATCCCGACGAGCCCCGTCGCATCGAGCGCGGTCGCGGTGATGCGCTCCACCTGCTCCGGTTCGAGCGCCCCCTGGGTGTGGGTCTGGCCGGTACCGATCGCCAACGCGGCACGGTCGATCTGCGCGGCGAACCCCTCCGCGATCCCCCGCGCGACCGCAGACGAGAGCTGATGGTCAGGGTTCGCGAGCAGTTGGATGCGACCTCCCGCTCCAGCGACGATCCCGTCGGTCAAGCCCGCAGGCAGGACCCAGGCGACCGCGACCTCGTCGGCCTCGATCGCGACGCGAGCGGTCTCCTCGTCGCGGTACGACCTGACGGTGATGAACCCGTCGTCGACGAGGGAAGGCAAGAGTTCGTCAGTGAATCCCAGTGCGACCTCCCCACCGTCGAGGTCGACGACACCGGCGCGAAGCTCGAAGTCCTCCGGATCTGGGAGGACGAGGGAGAACCCGAAGGCCAACGCGAGCGGCACGACGAACGCGAACAGCCACACGCTGCGGTCCCTCAGGCGCAGGAGCAGGTCCTTGCGAAGGATGACGAGGGCCGATCGGATCATGGCGTCAGTCCCTCAGGGCCTTGCCAGTGAGGTGGAGGAAGACGTCCTCGAGGTCGGGCTCACGGACCTCGACCCCGCTGACGGACGCATCGACGTCGTTCACGGCCTGGAGGAGGGCTGGGAGGCGTCCACCCGCATGCTCCATGAGGCAGATGATGGTGTCGTCTTCGGCGTCTGCGGAGCTGACGCCATCGACCTTCGCGCAAGCCTCGGCGGCCGCAGATGCGTCGCCCTCGACGTGCAAGCGGACCAGATCCTGCTCGCCGATCGTGGCGACCAGCTCCCGACGGGTCCCCTCGGCGGCGAGGAGCCCCTCGTCGATGATGCCGATGCGGTCGCAGAGGCGCTCGGCCTCCTCCATGTAGTGGGTCGTATAGAGGACCGAGATCCCATCGGTGGTCAGGTTCTCGACGGACTCCAGGATCGCGTTGCGGGACTGGGGATCGACGCCGACGGTCGGCTCGTCGAGGATCAGCAGCCGGGGCTCGTGCAGGAGTCCGAGTCCGATGTTCAGCCGCCGCTTCATGCCGCCGGAGTACTCGCTCGCGCGATCCGTCGCCCGGTCCGTGAGCCCGATCACCTCGAGGATCTCGTCGACGCGCGTGGCACGCCGCGCCTTGTCCAGGCCGTACAGGCGGGCGAAGAAGTCGAGGTTCTCCCGTGCGGTCAGGTCCGGGTAGATCGCCAGCTCCTGCGGGACCAGACCGACGTGGCGCTTGGTCGCCGTCGCACGGGGGTGCATCCGCTCCCCCGCGACCGTCACCTCGCCCGCGTCGGCGGCGAGCAGCCCCGCGACGATGGAGATCGAGGTCGTCTTGCCGGCGCCGTTCGGACCGAGCAGGCCGTAGGTCTCACCCTCGCCGATCTCGAAACTGACCCCGGCCACGGCCTTCAGGTCCCCGAACGAACGCTCGAGGCCGGTGCAGCTGAGCAGCGGTGTCTCCACGTGGTGACCTCCCCCGGCGGTGTCCACACGACCGGCCCGCGCGGGACCGTCGAACGTGGTGCGGTGTGTGGTGGCGGAACACTACGCGCTCGCGCGCCACACGCCATGATCCCGTTTGAGGAGGCAGGGGCCACACCGGATCCCGGTTATCCCCAACGGGTCTGCGGGGTGCTTGCGGTTGTTACACCGCCCAGGCACACTTGCCCCAACGGCCGAACACCTGTTCGGCCCCTCGGGATCGAGGGTCACGGGCGGCACGGGAGTGCCTGCCACGGACACGGGGGAGATGGACGTGCGCCTCGAGACATCGTCACCGGATGGCCCGGCGACGGACGTGTCGGGTGCCGCCGGCGTGGCCGGCGACACCGACCCGCTGGGGATGCTGTCCACGGCGGTCGACCAGCTGCTCGCACGGCCGCTGGACACCCTCGACGAGCCGTCGTTGGCGGCCGAGCTCGCCGCGGTGGAGACCGAGGTTCGGCGGCTGTCGGCGCGCCAGACCCGCATCGTGTCGGCGATGACCTCCCGTCGGGCCCGGACCAGAGCTTCAGCCAACGGCACCGATGAGCGTCGCGAGCACGAGCGTGCGGCACGGCAGGTCCAGCAGGAGCTGACCGACCAGCACCAGTGGACCCCGTCGACCGCCAAGGCGGCGGGTCGACTGGGGCGCCGCCTCGACGAGCGACCGGCGGCGCTCGCGGCCGCCTTCGATGCCGGCGCGCTTCCTCCGCGCAACGCCCAACTCCTCACCGAACTCCTGGACAAGCTGCCCGGCTCCTGCCACGAGGAGGTCGTCGACCGGCTCCTCGGCGCCGCCCGCTCGACCGACGCGGTCAGCTTCGGGCGGACCTGCCGACGGGTGCTCGCAGAGCTCGACCACGACACCGCCATGCGCGACGAACACCATCGACACGCGTCCCGCCGCGCCGCGGTGACCCAGCGTCCCGACGGGATGACCGTCCTCAGCGGTCAGTGGTCGGGTGTGGAGGGTGAGCTGCTCCACACGGTGATCCACGCCTTCCGCACCCCCGATGCGCCGGGGATCCACCGCAGCGCCGAGCAACGGACCGCCGACGCCCTCATCGAGGCGTTCCGGGTGGCCCTCCGGGCCGGGGAGGCCCCCGAGCAGCACGGCATCCGACCCCACCTGATGATCACCGTGTCTGCGGAGACGCTCGCGGCCGGTGAGGGGAGCGCCGAAGGGGCGTGGACCGGTCCGCTGCCCTACGGCGAGGTCCGCCACCTGTTGGCCGACGCGGGCATCGCACGCATCCTGGTGGACGCCCGTGGGCTCCCCCTCGAGGCCTCCGAGGAGGTGCGGACCGTCCCGGTAGGGCTGTACCGCTTCCTGCTCGTCCGCGACGGCGGCTGCATCGCCGACGGGTGTGACGCCCCGGCCGCCTGGTGCGACGTCATGCACCTCACGAAGCCGTACCGCGGGCAGGGGCGGCTCGGACCCACCAACGCGGCCCTGGGATGCCGACGTCACCACCGCGCCTACGACCACCACGGCTGGCAGGAGACCTGGGAAGACGGCCGGCCGGTGATGCGCCCACCCCCACGACGAACCCAGGCTGGTCCGTGACCGCGCTCACCGACCAGCCGGCCCCGACCCGCAGCAGCAGCCGCACCCACCGGGCAGCGGCCCACGCCGCCGATCCGTGGTGTAGACGGTGCTGCCGTGGGCCGGGGTGGGTGACACCGCACAACCTTGACGCACGCCGCGGGTCGGGCACCGGCAAGCCCTGCCGTGAACCGGAACCGTGGCCCCGGGCGACCCTGCCGTGCTTCGGAACCGTGGCGTCGGGCGACCCTGCCGTGCGTCGGAACCGTGGCGTCGGGCGA
>CAYVJT010000032.1:0-14905 GCA_964451855.1 uncultured Actinomycetota bacterium
GTCAGGGGTGGAGCGGGAGCCCGCCCTCGTCATCGTCGTGCCCGTGCTCGTCGTGTCCGCGCTTCGGGTCGAAGCCCGAGAAGACGTCGCCCTGGCCCGACAGGGCATCCACGGCGTGCTGGAGCGGGTGCAGGAACGGCAGCGCCGTGGGGTCGAGGGGCTCGGCGGCGACGAACGCCTCGAGATCGCCATCGTCGTCGAACCGTGACGCGGTGATCTCGGGCGCGTGCCGGCGGGCGCCGTAGGCGACGATCACGACGTCCTCGCCGCTGGCCTCTGCCTCGGCGACGAAGCCCCAGCAGGGCACCCCGTCCTCGGTGATGTGATCGTGGGCGAGCTGGGCGATGATGCTGTGGCGCAGCTCGTCGTCCGGAGGCAGGTCCGGCAGCGTCAGCAGCCGGGTCCTGTCCGGACCGGGGAGCACCAGGGTCGCGGGGACGGGCCGTCCACGCTCGCGCACGAGGTCCACCGCCGCCTGCTGGCAGACGAAGCGCAGCTCCTCGAACTGCATGGTCCCTCCGGGACGTCGGTGGCATCACCACGCTACCCAGCGGCCGGGAGGCGGCTGCGCGCCCCCGGCAGCGGCGCGCCCTCACGCTCCCGGCGACGGCGAGGTGGACCGGCGGGTCAGACGCTGGTCGTCGCACCCTCCGACGCCGAGGAGACCGTGCGGGCGTACTTGGCCAGCACCCCGCGGGTGTAGCGCGGCGGCAGAGGCTGCCACCCGTCCCGTCGACGGGCGAGCTCGTCGTCGTCGACGAGCACGTCCATCGCGCGGTCCGGGACGTCGATGCGGATCCGGTCACCGTCCCGCACGAAGGCGATCGGCCCACCGTCGGTGGCCTCGGGCGCGACGTGGCCGATCGAGAACCCGTGGGTGGCTCCGGAGAAGCGGCCGTCGGTGATGAGCGCACACGTCCCACCGAGCCCGGCGCCCTTCACCGCCGAGGTGACCGCGAGCATCTCGCGCATGCCGGGGCCGCCCTTCGGTCCCTCGTAGCGGATCACGATGACGTCACCGTCGGTGACCTGGCCGGTGAGCACCGCCTCCATCGCGTCGGACTCGCCGTCGAACACCCGCGCGGGTCCCTCGAAGCGCTGCTGCTCCTCGGTCAGGCCGGCGACCTTGACGACCGCGCCCTCGGGGGCGAGCGAGCCACGCAGGATCGCCAGCCCGCCGTCGGCGTGGATCGGCGCGGAGAGCGGGTGGACCACCTCGCCGTCGGGGTCCGGGATGTCCATCGCCTCGATCTCCTCGCCGATCGAGCGGCCCGTCACCGTCAGCGCGTCGCCGTGGAGCAGCCCGGCGTCGAGCAGCTCCTTCATGACCACCGGGATGCCGCCGATGCGGTCGAGGTCGGTCATGACGTACCTCCCACCGGGCTTGGTGTCCGCGATGTGGGGCACCCGGCGGCCGATGCGGTCGAAGTCGTCGATCGCGAGGTCGACCTCGGCCTCCCGGGCGATCGCCAGCAGGTGGAGCACGGCGTTGGTCGAGCCGCCGACGGCCATGACCACCGCGATGGCGTTCTCGAGCGCTTCGCGGGTGATGATCCGCCGTGCGTTGATACCGCCCTCCAGCAGCCGGACGACCGCTTCGCCCGACGCCCGGGCGAAGTGGTCACGACGCGGATCCGGGGCCGGGGGCGACGAGGAGCCGAGCAGGGCCATCCCCATGGCTTCGACCGCAGAGGCCATCGTGTTCGCCGTGAACATGCCCCCGCAGGCGCCCTCCGTGGGACAGGCGGCGCGTTCGATCGCGGACAGCTCCTCGTCGTCGATCGTGTCGCGGGCCCGGGCGCCGACCGCCTCGAAGACGTCCTGGATCGTGATGTCCCTGCCGGCGTGGGTGCCAGGCAGGATCGAGCCGCCGTACAGGAACACGCTCGGGACGTCCAGCCGTGCCGCCGCCATGATCATCCCGGGCAGTGACTTGTCGCAGCCGGCGAAGGTGACCATGCCGTCGAGGCGTTCCGCGTGCATCACCGTCTCGACCGAGTCGGCGATCACCTCGCGGCTGACCAGCGACGCGCGCATGCCCTCGTGCCCCATCGAGATGCCGTCGGACACCGCGATCGTGTTGAACTCGATCGGGTAGCCGCCGGCCTCGCGCACGCCCTCCTTGGCCTGCTTCGCGAGCCGGTCCAGGGGCAGGTTGCAGGGGGTGACCTCGTTCCAGGAGGAGGCGATACCGACCTGGGGCTTGCCCCAGTCCTCGTCGGTCATCCCGATGGCACGCAGCATCGCCCGGGCGGGCGCGCGCTCGTAGCCCTCGGTGACGTCCTGGCTGCGGTGCTTTGGGTTGGCCATCGTCCGCCCTCGCTCACGTCGCCTCGCGCAGGCGCTCACCGCCGCGCGGCCCGGCCCTGACCGGTGCACGGCTACATCACACCATACGGTGCCGGTGCACGCCGAACGCGCGACTACCGTTGCGCTCCGACAGGTGCTCCAACGGACGGAACGGACGGTCAGACCGGGGCCACGGCGAAGGGCCGGGCCCGGGTCCGCTCGACCGGGCCGGCCGTCACGGTGAGCCTTCACGGTGAAGGAGCCCGACACGCTCGCGGTGCGGTCGTCACCGGCGACGAGGAAGGTGCGGTGTGGACGCGGAGACGCTGGCGCAGATCGGTGCCAGGCTGCGGGAGAAGGGCGTGCTGGTGGGCGAGGACCTCGCGTTCTTCGACGACGACGCGTTCGGGACGCGTGCCCTCGGGCTGGTCTGGGACGAGGTGAGCAGGGCCCGCGTGCTGGCACACATCGAGACCGACGAGAGCCACCTCCAGCCCTTCGGGCTCGTCCACGGCGGGGTGTGGTGCTCGGTCGTCGAGTCGATGGCCTCGATCGGTGCGGCCATGCAGGTCCTCGACGAAGGGAGGTTCGTCGTCGGGGTCAGCAACACCACCGACTTCCTGCGCGCACACCGCAAGGGCCGGGTCGACGCGGTCGCCGAACCGCTGCACGTCGGCCGCAGCCAGCAGCTGTGGCAGGTGGTGCTCACCCGCGCAGAGGACGACAAGGTGGTGGCACGCGGTCAGGTGCGCCTGCAGAGCCTCGACCCCTCGGCCGTCGGCCCATGAGCCGTCGCAACCGTCGCAGCAGGGACGTCGAGGTGGCTGCGTCACGTGCCGCAGGTGCGCGAGCGAGAGGAGCGCGATGAGGATCGATGCGATCACGCTCGGCGGGCCACTCGCCGACCTGCCCGACGAGGTCCGGGCCCTGGAGGCGCGGGGCTACGACGGCTGGTTCGTCGGCGAGACCGCCCACGATCCGCTGCTCGCCTGCGTCGCGGCGGGATCCGCCGCGCGACGCATGGACATCGGCACCGCGATCACCGTCGCCTTCCCGCGCAGCCCGATGCACGTCGCCTACGCCGCGCACGACCTGCAGGCGCTGACCTCCGGACGGTTCGTGCTCGGCCTCGGGTCGCAGATCAAGCCCCACATCGAGAAGCGCTTCGGCACCCCGTGGTCACGGCCCGCCGCACGGATGCGCGAGTACATCGAGGCCCTGCGGGCGATCTTCCACGCCTGGGAGACGGGCGAGCGGCTCAGCTTCCGCGGCGAGTTCACCCGCCACACCCTCATGACCCCGTTCTTCACCCCCGAGGACCACGGGTTCGGTCCGCCGCGGATCTACCTCGCGGCGGTCGGCCCGCGCATGACCGAGGTCGTCGGGGAGGTCGCCGACGGGCTGCTCGCCCACGGGTTCACGACGCCGAGGTACCTGCGCGAGGTCACCCTGCCCGCCATCGCGACCGGTGCGCAACGAGCGGGCCGCGACCTCGAGGACATCGCGGTCAGCGTCCCGCTGTTCACCGTCACGGGCGACGACGAGGCAGGACGGGAGCGCACCGCCGCGCAGGTGCGCGGGCAGATCGCGTTCTACGGCTCGACGCCCGCCTACCGGCCCGTGCTCGACCTGCACGGCTGGGGTGCGCTCCACGAGGAGCTCCACGCGCTGTCCCTCAGGGGCGAGTGGGACCGCATGACCGAGCTCATCGACGACGAGGTGCTGGGCACCTTCGCGGTGGTCGCGCCACCCGACGAGCTCGGGACCCGGATCCGCGAGCGCTACCTCGACGTCGCCGACCGGGTCGGCCTCCCGACGGACCTGCCCGTCGCGGATGAGGCCTGGCCACAGCTGATGGCAGGCATCCGTGGCGGAGCCTGATCCCCTCCGTCGTGGGGCGGCCGCGGTCTCGGTGGTCGTCGGCGCGGCGCTGTGGGGCACGGCCGGTGTCGCCCAGGAGCTCGGCGTGCCCGAGGCGGCGCCACCGACGGTGGCGGTGGTGCGCACCCTGCTCGGGGGCGCTGCGCTGATCGTCGCGGCGCTGATGATCGACGGCCGTGGCCAGGTGCTGGACGTCCTGCGCCGCGGACGCGGGACGCTGGTGCTCGCAGCGATGGCGATGGGCGGCTTCCAGCTCGGCTACCTCAGCGCGATCCGGCTGACGGGGGTGGCCCTGGCGGTGCTCGTCGCGATCGGGAGCGCGCCGATCTGGACCGGGCTGTACGAGCTCGCGCGCGGCAACCGCCCGACCTGGCGGTGGGCCGCGGCGACGGCGCTGTCGCTGTTCGCCGCGGCGCTGCTGCTGCTCACCGGCGAGGACGCCACCGTCGACCCGCTCGGGGTCCTGCTGGGTCTCGGAGCGGGCTTCGCCTACGCCAGCTACGCGATCACCTCCAAGCACCTGCTGGTCCGGGGTGTCGCCGGGATCCCGGTGATGGGGGTCGCGATCCTCGGCGGTGGCGTGCTGCTGAGCCCGGTGCTGCTGGTCGGGGACATGAGCTGGCTCGTGACGCCCGTCGGTGTCGTCAGCGCGCTGTGGCTGTCCTTGATCGCGGCCGGGCTGTCCTACATGGCCTTCGTCTGGGGGCTCGCACGGCTCCCGACGCCGACGGTGACGACCCTGACGCTGACCGAGCCGCTCGTCGCGACGCTGTTGGCCGTCCTGCTCCTCGCTGAGCGGCTGCGTGGGCTCGCGCTGCTCGGTGCGGTACTGCTGATGGCGGGGTTGGTGCTCGCGAGCACCGAGCGGCCGGAGCGCGGTGTCGTCTCGCACCCCCGCGACGACACCGCCGGGCCCCGCCGGTGACCCACCCCCGCGACGACACCGCCGGGCCCCGCCGGTGACCCACCCGCGGGCTCACTACGCTGACCGCGAGGACCCCGGCTATGGGAGCGAAGCGATGGTGTGGACGGTCGGCGTCGATCTGGGTGGCACGAACATCGCCACGGTCGTGCTCGATGAGGACGACCGCGTCGTCGGAGGGTCGAAGCTCAAGACCCCGACCACCGGTGACCGCACCGGCGTCGTGGAGGTGATCGGCGCCGGCGTGCACGCCGCGCTGGACGAGGCCGAGCTCACCCTGGACGACGTCGCCGCCATCGGGGTCGGCTCGCCTGGGGTGGTCGTCGACGGCACGGTCGGGGGCGCCTCGAACGTGCCTGGCTTCCTCGAACGGTTCTCGCTCGCGCAGATGGTGATCGAGCACCTCGAACGCCCGGTCCGGGTCGCGAACGACGTCACGGCCGCGGCCGTCGCCGAGCACCGGGTCGGCGCGGGCCGCGGCACCAACGACCTGTTGTGCGTGTTCGTCGGGACCGGGGTCGGGGGCGGGCTGATCCTCGACGACCGTGCCTACGAGGGCGGCCGCGGCGGTGCCGGCGAGTTCGGGCACATGGTCGTGCGCCAGGGCGGTGCCGTCTGCCCGTGCGGCCGACGCGGGTGCGTCGAGGCCTACGCCGGCCGGCGCGCGATGGTGCTCGCCGCCGAGCGGGCGGTCGCCGCGGGCGACAGCACCGTCCTGTTCGACGTCATGGACGAGAAGGACAAGGCGCGGGCGACCTCCGGGGTGTTCCTCGCGGCGCTGGAGCGCGGTGACCGGCTCGTCGCCGATCTGCTCGACGACGCGATCGAGGCGCTCGGTGCGGGGATCGCGTCGGCGGTGAACCTGCTGGACGTGGATGCCGTGGTGATCGGCGGCGGCCTGGCGGACAAGCTGGGGGAGCGGTTCCGCTACCGGGTCGACGCGGCCACCCGCCCCCACCTGTTCCTGCACCCGCCCCGGGTCGAACTGCTCGCCGCGGAGCTCGGCGATCCGGCCGGCGCGATCGGTGCCGGCATCCTGGCCCGTGAGCAGGCCTGAGCCCCGTATGCCCGAACCCCGCATCCCTGAGCCTGGCACGCCTGAGCCCCCGCTGCCCGGATCCGCAACGCCCGGACCCCGCATGACGGTGTGCCCGCTCACGGGGCGTGTCGGGATGTGGACCGCGGTGCGCGAGCGGCGACCCCAACCGGTACCCGAGCGGCTGCTGCTCGACCCCGAGCCCCCCGCCTGTCCCTTCTGCACCTTCGACGACCCCGACCCGCGGCTGTTGCCCTTCGAGGCCAAGGTCGACGAGGTGCGCTGGTACGCGATGCGCAACCTCTACCCGCCGATCGACGGGGACACCGGCACCGCCGACCTCGCCTACGCCGAGGACCACGACCCGACGCTGACCCACGACCACGACGCGCTCGTCCCGCACTGGGCGGCGATGATCGCGGTGCAGCAGCAGCTCGCCGCCCGCAGCCCCGACCGGTGGTCCATGCTCTCCGCAGCGACGGGACGCAGCGCCGGTGCGTCGCAGCACCATCCCCACGGTCACGCGCTCACGCCGGCGGTCGTGCCGCCCGCGACGATCGAGCGGCAGCGCCGCTGGTCGGACGGCGAGGTGGCCCGGGTGCTGCTGGACGACGTGACGACCGTCGCGAACCAGGGCGGGGTCCGGCTGATCGCGGCGCCGGTGCCGCTCGGCCCCCTCGACCTGTGGCTCGTTCCCGAGGCACCTCAGCGCTTCCTCGAGGCCGACGGGCGCGTCCTGGCGACGCTGATCGCCGCCTGGATCCACGGGGTGCACGGGCAGCTGCGCGCGGACGGGCAGCTCGACGGCGACCTCGACCCGCGCATCTCGCCCTTCGACGCCAAGGTGGTCGTGCATCCGGAGCTGCCCGACGGCACGGGGCGGTGGTGGGCCGAGCTCGCCGTGACCGATCGGCAGGCGCCCGGCGTCGCGGCCGTGCCCCTGGTCGACCTGCGCTACACCCCGGAGGTGCAGGCCGAGCGGTTCGCCGCGCACGTCCAGCGGGTGCCCTGATGCAACCGCGCTCCGAGGAGGAACGTCGCCGGCTGGGCGGCCGGTCCGCGCCCCCCGACGGCTGGGGCATCGTCCCGGCGTACGAGGACGCGTTCGGCGACTGGACCGAGGTGCCGCGCGCCACCCGTGACCGGCTGGTGACCGCGATGGGCGGTGACCCGGAGGCCGAAGGTCCACCCGGTGGCGACGAGGTGCTGGTGATCCGGGTCGGGGAGTCCCCGGAGGTCCCCGACGCGGTCGACGTCGTGCTCGAGGACGGCGAGGTGGTCGCGCTGGACGGGCGTCTGCCCTCGGACCTGCCGATGGGGTACCACGACCTGCGGCTGCGCGGCACCGACGCGACCCGGCGGCTGATCGTGAGCCCGGGTCGGGCCCTGCTGCCCGACCCGGCGGTGAGCTGGGGCTGGGCGGTGCAGGTCTACGCCCTGTGGTCGCACGACAGCTGGGGTGTCGGCGACCTCGGCGACCTCCGCGAGCTCGCCACGTGGTCCGCATCGGTCGGGGCCGGCACGCTCCTGATCAACCCGCTCGATGCGGTGACCCCGATCACCCCCCGGGTGACCAGCCCGTACTACCCGACCTCCCGGCGCTTCCTCGACCCGCTCTACCTGCGCATCGAGGACGTCCCCGGCGCCGAGCACGTCGACGGCCTCGACGCCCTCGCCGAACGTGCCCGCGGGAGCGCCAGCGACGGGCTGATCGATCGTGACGCGGTGTACGGCGCGAAGCTGGCGGCCCTCGAACGCATCTGGCGCGAGGCCCCCGATGCCGGCCAGGAGCCCGGCTTCCGGGCGATGGCGGAGCAGCGCGACGCGAGCCTGCGCTCGTTCGCGGTGTACTGCACCCTCGCCGAGCAGCACGGCTCCGGGTGGCGTGGTTGGCCCGCCGCGCTGTCGCACCCCGACGGCGCCGAGGTGACCCGCGTCGCACAGGCGCACGCCGACCGGGTGCGGTTCCACACGTGGCTGCAGTGGCTCTGCGAGGAGCAGCTCGCGCGGGCCGGCGAGCCGCTCGGGTTGCTCGGCGACCTGCCGATCGGCGCGGATCCCGACGGGTTCGACGCCTGGGACTGGCAGGACGTGCTCGCCGACGGGGTGACCGTCGGCGCCCCGCCGGACCAGCTCGGCCCCTACGGGCAGAACTGGATGCTGCCGGCCTTCGTCCCCTGGAAGCTGCGCGCGGCCCGCTACGAGCCCTTCGTCGCGCTCGTGCGCTCGGCCATGCGCCAGGTCCAGGGTCTGCGGATCGACCACGTCCTGGGGCTGTTCCGGCTGTTCTGGATCCCGCCGGACGGCGTGGCCGCGGACGGGACCTACGTGCGGATGCCCGCCGACGACCTGCTCGACATCCTCGCGCTGGAGTCCCACCGCAACGCGACCTTCGTCGTCGGCGAGGATCTCGGCACCGTCGAGGAGGGGGTCCGCGACGAGCTCGATGCCCGCGACATCCTCCGCTACCAGGTGTGGTGGTTCGAGGAGGATCCCCTGGAGGACTGGAGCGCCAAGGCGCTCGCCTCGGTGACCACCCACGACCTGCCGACCGTCGCCGGGGTGTGGGAGGGGACCGACGTCGCCGAGCTGCGCGCCATCGGGCACGATCCCGACGGGGTCTGGCACGCCGACCTGCGGCGCCGCATCGCCGCCGCCGCGCAGGTCCCGGAGGACGCGCCGGTCGAGGCAGCCATCGTCGGGCTGCACCGCCACGTCGCCACCGCACCCGACCGCATCGTGGTCGCCCAGCTCGACGACGCGCTCGCCGTGCCCCACCGCATCAACGTGCCGGGCACCGAACGCCCGGAGAACTGGTCGCGGCCGCTGCCCGTCCGCGTGGCGGACCTCGCGGGTCATCCGACGGTCCAGGCGGTCGCCGACGCGCTGGCGAGTGGCCGTCGGCGGCGGGTGTCGACGACCGGTGGCCCGCCGAGCTGACCGTGCTCCAGTTGGCTCCGGCACGGCCGGGGTGGCAGGCTCTGGTCCGTGCGCCGGGTTCGTTCGGCGCCTTCGGTCGAGGAGGACCCCGTGCAGCACCTGGACCAGGCCCGTGCCTTGACCTCCGCGATCCGGGACGTCATCGACACCGCAACCCGTGCCCTCGCCGCGCGATGCGAGCAGGACGGTCGCATCAGCACCTCGTTGATGGACGAGCACCAGACGGCCGTGTACGACCTGGCGACGGTCGCGTCGGCCCTGGCCGCCGCGGAGCACCTCGTCGTCCGGGGTGAGCACGGCGAGCTCGAGGCAGCGCTCGCGCTCGTGCTCGCCGCCGACGTCGCCGCGGAGCTGCGTGGCCGCATCGCCGGACGGGAAGCGGCCTGGGGGCTCGCGCCCGGTGTCCTGGACGACCAGGCCGACGCGCTCGCTGCCGGCCGCGACCCGCAGCTGGCGTCGATGGTCGCCGAGCAGGTCCTGAGGAGCGGCGAGGCCGGCAAGCGGCACCTCTCGGACGAGCTCGAGATGGTGCGCCAGACGTTCCGGCGGTTCTCGGACGAGCGCGTCAAGCCCGTCGCCGAGGAGGTCCACCGCCAGGACCTCGACCTGCCGGAGGAGGTCATCAGCGGGCTGGCCGAGCTCGGCTGCTTCGCGCTGTCGATCCCCGCCGAGTACGGCGGCATGTCGGAGGGCGGCGAGGACGAGCTGGTCAACATGGTCCTGGTCACCGAGGAGCTGTCGCGCGGCTCCCTCGGCGTCGCCGGGTCGCTGATCACCCGGCCCGAGATCATCGGCACCGCGATCCTCGAGGGTGGGACCGAGGCGCAGAAGAACGCCTGGTTGCCCGCGATGGCGGCCGGCGAGAAGATGTGTGCCGTCGCGGTGACCGAGCCGAACGTCGGCTCGGACGTCGCCGGGGTGAAGGTCACCGCCACCCGCGACGGCGACGACTGGGTCCTCAACGGCGTCAAGACGTGGTGCACCTTCGGGGGCCGCGCGGAGTACCTGCTGGTCCTCGCCCGGACCGACGAGGACCGCTCGGCGGGACACCGTGGCCTGTCGCTGTTCGTCGTGGAGAAGGACGCCTACCCCGGCCACGCCTGGCGGGCGGAGCAGCCCGACGGTGGTTCGATGGACGCGCGCGCCATCCCCACCCTCGGCTACCGGGGCATGCACTCCTTCGAGATCTCGTTCGACGGTTGGCGTGTCCCCCACAGTGCGCTGATCGGCGAGGACGACGGGCTCGGCAGGGGCTTCTACCTGCAGATGAAGGGGTTCGCGACCGGACGGCTGCAGACCGCCGCCCGAGCCCAGGGGGTCATGCAGTCGGCCCTCGACGAGGCGGTCGGGTACACGCGGTCCCGTCAGGTGTTCGGGCAGGCGCTGGCCGACTACGAGCTCACGCGCACCAAGATCGCGCGCATGGCCGCCCTGTTGGCCGGGTGCCGCGCCTTCTCCCTCGACGTCGCCCGTCAGATCGCGCGCGGCGAGGAGCGCGGCCAGCTCGGCGCCTCCCAGGTCAAACAGTTCGCCTGCCGCGTCACCGAGTGGGTCACCCGCGAGTCGCAGCAGCTGCACGGCGGCTACGGCTACGCCGAGGAGTACACGGTCAGCCGGCTGTTCGTCGACGGCCGTGTGCTGTCCATCTTCGAGGGGGCCGACGAGGTCCTCGCCCTCCGCGTCATCGCGCGCGCGCTGCTGGGCGAGGCCCTCGCTACCGTGACCGCGTGATGCGGGCGTCGGTGGGCTACCTCCCGTCCCGACCGTGAGCCCGATGATCCGTACCGCTGGCGTCGTCGCCACCGGGGGAGTCCTCGCCCGTGCTCGAGTTCCATGACCTCCACCGCTCGTTCGGCGACGTCGTCGCCCTCGACGGGTTGTCGTTCACGGTCGCGCCGGGGGAGCTGTGCGGCTTCCTCGGCCCCAACGGGTCGGGCAAGACCACGGCGATGCGCTGCGCCGTCGGCGTCACCCAGCCGGACGCCGGCTCGGTGACCTGGCAGGGCGGCCCCATCGACCTGGCGGTACGCCGCCGCACCGGCTACATGCCCGAGGAGCGCGGCCTGTACCCGAAGATGCGCGTCCACGAGCAGCTGGTCTACCTCGGCCGGCTCCACGAGATGTCGGCGGCGGACGCCGCGGCGAGCGCCACCCACTGGATCGACCGTCTCGGCCTCGCCGAGCGCGCCGACTCCGCGGTGGAGGAGCTCTCCCTCGGCAACCAGCAGCGCGTCCAGCTCGCCGTCGCGCTGGTCCACGACCCGGAGCTGTTGGTCCTGGACGAGCCCTTCTCCGGCCTCGACCCGATCGCGACCGACGTCATGAGCGAGGTGCTGCTCGAGCGGGCGCGAGCCGGTGTCGCCGTGGTGTTCTCCTCGCACCAGCTCGACCTGGTCGAGGGGCTGTGCGAGACCGTCGCGGTCATCTCGCGCGGACGACTCGTGCTCGGTGGCGAGGTCGCCGAGCTCAAGGCCGGCGGTGGTCGCCGCCTGCGCGTCGAGGTCGACGGCGGCACCGCGTGGACCCGTTCGCTCGGCAGCGACGTCGAGGTGGTGGCCGTCGATCACGGCGGCGCGACCGTGCTGCTGCCACCCGGCGCGGACGCGGGACCGGTGCTCGACGCGGCGCGCCGGTACGGCCGCCTCCTCGACGTCCACCTCGAGCAACCCCGCCTGTCCGAGCTGTTCCGCGACGCCGTCGGCAACGGCGAGGTGGAGCTCGATGACCAGCTGCGGTTCCGCTCAGCGGTGCGGCCGTGAGCTCGGTGCGCACGGTCCTGCTCATCGCCGGGCGCGAGGTGCGGCAACGGCTGCGCTCGAAGCTGTTCGTCTGGACCACGGTCGTGCTCAGCGTGCTGATGGTCGGCGCGTCGCTCATCCCGACGCTGATCTCGGCCTTCGCCCCGGGTGACGACGTGGCCGACATCGACCGGGGCGCGATGGTGGTCGCATCGGTCGGCGAGCTCGACGAGGCACGGGTCGCGGCGGTGACCTCGCAGCTCGGCCCCGTGGAGTTCGAGATCGTCGATGACGAGGCGGCCGCCACCGCGCTGCTCGACGATCGGGACAGCGAGGTCGAGCTCGCCATCGTCACCGGCGAGCGGGTGCTGGTGGCTGCGGACACCGGCCCCTTCGGTGGGCCCAACCAGGGCCGCGCCCGGTCGGTCGCCGAGGCACTCGCCCTGGTGGACCTGCTGGAGGCGGCCGGAGCGGCCGAGGTGGCTGACGAGGTCCTGGCGCTGACGCCGCTCCCGGTCGACGTCGTGGGTGCCGTCGATCCCGCCGAAGAGGTCGCGGGGATGCTCGTCGCCAACATCGGTGTCGTCTTCATCTTCGGGCTGCTGATGTTCTACGCCTCGATGATCGTCAACGGCATCATCGAGGAGAAGGGCAGCCGGGTCGTCGAACTGCTCGTCGAGGCCGTGCCCGTCAGGCAACTGATGAGCGGCAAGGTGCTCGGGATGGGGACGATCGCGGTCGGCCAGGCCCTGACGATCTTCCTGCCCGGACTGATCGTGCTGCTCGCCGCCAACCGTGCGATCCTGCCCCCGGGGCTCGGTGGCCAGGTCGCGATGACGGCCGTGTGGTTCGTCCTCGGGTACAGCTTCTACGCGCTGCTGTGCGCCGGGCTGGGAGCGCTGGTCTCGCGACCCGAGGAGGCCCAGGCGGTGCTCACCCCCGTGACGACGCTGGCGCTGCTCGGCTACTTCATCGGCTTCGCCGCGATCCAGGCGCCGGATGCGACCTGGGCGGTGATCGCCGGCTGGCTGCCACCGACCGCCCCCTTCGTGATGCTGGTACGGCAGGCGGTAGGTGACCCGTCCCTGCTCGAGCTGGCAGGTTCGCTCATCGTGCTGATCGTCGGCATCTTCGCCGCGGCGACCGTCGCCGCACGGATCTACGAGGGCGGGATCCTGCGCGTCGGCGCCCGTGTCAGGTTCCGCGAGGCCTGGCGCAGCCGCACGATCTGAGCCGACCTGCCGTCGTCGTCCTCACGCCGTCGGTGGGAGCGTCGGCGGTCATCCACAGGTCGCAAGATCACCGGTCCGGTGTCACACCGCTGGTCCATACTGCCTTCCATGACCACACCGACCATCACCTCATCCCCGGCGCCATCGAGCTCGCCCGATGGCGCCGGTGTCGACCACGCACCGCGTGGTGAGCGTCCGGGGGACGCGGCCACACCCGACGCCGTCCTCCCCATCCTCGCGGAGGTCCCGCTCCTGGGATCCGCGATCGACCTCGTCCGCACGATCGACCGGTCGGTCGCGCAGCTGCTCGATGTGCTGATCGAACTCGAGGATCACGACGTCGCCGAGCACACGACCGGGGTGGCGTTGGAGCAGTGGCTCGCGATCGCGGGCCGGCGTACCTCCTCGGACCGTCGGATGCTGCTCACCGCCTGCGACGTCCTGCGGCGCCTGCCGTCGCTGCGCATCGCCTTCTGCCAGGAGGGGGCGGTGTCCTGGGCGCAGACCCGGGCGGTCGCGTTGGCCGTGCATCGACTGCCTCGTGCCCTGGACGACACGATCGACGGCGAGCTGTCCCGCACCATCGACGCCTGTCGCGACGCCGATCCGGACACGTTGACCAGCGCCGTATCGCGCGCTGCACGGTCGTGGGACCCGGCCCCGACCCGCGAGGTGCAGGAGGCTGCGGATCGCGAGGAGTTCGTCGCGCTGCAGCCCCGGCTCGACGGCTCTGGCGGCAAGCTGTTCGGCGATCTCGGCCCGCTGAGCTTCGCGACCGTGGATGCCGCCCTCAGCCCGCCGCTGCGGCCGGACCGCACCGACCAGGCGCAGGATGCTGCCGTCGGCGAGGACCGGGGAGCGGATGGCTCCGACGCGGACGGTGCTGGTGCGCACGGTCATGGGGCGGACGGTCATGGGGCGGACGGTCATGACGCGGTTGGCCAGGGAGCGGGCCGCCTGGCCGATCACGCAGGCGCCGATCCGGACGGAGCTGCGGACGGGGGGCGGCTCCGCCCGGGACGACACCGAGCCCGTCGGCTCGTCGAGCTGTGCGATGCGAGCCTGAGTGCAGGGGATGGCACCGGGGCGAGCGTTGCGGGCGCGGCCGGATCACGGCCACAGCTGCTGCTGCGGATGGAGCTCGACAGCCTCCTCGACCGCGACGCGATGCCCGCGGAGCTGCTGACGCGGCTGACGGGCGGCAAGCTCTGGCTCGATGCCGCCACCGCCCGGCGGTTGGTCGACGAGCGCGGCGCGGATCTGCGTGCGGTCGTCCTCGACGACCGCGGCAGGGTGGTCGGCGTCGGGCGTCGGAGCCGGATCGCCACGGACTGGCTGGTCGACGCGACGTTGGCGCTGCACGACACCTGTACCTACCCGGGCTGTGTCATGCCTGCTCGCCGGTGCCAGACCGACCACGCGCGGCCGTGGCACCCCACCGGGCCCGCTGAGCTCCCAGGTCGCACCGACATCGATCAGCTCGCGCCGCTGTGCGAACACCACAACGGCACCAAGGAGGCGGGAGGCTGGCGTGCCAGCCAGTCCGCCGATGGGAGCCGCCGCTGGGAGCACCAACGCTCCGGCCTGACGACGATCACCCGGCCCGCGACCTGGCGTCCGAAGGTCGACGAGCGCGGCACGAGCGAGAGCAGCCCCGCAGAGGCTCCTGGTCCGCTGCGCGAGCGTCGAGCCCCGTACCTGGCCCGCGAACGCCCACCGCCCTACGTGGCACGCGAACGCCCACCGCCGTACCTGGCACGCGAACGCCCGCTGCCCTACGCAGCACGTGCTGGACCGCCACCGATGCCGTCTGTGGCGCGTGAGCGCCCGCCGCCGTACCGAGCACGTGCCGGTCCGCCGCCGGCGC
>CAYVJT010000032.1:15005-19898 GCA_964451855.1 uncultured Actinomycetota bacterium
GACATCGGTTGGAGCCGCTGACCGGCTCCCGGTAGCCTGTCCCCAGAGCAACGGCGCTCCCGCAGTTCCTGCGGGGCGCCGTTTTCCGTTGTTCAGGGCATGTGGCCGGGCGCAGGCACGAGATCCGCGTCGTGAGCCGAGGTCGTGAGCCCAGGAGGAGCACCCAACGTGACCGCACCATCGCAGCTTCCACCCACGACCCGCGTGCGTGCCGACCTTGGCGCCTACGACCCGCGCGCCGAACGGGATGCCTGTGGCATCGGCTTCGTCGCTCACGCGGACGGTCAGCCACGGCGGGCGATGGTGCAGATGGCGCTCGATGGGCTCGCTGGTGTCAAGCACCGCGGCGCGGTCGCGGCGGATGCACGCTCCGGGGATGGTGCTGGCCTGCTCACCCAGATCCCGCGTGAGCTGACCGCGGCCTGGGCCGAGGAACTCGGCGTAAGCGACGTCGCCGCCGACGATCTCGGGTTGATCTTCCTGTTCCTCGAGCCGGGCGAGGACGACGCGGCCGTGACGTCACGCCAGCAGGCGAAGGACGCGGTGGCCGAAGCCTGCGTGGACCAGGACATCCGGCTGATCGGTTGGCGTGACGTGCCGACCGACCTCGACGCGATCGGGGACATCGCTCGCTCCGCCCTCCCGGCGCTGGTCCAGGCGGTGATCGCCCGGCCGAACGGGGTGGACGACGAGGAGGCCGAGCGGGCCGCGTACCGCGTCCGTCGGCAGGCCCGCAAGGCCTGCGAGGCCGCCGACGTCCGCTACTACGCGACGTCCTGCTCCTTCCGCACGGTGACCTACAAGGCGATGGCCGACGCCGACCAGCTCGACGTGTTCTACCCGGACCTGCAGGACGAGCGGTTCACCTCCGCGCTGGCGATCTTCCACTCCCGCTTCTCCACCAACACGACGCCGACCTGGGAGCGCGCCCAGCCCTTCCGGATGCTGTGCCACAACGGCGAGATCAACACGATCCAGGGCAACGTCGCCCTGATGCGCGCGCGGGAGGGCGAGCTGGTCGCCGGATCGCTGTCGATCGACGGGACCGACTGGGTCGATCCGGCCCTGATGACCCCGATCATCGACCTCGACCAGTCCGATTCCGCCAAGCTCGACGGCGCGCTGGAGCTCCTCGTCCGAGGTGGCCGCGACGTGCGTCACGCGCAGGCGATGCTCGTGCCCCAGGTCTGGGAGGGGGCGCGCGACGTCGAGCCGGAGATCCGCGACTTCTACCGCTACCACAGTGGCTTGATCGAACCCTGGGACGGACCGGCCGGCCTGATCTTCACCGACGGGCGTCGCGTCGGTGCGTCGCTCGACCGCAACGGGCTCCGACCGCTGCGCTACCACGTCTGTGAGGACGGCATCGTCGTCGCCGCCTCGGAGGTCGGCGCGGTCACCACCTCGCTGCCGACCGACGCTCCCGACCATCACGGTCAGACCCGCCGCGAGCGGCTCGGCCCGGGCCAGATGCTGTGCGTCGATCCCGATGAAGGCGGGCTGCAGGAGGACCGCGAGATCAAGCTGCAGCTCGCGAAGAACGCGCCGTACGGCACGTGGCTCGAGGCCAACCTGGCCCGGGTGAAGTCGGGGCATCCGGTCGAGGGGGCGCCTGAGGATCTGCAGCAGCGGCAGGTCGCCTTCGGGATCACCAAGGAGGAGATCACCTCGATCCTGCGACCGATGGCGACGCAGGGCAAGGAGACGACCTCCTCGATGGGGGACGACACCCCGATCGAGCCGCTCAGCCGGGTGCGCCGGCCCGTGTCGCACCTGCTCAAGCAGCGCTTCGCCCAGGTCACCAACCCGCCGATCGACCACAACCGCGAGCACGAGGTCATGAGCCTGCGGACCCTGCTCGGCCCGCGGCAGCCGCTGCTCACCGAACGACCCGAGGCGGCGCGGCTCGCGGAGCTCGGCTCGTTCTTCCTCTACCCGGACGGGATCCAGCGCATCGTGTTGGATCCCGCGATCCGGTTCTCGGTGCAGGCGGTCGACGCCACCTTCCCGGTGGAGGACGGCGTCGACGGTCTGGTGGCTGCGCTCCACCGGCTCGGGAGCGAGGCGGTCGAGCACGTCGAGGCGGGTGCGGGCATCGTCGTGGTGTCCGACGTCGGCGTGGACGAGCAGCGCTGCAGGGTCCCGATCCTGCTGGCCGTCGGCGCGGTGCACCAGCGTCTGCTGCGCGAGGGTCTGCGCACGCGTACCTCGCTCGTCGCCGAGACCGACGAGGCCCGGGAGACCCACGACATGGCCACGCTGCTCGGCTTCGGGGCGGACGCGCTCGTCCCGCGGCTGGTGCTGCAGACGATCGCGGACCTCGCCGACGAGGGCCGCATCGGGGGCGACAGCCCGAGCGCCAGCGTCGCGCAGGAGCGCTACCGCAACGCCTGTGAGGACGGCGTCCTCAAGATCATGTCCAAGATGGGCATCTCGGTGCTCGACAGCTACCGCAGCGCGCAGATCTTCGAGGCGATGGGGCTCGGGCCCGACGTGGTGGAGCTGTGTTTCGACGGGGTGGTGTCAACGCTCGGGGGGCTGTCGCTGTCGGACATCGCGGAGGACGTGCTCGGCCAGCACGAGGACGCGTTCGGCCCGCTCGACCGACGTGGCGAACCCCACGAGGTGCCGGACCTCACCAGCCCCGGCATCATCAAGTACAAGAAGGGCGGCGAGTTCCACGACATGAACAAGCCGGTGGTCGACGCCCTGCACGACGTGCTCGGTCTCGGACGCAAGCCGGCGACCGACCCCTTCGAGCTCGAGGAGGCCGGGCAGGAAGGCGTCGACGGACGCACCGCCGAGATCCTGCGAGCGGCGGTCGAGCAGGGGCGCACCGACCTGTACGAGACCTTCGCCGAGCGGGTCCAGAGCCGCGAGCCGGCCTACCCCCGCGACTTCCTGGTGCCGAGGTCCGCGGGCGATCCGGTCCCGCTCGACGAGGTGGAGCCGGTCAGCGCCATCACGCGCCGTTTCTCCACCGGTGCGATGTCGCACGGCGCGTTGTCGTCGGAGGCCCACGAGACGCTCGCCGCCGGGCTCAACATGATCGGCGGTCGCGCCAACTCCGGCGAGGGCGGTGAGGACCCCGCGCGCTTCGCGACCCGCGGGACCGCGCGCGATCTCGATTGCCGCATCAAGCAGGTGGCGTCCGGACGGTTCGGGGTGACGCCGCAGTACCTCGCCAACGCCCACATGCTGCAGATCAAGATGGCACAGGGATCCAAGCCCGGCGAGGGCGGGCAGATCCCGGGACACAAGGTCACCGACGAGATCGCGCGGCTGCGCCACACCATGTCGGGCGTGACCCTGATCAGCCCGCCGCCCCACCACGACATCTACTCCATCGAGGACCTCGCGCAGCTGATCTTCGACCTCAAACAGGTCAACCCCGACGCCGAGGTGGATGTCAAGCTCGTCGCGGAGGCGGGGATCGGCACCATCGCCGCGGGCGTCGTCAAGGCGCTGGCGGACTCGATCCACATCTCCGGCAACGACGGCGGGACGGGCGCGTCCCCGCTGTCCTCGATCCAGCACGCGGGTCTGCCGTGGGAGCTGGGCCTCGCGGAGGTGCAGCACAGCCTGCGGACCAACGGGCTGCGCAGCCGGGTCAAGCTGCGGATCGACGGCGGCATCAAGACCGGTCGTGACGTCGTGCTCGCGGCGCTGCTCGGTGCCGACGAGGTCTCGTTCGGGACCGCCGCGTTGTTCGCCGAGGGCTGCATCATGGCGCGAGCGTGTCACCGGGACACCTGTCCGGTCGGGATCGCGACGCAGCGACGGGACCTGCGCGACAGGTTCGTCGGAACCCCGGAGATGGTCGCCGGCTACCTCACGATGGTGGCCGAGGAGGTGCGTCGCCTCCTCGCCTCGCTCGGCATGCGCAGCCTCGACGAGGCGATCGGTCGGGTGGACCTGCTCGACCGTCGCACCGACCTCCAGGGTCGCGCGCGACGCATCGACGTCAGCCCGCTGCTCCAGGACCCCGGCGTCGGGGAGCGGCACTTCCTCGCACGCGAACCGATCCAGGACCCGCGTAGCGAGCTCGGTGACCGGGTGTTCGAGGACGCGCTGGAGACCGTGTTCCTCGGCGGCATCGTCGAGTACACCTACGACATCACCAACGCGGACCGCACCGTGGGTGCCCGGCTCGGCGGCGCGGTCGGGCTCGAGTTCGGTCAGGAGCCGCCGGCCGGCCTGGCCCGGCTGCGCTTCACCGGATCGGCGGGCCAGTCCTTCGGCGCGTTCGTCAGCGACGGTGTCGAGCTGGTCCTCGACGGCGAGGCCAACGACTACGTCGGCAAGGGACTCGGCGGAGGTCGGATCGTCATCCGCGCGCCGGAGGACGACGTCGGCGATCCGGTGCTGGTCGGCAACACCGTGCTGTACGGCGCGACCGGTGGGGAGCTGTTCGTCGCGGGACGCGGGGGCGAGAGGTTCGCGGTGCGTAACTCCGGTGCCACGGCGGTGATCGAAGGCACCGGCGACCACGCGTGTGAGTACATGACCGGGGGGACCGTGGTGGTCCTCGGGCCGACCGGCCACAACGTCGGGGCGGGTATGTCCGGCGGTGAGTGCTTCGTCTACGACGCCAAGGGGGACGTGCTCGCCCGGGTCAACCGGCAGCTGGTGGAAGCACGACGGCCCGATGGCTACCAGCTGGACGCGGTCCGGGAGCTGATCGAGCGGCACGCGGTGGTGACCGGGTCCGCACGGGCCGCCCGGCTGCTCGAGGCCTGGCACGACACGGCGAACGGGTTGTGGCGGATCGCGCCGAAGACCGAGCTCGAGCGGGTGGCATCGGCCGAGGCGGCGGGCAGCAAGGCCGACTGACCGACGGCTCCGTGCCGTGCACCTGTAGGTGCCGTGTGACGAGGTCGGGATGCACGACCG
>CAYVJT010000032.1:19998-23036 GCA_964451855.1 uncultured Actinomycetota bacterium
CGGGATGCACGATGGCGGGCCACCAGGAGGTGGCCCGCCATCGTGGTGTGGCGTCGCGGTGACGGTCACCGGACGGGGGCACGGTCCGGCAGGACCACGACGGGTTCGTTGGCCAGTCGGACCGCCACCCGCACCAGGACCTGGGCGGCGCGGTTGCGCAGGCGGCCGGGAGGGCGTGGGCGTCGCGCCAGACCTTCCCGGTGCTGATGCGCACGCACGGCGTCGCCCAGACGCTGGTGGTAGAGCATCATCAGGTGTTGGGGGTGCTGCTGCTGCATGGTGCTGCCTTCCATGAGGGTGGGAGAGGCGTCCTCCGACGGTTCCCTCATGAGGCGACACGAGAAGAGCCGGCGGAGGACCGCCGGCTCCCGGGAGATACGAGCAGGCGGACCTAGGTGGTCCCGCCGTTCGGGAGATCGGCGGCCGCAACGGGGGCGAACGCCCAGGCGCACGAGCGCGCAGCGATACGCGCGTCGATGTGCGCTTCGATGCACGGCGCGAACGGCACGCTGGGGGCCGTGATGGTCTCGGTCATCAAGAGCACCCACCTCCTCGCGTGCTGTTGCGTCGCGTGCTGTTGCGTCGCGATCTTCCGCCGGCCGCCCGGTGCGGCTGGCTCGTGGTCCGCAACCTGCCAGCTGTTGCGGAGCGAGGAACCTTAGATCGCTGTGGGGTGATCGCCAAGCATCTTCGCTGTGGCCGACGCAAGATGCGCGACCGCCGCGCGGTGCCCCGCGATCGTGTGACCGCTGGCCGCGGCCATCTGGTGTCGCTCGATCTGGCGTCACTCGATGCGGTGCGTCGGCCGTGGCCGAACGGGCGGATCTTGCACCTCGTCGTTCGGTGCTCGCCTCGCACGCTCGCTAGCCTGCAGGGCCAGTGACGGCGGGTCGGTCGTCACGACCCCGAGCCCACGAGGTCAGTGCCCGTGCCCTTACTCCGCGCCCGCAACCTGCTGTGGTCGTTGCTGGTGGCTGCGATGGTCGTGGCGATGGTGCCGTTGGTCACGGGTGTCGGCGATGCGCGAGCGCAGTCGTTGGACGAGATCCGCGAACGTCTCGAGCAGGTCCGCGACGAGCAGGAACGCATCGAGGAGCGCCTCGGTGAGCGTCAACAGGAGCGCGAGGAGCTCCTGACACGGATCGCGAGCCTGGAGGACGAGCGCGACGACCTCGCCGAACAGGTGGCCAGCCAACAGCGCGAGATGGCGGAGCTCGACGCCGTCATCACCTTCCGTGTGCGTGAGACCTTCAAGCACGGGGCGAGCCTCGATCCGATGGCGGTCCTGCTCGCCGGGGAAGACCCCGGTGACGCGCTGTCCCGCGCCAGCGCGGTGCAGCGGGTCGTCGGTGGCGACCGGGTGCGCACCGAGGATCTGGCGGCAGCTCGCGACCGAGCAGCAGCCACGGAGGAGCAGCTCCAGGAGCGCACCGAGGAGCTACGTGCGGCGGAGGAAGAGGTCGAGTCGGTCCTCGCGTCGTTCAAGGACGACCTCGACGAGCTCCAGTCGCTGGAGGCCTCGTTGAGCGAGGCGGAACGCGAGGAGCTCGCCCGCATCGAGCGTGAACGCAGGGAGCGTGAGCGCCGCGAACGCGAGCGCAGGGAAGCCGAGGCAGCAGCCGCAGCTGCGCGCAGCGCGTCGACCTCGTCGAGCGGCGGTGGTGGCAGCGGTGGCGGCGGCATGGTGTGCCCCCTCGACCAACCGCGGAGCTTCATCGACAGCTGGGGGCACGCCCGCAGCGGCGGACGGGCCCACCGGGGGACCGACATCATGGGTCCCCACGGGATCCCGGTACGTGCGATCACCAGCGGGACGTGGCACCACCAGAGCTTCGGCCGCAGCGCCGGCGTCTGGGGGATCCTGCGCGGCGACAACGGTGATCACTACTGGTACATGCACCTGACCCAGCACACCGCACCCAACGGTGCTCGCGTCTCTGCGGGGCAGCAGGTCGGGACCAACGGGTCGACCGGCAACGCCCACCCCAGCGCCCCGCACCTGCACTTCGAGCGTCACCCGGGTGGTGGGTCGGCGGTCAACCCGTACCCGCTGTTGCGGCAGGTCTGTGGTTGACCGATGGTTGACCGATGACCTCACGAGGTCGGGTCCTTCGACCCCCCCTGGAGAGGCTTCGGTGTTCCCGCGAGACCCCAACGGGGAGGTACGGTCGGGGTCACGACGACCACCGCTCGGTGGTCGGTACGCCAGGGTGTGACCGAGGCCGTGACGCACAGCGCGGATGAGAAGGGAACAGCAGCATGAGCAGCACCGTCAGCGGTGACGAGGGTGAGCGAACGACCGTCCAGCTCTCGAGCGCCGTCGTGCGCTTCGCCGGCGACTCCGGCGACGGGATGCAGCTAGCCGGCGACCAGTTCACCAACCAGACAGCGATCGCGGGCAACGACCTCGCGACCCTGCCGGACTTCCCAGCCGAGATCCGGGCCCCTGCCGGGACGCTCGCCGGCGTGAGTTCGTTCCAGCTCCACTTCTCCGATGAGGACATCCACACACCGGGTGATGCTCCCGACGTGCTCGTCGCCATGAACCCGGCGGCGTTGATGAAGCACCTGTCCGCCCTGAAGTCGGGTGGCACGGTGATCCTCAACACCGACGCGTTCACCTCCCGGAACCTGCAGAAGGCCGGCTACGACGAGGACCCCCGCGAGGACGGCACCCTGACCGACTACCAGGTGCACGAGGTCGGGTTGACCACGCTCACGGTCCGTGCCCTCGAGGAGCAGATCGAGCGGGGTGAGCTGAACAAGAAGGAGGCGGAGCGCTGCAAGAACATGATGGCGCTCGGGCTGGTCTCCTGGATGTTCTCCCGTCCGGTCGAGGAGACCGAGGCCTGGCTCGAATCGAAGTTCGCCAAGCGGCCCGAACTCGCGGAGGCGAACGTCGCCGCGTTGCGCGCCGGCTGGAACTTCGGTGAGACCACCGAGGCCTTCGTCTTCCACTACGAGGTCAAGTCCGCCAAGCTCCCACCGGGGCGCTACCGCAACATCACCGGGAACCAGGCGCTCTCCTACGGGCTCAT
>CAYVJT010000033.1:0-13041 GCA_964451855.1 uncultured Actinomycetota bacterium
CGCTCATCACATCCCCTCCGAGACCGCCGGGCTCGCCATGACCCTCGCTCGCCCGCCGCCGCTCATCACATCCCCTCCGAGGAACCCGCAGGGTGCCACAGGCGCTCGGTCAGGCCCGACGCCCGTTGCACGCGGCGTCCGAGCGCACGGACCAGGACATCGTCGTCGGCGACCACGGTGACGTGCTCCGCCGCCCGGGTGATCCCCGTGTAGACGAGCTCGCGGGTGAGCAGGGGGACATCGGTGCGGGGCAGCACGACCACGACCCGGTCGAACTGCGACCCTTGGGCCTTGTGGATCGACATCGCGAACACGCTCTCGGCCTCCGGGACACGTGCCGGTGCGAGCAAGCGCACCTCCCCCGCCGGTGCGGGGAAGGCGATCCGGCGGCGGTCGGGGACCTGCGGATCCCGGACGACGACGCCCACGTCACCGTTGAACAGCCCGACGCGTTGGTCGTTGCGCGTCACCATCAGCGGCTGACCGAGGGGGACGTGCGCGTCGGGCTCGAAGGCGGGGATCCTGCGACCGAGCTCGGTGGCGATCACCCGGTCCAGGGTGCGGACCCCGTCGGGCCCGTGGCGGAGCGCCGCGAGCACGCGTGAGCGCTCGAACGCGACGAGCACCTCCTCGGGTGGCGCTCCCTCGATCGCCGCGCGCACCGCCTCCTCGTAGCGATCCACGGCGGTGGCGGAGACCTCCGGCGGCATCGGTCCCACCTGGGCGGGAGGGATCAGCTGGACGTCGAGGTAGCGGTCCGGGCCGCCGGGCTCGGTCCGTTCGCCGCGTAGCAGGGCGAGCACCTCGTCGGCGGCGCCAGGGACGGTTCCCTCGGGCACGCGCTGGATCGCGCGGGCGACGGCCCCGATCCCACTGTCCGCGCCGAACCGGTGGAAGCGGGTGAGGCGCACGATCGTCTGGGCGATCGGCTCGGATGCCGACCCGGTCGCTTCGCGTCCCCCTCCGGGCGGGTCCGACACGCCCGCCTCGCCGGGATCGGCGGAGACCGGTTGTGGGCCGCAGATGTCGCTCAGCACCGCGCCGGCGTCGACGGAGGCCAGTTGATCCCGGTCCCCGACCAGCACGAGGCGGGCGTCGGGTCGCAGCGCAGCGACGAGCTTGGCCATCAGGGGCAGGGAGGCCATCGAGGCCTCGTCGAGGACGACGACGTCGTGGGGCAACGGGTCGTTGGCATCGCGACGGAACCGGGTGGGTGCGCCTGGCTGGTAGCCCAGGAGCCGGTGCACGGTCAGCGCGGGCAGCTGTTCGAGTTCGGTGCGCAGCTCGGGGGGGATCGGCAGGGTCGCGACCGAACCCCGTACGGCCTCGGCCATCCTCGCCGCCGCCTTGCCGGTGGGTGCGGCGAGCACGACCTGCGGCGCCGATCCGGGCGCGGCGGTGAGCCACAGGGCCGCGAGCAACCGCACGACCGTGGTGGTCTTGCCGGTCCCCGGTCCCCCGGTGAGCACCGTCAGGCCTCGGGTAGCCGCGACCTCGGCGGCCTGCCGCTGGACGGCGTCGTCGGGGTCGGGGAAGAGCTGGTCGAGCACCTCCACGACGGCTCCTGGGTCACGATCGGTCGGCGCGGCGGCCACCAGTTCGTGCAGGCGCCGGACGAGCCGCTGCTCGTACCGCCAGTAGCGATCCAGGTAGAGGCGGTGGCCATCGAGCACCAGCGGGGTCGGCGGTCGCCCATCCTCCCCCGGCGCGCGCACCGCCGCGCTCGCCCGCAGCGCCGCCTGCCAGGCGACGGGCTCGGGGAGCTCGACCTCGACGCGCTCGCCGGTGTCTGCCGCGAGCCCGACGGCGTGCAGACGCGGGAGGTCGAGGCAGACGTGGCCGAGCCGGGGTGCCCGCACCGTCAGCGCGATCGCCAACAGCACCGCCGGGTCGTCGGTGCCGGTGAGCCGCGCGACGGCGTCCGTGACGTGCAGGTCGGCGTCCTCGAGCACCCCGGCCGCCCGCAGCGACGTCAGATCGGGCGTCAGGTCGGACGTGACGACGGGGTCATCAGGGATCGCTGGTGTCATCGCCGTTCCCCCCGCAGGACGGCATCGAGGTCCTCGACGAGCTCCCGGGGAGGTCTCCCGGCGAACACGCCGTGCGGCGTACCGTCGGGTCCGCGTGGCGTCTCGGGTCCGAGCATCCCTCGCAGGAACAGGTAGGCGAACCCGCGGACGTGACGGTCGTAGTCGTAGTCCGGCAGGCGCCAGCGCAGGAACCGGTGGAGCGCGACGAGGTACAGCGACGCCTGCAGCACGTAGTCGCCGTGCACCATCGCCTCGGCGAGCCGATCGGGGTGGTAGTCGGCCACGACGGCGTCACGGGCGGGGCCGAGCCAGTTCGACTTGTAGTCGGCGAGCAGGTAGCGGCCGTCCACGCGGGCGACGAGGTCGATGCTCCCCGTGAGGAACCCGCGGACGCCGATGGCGGGCCGTTCGCGGAGCCGTGCCGCGACGTCGGCGAGCGGTAGGGGCGAGCGGGTCACGTGCGCGTCCAGCACGTCGGCGATGCGGTGCAGGTCGACGGTGGCGTCACCGGTCGCGTACCCGCCGGCAAGGGGCAGGTCGAAGTCGAGCTCGTCGCGCCGGTCGTCGCGGCCGATGGAGGCCAGCGTGACCTCGTCGAACCCGGGTCCGAGGGGGGTGGTCAGCACCGCACGCAACGCCCGTCGCAGCGCGGCCGTGTCGCGCCAGCCGAGCGAGGACCGTCGCAGGTGTTCGGTGATGAGCCCGTCCATCTGGGCGTCGTCGGCACGGAAGTCGAGGTGCTCGAGCAGCCGGTGGAGGAAGGTCCCCGCCTCGGCGCCGCGCGGGAAGTCGGCGAGGGGCAGCGGCGTCGGCCCGGCCGGGACCGCCGCGGCCACCCGCGCTGCGCTGACCTCCTCCGCGGCGTCGGCCCCGTGGTCGTGGTCACGGCCCTCGTCGCGGGGGGTGCCCTGGGGCGGCGCGAGCTCGCTCGCGGTCAGTCGGGTGAAGGAGGTGCGTTGCCACGCCGTGTCCAGGCGACGGGAGAAGGTGCGGACCACCAGCTCGGGGGGCTCGGGCCCCGATGGCGCCCACCGCTGCGCCGGACCCGGGGGGTCGACCTCGCCCACACCGACCTCGTCGCTGGCGAGCGAGCGGAGCTCCTCGAGCAGGTCCTCGTCGGTGCGGTCCACAGGATCGGATGGCGGGTCCGGCTCGGGCCCCTCGCCGTACCGCGCGGCGTGGAGGAGCCGGCCGAGCGACGAGGAGCCGGAGTCACGGAACGGCCCGGTGTGCACGACGCAGCGGTGCTCGGCACGGGTGAGCGCGACGTAGAGCAGCCGCAGGCTCTCCTCCCACTGTTCCCGCTCCGCGATCGCCCGCTGTCGCCGCTTGGCATCCTTGTCGGGGGTGACGTCGAGGCACAGCTGCCGGCTCGCGGGATCGCGGAAGCGCAGGACCTCGACGTCCTGGGGGCTGAGCCCCCGCCCCTCCCACAGGAACGGGCACCACACGATCCCGTACTGCAGCCCCTTGGCGCGATGCACCGTCACCACGGTGACCGCGTCGGCGTCGCTCTCCAGGCGCAGCTCACGTTCCTCGATCCGCGACGACGACGCGTGACGCTGCTCACGGAGCCACGCCGCGAGGCTCTCGGGGCCGAGCCGGTCGGCGACCTCGGCACGGTGGAGGAGCTCGCGCAGGTGCAGCAGGTTGGTGAGGATGCGCTCCCCGCGTGGCTGCTCGAGCGCCCGTCGGGCGGTGGCCCGAGCGTCCATCACGTCACGGAGCACGGCCGCGACACCGTCGTCGCGCCACCGTGCGGCCCAACGGGCGAAGGCCTCCGACCACCCGTCCCACGCGGCCTCGTCGGCGCGGTCGAGCTCCTCGGGTGTGACGCCCACGACGGGCCCGATCAGCGCCGGTCGGACGATCCGTTCGGACGAGGGGCGGAGCAGCGCGTCGAGCAGCCGCTGCACGGCCGTCGCCTCGGCCGAGGTCAGCACGGAGGCATCGGACTCGACGACGGCCGGCACGCCGGCGTCGAGCAACGCCGCCTGCACCTGCTGGGCCTGGCGGTTGGTGCGGACGAGCACGGCCAGGTCGCGGGGCGCGACGGGGCGCGGCGCCTCACGATCGGGGTGGATCGTCGGTGCCTCGTCCAGGAGGTCGATGATCTCCGCGACCACGGTCCGGCTCAGGAACGGCCATGCCCACCCCTTGTTGATGACGGTGGGGAGATCGTCCTCGTCGTCCACCGCGAGGGAGCGCGGCACGTACCGGATCTCGAGCGGCGGCCGCGGTCCGTCATCGAAGCGCAGCCGGTCCTCACGGTGCGGCTCGGTGGCCTCCACAGGCACGTGCGGGATCCGCTCGACCGCGAACACCCCGTCGGGCTCGAACGCCTCGCGTCCGAAGAGCTGCTCGAGCGCGTCGAGGTAACGGGCGTCCGAGCGGAAGTTGGTGGACAGGGTGAACCGCCGCTCGGGCGGGACGAGGTCGGCGGCCTCCAGGTAGGTGCCGACGTCGGCCCCGCGGAAGGCGTAGATCGCCTGCTTCGGGTCCCCGATCAGCTGCAACCGAGCGTCCTCACCGAAGACCCGGTCGAAGATGCGCCACTGGATCGGGTCGGTGTCCTGGAACTCGTCGATCAGCGCCATCGCGAACCGCGAGCGGATGCCGGCACGCACCGCGTCGGCCGTGGCGTCGTCCGCGAGGGCATCGTCGAGGCGGGCGAGCAGGTCGCTGAAGGACAGGACCCCGCGGTCGGCCTTGCGGCGCGGGAGCTCCGCACGGACCTCGGACGCGAACCGCACCAGCACGTCGGTCGCCAGCTCGCGTGGCGCGGCGAGCAGCGCGTCGGCGGCGTCGATCACGTCGAGGTGGTCGGGGATGGACGCGGGGTCGAGCGCCCGTTCGGACATCGTCGCCCGGGCGACGTAGGTCACCTGCTTGACGACGTCACCGAGTCCACCGACCGGGGGAACCGGTGTGGTGCACCAGGCATCCAGGGTCTCGGCCTCGCGGTGCGGGCGTTTCTGGTTGTAGTAGGTGCCCTCGAAGCCCTCCTTCGCGTGGGCCTTCAACCACGCGACCAGCTGGTCTCCCTGAGCGCGCCAGGCGTCGCGGAACCGCTCGACGAGCACCGTCCACCGCTGGTTGGGGTCGGGCGCGGATGCGCGCTCCGGCAGCACGTGGAGCGCGGGCTCGCTCTCGAGACGCTGGGCGATCGCACGCAGGCGATCCGGTCCGATCCCGTACCCGGTCAAGAGCTCGTACCACGCGTCATCCGCATCGCGCAGCTCGCGGACGAGCGCGTCGTGGACCAGCTCGTCGATCAGGTCGGTGACCTCCTCCGCGAGCTCCATGCCGAGCTCGACGCCGACGTCGGGGGCGGCACGCTGCAGCGCCGCCTGGCAGAACCCGTGGATCGTGTCGATCGTCGCCTGATCGAAGCCCTCGCTGGCCACGCGCAGCCGCGTGGCCCGTCGCGAGAGCTCGTCGCCCGGGACGTCGTCGATGAGGTGGGCGATCACCAGGTCGTCACCGGCGAGGGCGGTGACGTCCACCTCGTCGCCCCGGCGGGCGGCGTCGGCCGCAGCGGTCACCGCGACCACCGCCGCGGCGAGACGGGTCCGGATGCGACCACGCAGCTCCGCCGCCGCGGCCCGGGTGAAGGTGACGACGAGGACCGCATCGAGGTCGATGCCGAGCTCGGCGACGGCGCGGAGGACGAGGCTCGCGATCGTGTAGGTCTTGCCGGTCCCGGCGCTGGCTTCCAGCAGGAGGGTCCCCGGGGGCAGCTCACCGGTGGCGTCGAAGCGGCGGGGCGCGGGGCGCGTCACGGTGCCGCCAACGCGTCGAGGTCGGTGGTGCGCTGCTGCTCGAGCGCCGGTCCCCAGACCGCGTGCGCGAGCTCCTGGAACCGGCGGCGGACCGTCCCGTCGTCGAGCACGTCGTCGAGGCTCACCTCGGCGCCGTACACCTCGCGGACGTACTCGTCCCGGTCACCGTCGCCAGCACGGGCGAACGCGGGAGCGAAGGCGTCCCGGGCGGCCGCGAAGTTCCCCTTCTCCACGTAGCGGGGGGAGGCGTGGGGGAACAGGGGCAGCAACCGGCGTCTCGCGGCGTCGTGCACCTCAGCCAGGGCAGCGAGATGACGCTCCGCGAGCTCGATCGCCGCGTCCGGATCGGGGTCGAGAGGACCCAGCCGCCACACGTGCGGCCTGCTCCGGCTCGATCCACCGCGGGCGACGATGACGCTCACCAGGTCCGTCGTGCCCGTAGCGGTCAGCGCGAGGTGTGCGATCCAGGCCTCGAGCAGCTGTTCGGGCCGTCGACGGACGAACCGTGCGGCCAGCCTGAGGGTGCGTCCGCCGAGGTCGTGCAGCCCGTCCACCTGGCCACCGAGGTACCGCCCCTCCAGCGACACCTCGACGTTGCGCTGGTCGCCGTCGGTGAGCGCGTCGCGATGCACCGGCAGTCCGAGGCGGTCGGCCGTGGCCGCCAACGTCGATCGCAGCTGCTCGACCTCACCGGCGATGTCCGCGAGGGCGGCACGGCCGGGTGTGCCGGCGGGGACCGCGCCGGAGGCGAGGAGCGCCTCGGACCAGCCGGGGGCCATCCCCCCGGCCAGCGCCTCGCTCCCCAGCCGCCACCGGCGCCGACCGTCGACCTGCACCGGTTCGAGGTCGTCCACGTCCGCCACGTGCTCGCGGAGGTGGACGTCCAGGCGGTGCTGCAGGAGGTAGCGGGTCGGGTGGCTGACCGCCGCGGTCAGCTCCGGCAGCGTCAGCCCCTCCACGGCCCCGTCGTCAGGGTCGGCCCCGACCTCCGGCAGCTCACCGACGAGCAGCGGGGCGGACCGGCGGTCACGCCGACGCACCAGGTCGGCGGCGTCACGGGTCACGGGGTCGAAGGACGAGGGACCGTCGGGCCGGTCCGGGTCGAACGCCACCGGTGAGAACGGATGCAGTGGGTGGTCCACCGTCACCGCGTCGCTGGCTGCGGCCCCGTCCGCGACGGCGGTGCGGTCGACCACCTCACGCAGCTCGGCGAGCGGTACGGCGGGTGGGCGCTCCTCGCCGGTCCGTACATCCCATCCGGTCGTGGTCACGACCAGGTGCTGCCGTGCGGCCGCCACCGCCTCCACGAACAGCGCCCGATCCTCGAGCCTCTGGTCGCGGTCCCCGACGGCGTCGTGCCGCTCGAGCAGGTCGAACCCGGGGCGCCGATCCTGCCGCGGG
Organism: uncultured Actinomycetota bacterium; assembly: GCA_964451855.1. GTDB lineage: Bacteria > Actinomycetota > Nitriliruptoria > Nitriliruptorales > Nitriliruptoraceae > CSSed11-175R1. The sequence goes on from CAYVJT010000033.1 coordinate 7,214, forward strand.
AAACGCCCGTCGTCGAGCCCGAGCAGGCACACGACCTCGTGGGGGATCGAGCGCATCGGGATGAGCTCGCAGACGGTGACGGCGCCGGTCTCGTAGCCCGCCGCTCCCCGCGGCTGCTCGACGGCGCGGCTGACCGCGGTGCGGATCACGCCGAGGTCGAGCTCGAGCGGCCCGGCGCCCCGTCCGCCGTCCGCGAGGGTGTCGAGCTGGCCGCGCACCTCCTGGACCCGCCATCGGTGGACCGGCTCCACGTCGAGGCAACGGTCCATGGCCTCGACCAACGCATCACGCCAGGCATCCAACGGCCGTGGGCCGCGGAGGTCGTCGGCGGTGGCGAACAAGGTGCGACACGCAGCCGCGAGCCGGCCCACGCCGAGGACGTCGTCACCCTCGACGTGGTCGTAGGGTGCGACGTCACCGACGACCCGGTGGTCCTCGTCGGCCATCGTCACCCCGAGCAGCAACCGGTCGAGCCCGAACCGCCAGGTGTGGGCCCGATCGGGTGGCTGGCCGTGCCGGGTCCGGTCCGCTCGGTCGATCCCCCAGTGGATGCCCGTATCCGAGATCCAGGTCGCCGCCTGCTCCAGCACCTCCGGCGTCAGCCCGAACCGGCGGGCGACCGGTTCGCGCCCGAGCAGGTCGAGGACCTGGGTGGCGCTCGCACGTCCAGCGGCGAGCTCCAGCAGCACCTCGAGCGCCTCGGCGACCGGGTTGCTGACGCCGAGGTGGCGGTCGGCGACCCGGACGGGCAGTTCCGGCACGTCCGCGGTCCCGACGAAGGCGGCCTGGACGAGCGGTGCGAAGGTCTCGATGTCGGGCGTCATCACCAGCACGTCGCGCGGCTGCAGGTGGGGATCGTCGGCCAGGAGTCCGAGCAGCACGTCACGTAACACCTCGGCCTGTCGAGCGGGGCCGTAGCAGCGGTGGATCCGCACCGAACGGTCCGCGGGATCCAGGCGGATGCGCTCGTCCTCGGCCTCATCATCGACCGGGGGCAACCGGTCCTGGCGCAGCCCCTCCTGCAGGGCCCCGAGCAGGCCGTCGCCCCCGTCGGCTCCGGACCCGACCGGGACGAGCGTGACGTCGCCCCGGTGGAACAGCTCCGCGGCGTCGTCCCCGACCCGCCCGGAGGCTGCCAGCAGCGGGTTGACCGGCGCGGGACGCGGCTCCTCGGCCGCGACCGCCGCGCCGATCGCCTCCCAACGGCCGGTGGAGCTGGTGGGGACGAACAGCTCGACCTGGGAACGGGTGGCGAGGGCCGAGAGCAGCTCCAACTGCACCGGAGGCAGCATGGAGATGCCGAACGACCGCACGGTCGCGAGCCGCGCCGGCAGGTCACGCTCCGGGTCGGCGAGCGCGTCGATGACCGCGCGGACCCGTCGCTGCGGATCGACGGCGAGCCGGTCGACGAGCTCGCACCACAACCACGGCTGCCAGGCCTCACGCGGATCGAGGGGAGCGAGGTCGGGTCCGACCGCGCGCCCCTGGCTCCAGGCGGCGACCATGTCCGGTCGGGCCAGTGCGTACCCGTCGAAGACGTCGGCGATCCCCCGGGCGAACCGGTAGGTCCGCCGCTCCACGACGCCGTCCTCGATCGCCTCGGTGGCGAGGTAGCGATCGAGCCGCGCGAGCTCCGGGCGACCCCGATGCGCGACGAGCGAGGCGAGCACCTCCCAGACGAGCCGGTCCGGCTGCCAGGGATCCTCCTCCGGCTCGGCTTGGCCGTCGAGGCACACGGCGGCGAGCTCGCGGAACAGCCGCCCCGGGAAGGGGAAGTCGAGGTTGGCTGCGATGCCTGCGCCGGCAGGGTCCAGCCGCTGCGCGAGCTGGTGCGACAGCCACCGCTGCATGCCGCGGCTCTGCACCACGATCGTGATCGGCTCCAAGGGGTTCGGTGGGCAGCCGACCCGGAGCCGTTCGACGAGCGCATCGCGGAGGTCCTCGACCCGCGCCGCGTACCGGACGGTCAGCCGACGCCGCCCCCCATCACCGGGTGCGTCCACGCTCACGCCGGCTCCGAGCGGGTGTCGACGAGGCGGACCACCTCGGCGCCGCCGACGTGACGGAACCGGTCGGCCATGCAGGTGAGCACGATCACCTGCGCGTCCGTGGTCCGGCCCAGCAGCGCACCGAGCCGCTCGAGGCGCTGCGGATCGGTGTAGCCGAGCGCGTCGTCGAGCACGAAGGGCACCCCGTCGCTGCCAGCGAGCTGCGCTGCCGCCAACGCCGACAGGATCGCCAGCTGCTCCCGGGCGCCAGCGGACAGCTGGTCCCAGTCGAGGGTCACCCCGTCGAGGTGGCGGCGCACGATCTGCAGCTCGTCGCCGAGCTCGATGTCGACGTCGTCGCGGCGGTACAGCAACCGCGCCTGCTCGACGATCCGCTCGACCAGCGGTGCCCGGTAGGCACGGTAGACCTCGTCACGCGCGGCGGTCAGCTCGGCGTGGAGCAGGTCCACCGCCGCGGCGCGAGCGCGCAGGCGCCGCTGGTCCGCGCGGGCCCGCTCGAGCTGCTGCTCGAGCTCCTGCTCGCGCTCACCGAGGCCCTGCTGCCCGGCGAGCTCCAGCCGTGCCTGCAGGGCCGCGCGGCGCTGCCCGAGGGTGGTGATGCGCTCCTGCGTGTCGTCACGTTGGCGCTGCCAGTTCTCCGCGTCCACCCGGACCGTCTCGGGGTCGAGCTCATCGAGCTCCGCCTGGGCTGTGCGCAACCGCTCCTCCGCGGCGGCCAGCTCCTCCTCGGTGCGGGTGACGGCGGCCTCCAGGTCGCCGTCCGGGACGGCCTCGCGTGCGCTCGTCAACGCGGTCCGCTCCCGGTCGAGCTGCTCCTGACGCTGGGTCAGGGTGGCCTCGTCGGTCGCCGAGCGTGTGGCCAGCTCGGCGAGCTCCTCCCGGACGGTGTCGCGGGCGGCGCGCCGCTCGCCGACCTGCGCGTCCGCCGCCTCCGCCGCGGGACGCGCTGCCTCGAGCCGGCGGCGTGCCACCTCGACGTCGGCGTCCGCTGCTACCCCCTCCGGGACCTGCCCGGCGAGCGCCGCGAGGCGGGTCTCGGCCTCCTCCAACGCCCCGGCGAGCTCCTCCCGGGTGGTCCCCTCGAGCTCGCGCGCCAGCGCCTCGTCACGGTGGCGCAGCGTGCCGCGGTGGGCGTCGCGTTCCCGCGCGAGACGTTCGGCGTCATCCGGGTCGCGCGCCCCGGCGTCACGGCACCGCTCGGCGAGCTGTGCCTCCGCCTCCTCCACCGCCCGCTGCAGATCCCCGGCCGAACCTCCGGCGCGGACCTCGATCGTGGCCACCTCGGGGACGTCGAGGTGGAAGCGATCCGCGACGGGGACGCTCCACGCCCCCGCCTCCGACGCGAGCTCGTGCTCCTGCCCGTCGACGGTGACCGACAGCGCCCGGTGTGGCTGCACCGTCACCGTCGGCGCCCCGGCCGCGAGCGTGGCTGCAGCGATCGCCCGGGCACGCTCCGCGTCCCGGATCGCGGTGAGCCGATCGTCGTCCAGGGCGATGGCCGCCAGCGCCGTCTCGGCCTCACGCGCCTCGGCCTGCACCTGCTGCACGCGTTCGTGCCTCCTGGCGAGCTGATCGCGGTCCCGGCGCACCTGTGCCAGGTCGACGAGCAGCTGGGCTGCGTCACGCTCCTCCCGGGCGGAGACCGCGGCCTGCGTCGCAGCGGCGAGCTCCTCGTCACGGAGGCCGAGCTGCGCCTCGAGCTCCGCCTTGCGCTCCCGGGCGGGCGTGAGCCGCTCCTCGAGCGCCGCCACCTCCGCGGTCAGCTCCTCGATCCGCGTCACGAGCTGGTCACGCTCGTCGCGGTCCCGACGTGCGGCGGTCACCGCCGCCTCCGCGGAGTCGCGTTCCGCCGTGCGTGTGGCGACCACCTCGGCACGGGTGCTGATCGCCGCCAGCTGCGCGTCGAGCTCGGTGAGGCGGACCTGGATCTCCTCGGCGAGGCGCCCTCGCAGGGCGGGCAGCTCCCGGTCGATCGCCGTGAGTTCCTCGACGTCGTCGGCCAGGTCGCTCAGCCGGCGACGGACCTCCTCGTGGTCGGTGGCGATGCGCTCGACGCGGGCATCGGCCTCCGTGAGGACCTTGCCCTCCTTGCCTCCCGGGGTGAAGTAGCGGCGATGTTCCTCGACGACGCGGTCCAACAACGCATCGCCGTCCGCGGCTCCGTCGCCGCCCGCCACCGCGTCCAGCCGGTCGGCGAGCACGTGGCTGCCCTGGAGCGTGACCGCCGTGAGGTCCCGGCCCTGCTCGAAACGCAGGGCCGTGAACAGGTCGAGGTCCACCTCGGACTCGAGGATGGTCCGCAGCCGGTCGTGGGCCGCGTCGCCGGAGAGCTGGTCCGCGGTCGGCGCGTGGATCCGCAACACCGTGCCGGTCTGCCGGTTGAAGGTCTTCGTGCAGGTCAGGTGGGTCCCGCCACACACGAGCTCCACCTCGATCGTGCTGGGCAGGTTGGTCCCGGCTGGCTCGAGGTCGCGCACGGGCTTGGCCCGGGAACCGTCCTTGTACTCCAGGAGCACGTCGACGGCGTCGAGCAGGGTGGTCTTGCCGGCCTCGTTGGGCGCCTCGACGATCGTCACCCCGTCACGCGCGAAGGCGACGTCGCAGGCGTCGATGCCGCGGACGTGCTCGAGCCGGACCCGGACCAGCCTCATGCCGGGTCCTCGCTGCTGAGACGGACGAGCAGACCGAGCGCATCGGTCGCCGTGCGGGCATCGTCGCCGCCGGCCCGTGCACGGTCGCGGAGCCGGTCGCGTGCGATCGCCGCGTAGCCGGAGAGCGGGAGCGCATCGATGTCCGACGCGTCGGGGACGATCGTGATGTCGCGGTGGCGCTCGGGGTGCTCCAACGCACCGAACACCTCGGTGCGGTCCTCGAGCGCACGTTCGAGCCGGGCGGCCTGCGCCAGGGTGAGCGAGCCCTCCACCTTCAGCTTCACGATCGCCCGCGAACGATCCGGGACCGCGTCCAGGTCGGCGAGCAGGAGGTCGAGATCGGCGTCGCCGTCGACGGAGCGGGTGATGAGCTCGAAGCGCCACGTTCCGACGTGCACGGGTTCGACCGCGGGCGGCGCCTCGCCGAGGTCGACGACGAGCACGTTGCCGGGGTCCTCCTCCGGGTAGTTGGTGGGCTCCGGCGCGCCGGAGAACCAGATGCGTCCCGACCCGCCGACCGACACGGTCGAGTGCCGGTCCCCGAGGGCGAGGTAGGACACCCGCCCGTCGTGGACGGCCGGCTCGACCTCGGCGAGGCGGAAGGTCCCGGGCTGGGCGTGATCGCCGCTGATCACGTCCGCGGCGCCGTGCGCGACGACGACCCGTGGTCGTCCGTCGGCGGGGAGTTCGGCGCAGGCCTCGGAGATCAGATCGGACACCGGATGCTTGCTCGGCCACGGGACACCGACCACCTCGACGTCCCGGGTGGGGTGGCGCGGCGCCCGGTCGGCGAGGACCTGGACCCCGGGAGGGCAGCGCTCGAGGAACGCGGCGCTGCGGTAGACCGAGCCGGGATCGTAGGGATCGTGGTTGCCGGGCAGCAGGTAGACCGGGACCGTGAACGCACCGAGCGCCTCGAGCGCCCGGCCCAGCGTGCGACGGTCGGGCTGGTTGGTCTCGAACACGTCGCCGGCGACGACCACGAACGCGCAGTCACGCCGTTCGGCGAGCTCGGCCATGCGGGTGATCGCATCGATCCGGGCCTGCGAGAAGCGACCCTGCGCCTCCTCGTCGAGGAAGTGGCGGGTCATGCCGAGCTGCCAGTCGGCCGTGTGCAGGAACCTCACCACCGTGCGCCCCCTTGAGCCTGCATCCGAGCCTGCATCCG
>CAYVJT010000033.1:13141-14826 GCA_964451855.1 uncultured Actinomycetota bacterium
GAGCCTGCATCCGAGCCTGCATCCGGTCGGGGAGCTTGCCTCTGGTTGAGCGAGGACCCTACCGGTCAGGGGTGACACGGCTCCGACGACGAGCCCGGGTTGTGGACGATCGGATCGTGGTTCACCCGACGGCGAAGGTGACCTCGTCGTACTCGACCCGGTCGCCCGACTCGGCGTCGATCTCGAAGACGACGACCGTCCAGTTCCCGGGGGTCCAGTAGGTCTCGGCGATCGAGAACGCACCCCAATCCCCCATCGTGCCGCCCATCGTGTGGCCCTCGAGGGTCGGGTTGCGATCCTCGCCGTGGTAGGCCTCCCACTGCACGTTCGCCTCGAAGGTGTTGCCGCAGCCGACCACCTCCACGGTGACCGGCCCATCACCCGCATCGAGGGAGCCGGCGACCTCCTCGCTGGGGAACCGGATCACCGCACCCGGGGCATCGTCGTCGATCGCTCCGCAGTCGGCGAAGGCCTCGGGCTCCTCGGGCGGGCGATGCTCGCGGACGCCGCCCTCCCCGGCGTCCTCGTCGTCGGCAGGCTCGTCCTCCTCGGCGTCCTCCGGTGACGCTGGCTCGGTGTCCTCGGCGGCCTCGGCAGGCTCCTCGGACCCCGGCGCCAGCTCAGGACCGGCTTCCTGGGCGTCGACCTCCCCGACGTCCTCGCCGTCACCACACGCCACGAGCACCAGGGCGACCGACGCCAGGAGGGCGACACGTCGCCCGCGACGCCTGACGGACCGTCCAACGCCACGCGACACCCCTCGCGTCGCCGCCCCAACCTCACCGACGGTCGCATCCACGATCGCACCTCCCACGTACCGCCAGCTACCGCCAGCGTCATCGAAGCAACCGTAACCGAGGCGATCGCACCACCCGAGGAGGTGGCGTCGCTCAGCCAGCTCCTCCACACCCTCCTCGAGCGTGGCCGGACGTTCGGCTAGCACGTCTCGAAGGGGCCGCATGCGGCGTTCGCGTGGAGGTGGTTCACCAGCGACGGGAAGTCGCGCAGCGCGTCGACGAAGTCCTCGAAGCGCTCATCGTCACCGTCCGCAGAGCCGTGGTAGCCGTCGTCGATCGCCTCGCAGACCGCGACCCAGCTGTCGACGAGGTCGTCGTGCCAGTCCTCGGCTCCCTCCGGCGGGGTGAGGTCGACCACCGGGGCGACCAGCTCCTCCCAGGTCTCGCGATGCTGGGTGAGCTCGTCCTCCAGTGTCGGACCGTCGCCACCCTCCTCGAGGGCCACCAGGGAGGCGTCCATCGCGAAGGCCAGTTCCTCCAACGAACCGTTGATCGGCCCGACGAGGTCGAGGTAGTCATCCGGATCCATGGGGGTGCCATCACCGACGGGCAGCGCGCAGGCTTCCTCGTCAGGAGCCTCCTCCGCGGGCTCCTCGTCGGCTCCGTCCTCCTCGGCGGGAGGTGCCACCTCCTCGGCAGGCTCCTCCCCTTCCGGAGGAGCCTCGCCCGGCTCCTCCTCGGCAGGTTCCTCCTGCTCAGGCGGATCTGCTGCGCCGGCCTCGATGCCCGGTTCGCCGCACGCCGCGACGACGAGCGCGAGGGCGGCCAGCACGGTGGCCGTGCCCGACCGCACCGAAGGCGGCCCCATCGAAGGCGTGGCTCCGCCCCACCGCAGGTGGATGTCACTGCTGCGCATCGCCGTCCTCCGATCAGGTGATCCGTGCGTCA
>CAYVJT010000033.1:14926-18853 GCA_964451855.1 uncultured Actinomycetota bacterium
GGTGATCCGTGCGACGGGGCCACCTCGCGGCGTCCATGCGGACGTGGGCCCCGATCCGAACGGCGCATGGTAGGGGTCGTCGACCAGCGTTCCACACACCTTCCACACGACGTCCACAGCGCGCCCATCGCCGCCGGTGCGCGCCTAGCAGGGCAGAACCTGGGGACAACCTGGGGACGAGCGGTGGACAGCCTGTGACTTACCTGTGACTTCACGCTCGCCTCTGGACAGCCACCTCGCAGCGCCGTAGCTTGCCTCCTGTCGCTCGGGACGCACTACGGAACACCCCGCAGCGACCTCCGCGGGAGACGATGCAGGAACCCGCGGGGCGGACGGCCCACCTTCGGGAGGACCGTTCGAGGTGGTCGGGCCGAGAGGTCCGGCGCACCGGTGGAGGCGCCGCGAGGCACCGACACCGGAGCGCTTGGTCCGCAAGGGCCAGCTACCACAAGGTCGAGGCGTCGCTGCATCTGACGCCGAGGCCGCACCGCCCGCCGTGGTGGGTCAGGTGCAGGTGCGCGGATGTCACCTCCGGGTGACGTTCGACCACCGGGCCGAAGGCACGTGCCCTCCGGGGCGCAGGTCACGGCCACGGACGGCAGGGTCGGCCCTCGGGTCGATCAGGCCGGACGGGTTCGAGCCAGTCACCTCCGGGTGACCGGAGCGGACGCGGTGGACGCGCCGCTGGCGACAGCGACGCGAGGCACCAGGTGCACGGCAGCGCTCCTCGGGGAGCGCAGCTGGACACCACCGCCGACGAGGAGCTCGCAAGGGCGTCTCGGTCGAGCGGACCGCGGACATCTCCCGCGAGGGAGCTGCCCGCGGCAAGGGCGGAAGCTTGAGAGAGCAACCCGCCCAGGCGTGACCCCGGTGGCCCGCGAGGGCGGCCGGGGTTCCGTCGTTGTGGGGCCGTGATCGTTGTGGGGCCGTGTGAGGTCGCTCGCTGACGTCCGGCGTGGGCGGTCACCGCGCGCTCACCCTACGATGCGACAGAACCTCCACGATCGGGACCAGTGTGCGCATCGGCATCCTCACCGGCGGCGGCGACGTACCGGGGCTCAACCCGTGCATCAAGGCCGTCGTCGAGCGCGTGATCTACGACGGTCACGAGGTCGTCGGGCTCCGCCGTGGCTGGGCCGGACTGCTGGAGTTCGACCGCGAGGACCCAGGCTCCCCCGAGGCCTGCACGATCGAGCTCGACCGTGAGGTGGTGCGCACGATCGACCGGACCGGTGGCACCTTCCTGCACACCTCCCGCACCAACCCGGGCCGGGTGCGCACGATGGAGGTACCACGCTTCCTCGCCGATGAGGTGAGCGGCGATGGGCCGCACGACTTCACCGACCACGTGCTGCGCGTCCTCGAGCACCTCGAGATCGACGCACTGATCCCGATCGGTGGCGACGACACCCTCTCCTACGCGCTGCGCCTCCACGAGGAGGGGTTCCCGGTCGTCGCGATCCCGAAGACGATGGACAACGACGTCCACGGCACCGACTACTGCATCGGGTTCTCGACCGCGGTCACGCGCAGCGTCCAGTTCATCCACCAGCTGCGCACGTCGACGGGCTCGCACGAGCGGCTCGCGGTGATCGAGCTGTTCGGTCGCTACTCGGGTGAGACCTCCCTGGTCAGCGCCTACCTGGCCAGCGTCGACCGGGCGATCATCTCGGAGGTGCCCTTCGACCCGGAGCGCCTCGCGGCCCTGCTGATGGAGGACAAGCGACGCAACCCGTCGCACTACGCGATGGTCACCATCTCCGAGGGCGCGTCGATGATCGACGGCGACGTGCACGTCTCCGGTGAGGCGGATCCCTACGGGCATCGCAAGCTCGGTGGCATCGGCGAGACCACTGGGGCGGTCCTCAAGCAGTTGACGGGTCAGGACATCATCAGCCAGGCCCTCGGGTACCTGATGCGTTCGGGCAACCCGGACTCGCTGGATCTGATGGTCGCGACCAACTACGCGGTGATGGCCGCCGACCTCGCGGTCGGGGGCGAACGTGGCCGGATGGTGGCGTTGCGCAGTGGCACCTACACCAACGTGCCGATCACGGTCATCGGGGAGGGCGCCAAGCGGGTCGACGTCGGTGCGCTCTACGACACCGAGGCCTACCGCCCGAAGGTCCGACAGGTCGCCGGCAAGCCGATGTTCCTGTACTGAGCCTCCCCTCGACCTCGCCCCTGCGGTCGTACACCCCGCGCGTGCCCCGCGCGTCGTAGTCACCTGAACAGGTTGCATGACCACGGTGCGTTACGCAATGGGACCGAAGTCACGGTCGGTTACCGTGCCCGTCACGACGTGCGCGCTGTGCCGAGCGCGCTCCGACCCCCACCGAGCGGGGATGGAACACTCCGCGAGGCCACCCGGAGGGACCGGGCGGTCCCCCACGCCCCACCGTCAGGAGCCCCGATGTCCAGCGACAGCACCGCTACGCGCACGGGCTGGCTCGACGAACACACCCTCGAGGCCGTCCGCGGCCAGGTCCCGATGGTCTACGTCGAGGCGGTCCCGGTGCGCGTCGATCACCTCGGTGTCGTGACGAAGATCGGGACCCTCCTGCGTGCGCAGCACGACGGGACCATCTCCCGCGCGGTCGTCTCCGGCCGGGTGCTCTACAACGAGTCGGTGCGCGATGCCCTGTGGCGCCACCTGTCGAAGGACCTGGGGCCGAACGCCGAGCCGAGCCTGCCGCCCGGTGTCGCGCCCTTCACCGTCGCGGAGTACTTCCCGGAGCCTGACCGCTCGGGGTTCCACGACCCGCGCCACCACGCGGTCGCGCTGGGCTTCGTCGTGCCGTGCGCAGGCGAGTGCGAGCCCGCCCAGGACGCCCTCGACCTGGCGTGGCTCTCGCCCGCCGAGGCAGCGAGCACCGACGTCTCGTCGGAGATGTCGCAGGGCCACGGACGGCTCGTGCGCCGTGCCCTGGCCCACTGCGGCCAGCTGCCCTGACGAGCGGGCCGGCCCCTCCGCGCGAGCGCCGGAACCTCGCCGCGGATCAGCCGAGGTGGTCGACGATCGCGTCGGCGACGGACCCTGCGCCGTGGCTGGTGAGCACCAGCGAGTAGTGGTTGGTGTCGTCGACCCGACGGGCCTGGACGTGCGGCAGCGTCGGCACGACCTGCTCGACCGTCTCGGGCGGCAGCAGTCCGGGCTCCTGGTCGAGCAGGCCTCGCGTCGCCCACAGCAGCGTCGTCGGTACCTCGATGCGCTCGACGGACGTGCGGGGACCCTCATCGAGGAGCACGCTGCGACCGTCCTCGAGCACCGCGTCCTTGCGGACGGGCGAGCGCCACCGCTGCCCGTCACGGATCAGGTCGTAGCGCACGTAGGCCTCGGCCACGTCGGTGAAGTAGCTACCGCCGACCGCGGGATGCTCGCGCCACATCGCCACGTACTCGTCGGGCGAGCCGAACGTCATGTCGAGCCGGTCCAGCGCGGGACCGATCACCGAACGCACGACCTCCTCGATGTCGGCGTCCTCGGGGACCTGCACCGGGATCGGCAGCCCCCCGTCGCCGAGCACGACCCCGCGCACCCGCTCCGGCGCCAGCTCCGCGGCACAGGCCACCACGTAGGCACCCATGGAGTGGCCGACCAGCACGACCTCCTCCACCTCGAGGTGGTCGGCGACCGCGATGAGGTCCCGTGCGTGCGCCTCGAGCCCGCAGGGGCCGGGCAGGTCGGCCGAGCCACCACGCCCGCGATGGTCCACGGCGTAGACGCTGGCGTCGGCATCGCGCACCCGCAACCGGTCGGCCACCTCGGCGAAGCTTCTGTGGTTGGCGGTGATGCCGTGGCTCGCCAGCACCGGGATCGCACCGCTGCCCCACCGACCGACGGTCATCTCGCCACCCACCACCGGCACGGACTGCAGCTGCGGCTCGGTCCAGCTCATCTCTCAGCCTCGCTCTTCTCTCAGCCTC
>CAYVJT010000033.1:18953-22890 GCA_964451855.1 uncultured Actinomycetota bacterium
TCTCTCAGCCTCGCTCTTCTCTCAGCCTCAGGGGACGGGACGGTCACGACGTCGAGGTGACCGCGATCAGTCGAGCACCACGTCGATCTGCCCGCGCAGCACCTTCTTGTCGAGCTTGCCGACCGAGGTCTTGGGGATCTCGCCGACGAGCTCCAGCGCGTCGGGAAGCCACCACTTCGCCACGCGGTCGAGGAGGAACTCCCGGACCTCGTCCAGCGTGGGCGGCGCCGCCGGATCGGCGGGCACGATCACCGCGATCGGGCGCTCGTCCCACCTGCGGGAGGCCACCCCGACGACCGCCGCGTCGGCGATGTCGGGATGGGCCAGCAGGTGCCCTTCGAGCTCGACGGAGCTGATCCACTCCCCACCGGACTTGACCAGGTCCTTCGCGCGATCGACGATCCGGAACTCGCCATCGGGCTCCATGTAGGCCATGTCACCGGTGCGCAGCCACCCGTCGTTGAAACGGTCGTCCGCATCCACCCCGTAGTAGGCCGACGCGATCCACGGTCCGCGGACCTCCAGCTCGCCGACGGCGGCACCGTCGCGTGGCACGGGATCGCCGAGCTCGTCGGTCAACCGTGCCTCGAGCCCGGCGAAGATCGTGCCCGTGCGCTCCCGCACGTCGAGCAGCTCGTCCCGGGACAGGCCCCGATGACGCCGGCGGGGACGCGACGCGCAGGCCAGCGGCCCCGTCTCGGTCATCCCCCAGACCTGGAGGTACTCGATCCCGAGGTCGTCGTAGGCCTCGATCAACGCGCGTGGCGACGCGGCACCGCCGACGAACACCAGGCGCAAGGGATCGACGTCGAGCTCGCCGGCCTGCAGCGCCGGCAGCAGCGACTTCCAGATGGTGGGCACGCCGGCCGACAGGGTGACCCCGTGCTGCTCGATCGTTCGGCCGAGGTTCTCCGGCGAGCTATCCGCCCCGTGGAAGACCATCTCCGCGCCGGTCAGGGGCGCGGCGTAGGGCAGCCCCCAGGCGAAGGCGTGGAACATCGGCACGACCGGGAACACCACATCCGACTCGCGTATCCCGATGTGGTCGGTCATGCACGCGGCCAGCGAGTGCAGGGTCATCGCCCGGTGCGAGTAGAGCACCCCCTTCGGGTTGCCGGTCGTCCCCGACGTGTAGCAGAGGCCGAACGCGCCATCCTCGTCCAGCTCGGGGAGCTCGTCGAGCGGCGCCGCCGCGTCCACCAACTCGTCGTGGTCGAGCTGGCCGGGTACGGCGTCGTCGGGGCCGTCGCCCATCCGTACGTACCGCTCGACGGTGGTCAGCTTCGGTGCGATCGCCCCGACCTGGTCGAGCAGCTCCCCATCGGCGAAGAGCACCCGGTCCTCGGCGTGGTTGGCGATCCAGGCGATCTGGTCGTCGAAGAGCCGGACGTTGACGGTGTGGAGCACCGCACCGACCAACGGGACGGCGTAGTACAGCTCGAAGTGGCGGATCGAGTTGAACCCGAAGGTCGCGACCCGATCCCCCGGCTCGACCCCGAGCTCGTCGGTCAACGCCCGCGCGAGCCGCAGGATGCGGTCGGCGACCTCGCCGTAGGTGGTCTCACGCTCGTGGTCGATCAGGCGCCCGTCCGCGTACACCGTGCGGAAGCGCTCGAAGACCATCTCCAGGGTCAGCGGGGTGCGCTGCATCAGTCCGGGGATCATGCGTGGGATCCTCCTCGCGCGGTCAGGGCGATCACCAGGAGCGCCGCGTCGGTCGGCGTCCTCGGGTCGAGGCCGGTGAGCTCACGTACCCGGCGGAGCCGGTACGCGACGGTGTTGGGGTGCACGACCTCGTGCTCCGCGGTCTCGGGGACCGAGCCACAGGCGAGGTAGGTGCGGAGGGTGGAGGTGAAGATGCCGTCAGAGTCCTGGGCGGTGACCGGACCGAGCACGCGCTCGGCGATGTCCTCGGCGACCCGCGCGGATCCGGCCAGGAGCTGTTCCAGGAGCAGGTCGTCGGGGCCGAAGACCCCCTCGTGGTGACCGGCCTGGGCCGCGGATGCCAGGACGGCGTCGATGTGCCGGACCTCGGCGCCGAGCTCCGGACCCGGAGCGACGGCACGGCCGGCCACCGTCAGGCTGGCCTGGGCGGTCTTGGCCAGCTGTCGCGGGTCGGAACCGTCGTCGGGCAGCAGAGCCAGGACCCGGTCTCCTCGGCGGCCGGCCAGGGTGTCCGTCGGCGCCTGTTGGAGCAGCAGGTCGATCCGCACGAGCACGTCGGGGCCCGACAGCAGCACCGGCCGGTAGCTGGGTGCCAGCTGGATCGCGAACCGGGCGCTGACCGCGGCCACCTCACCCCAGTCGCCGGCCTCGAGCAAGGCGTCGACGATCGCGGACCGGCGGGCATCGAGACGCCGCAGGTGCTCGTGAGACGCGGTCAGGTACCCCTCCGCGAAGGAGGAGGACGCCCGATCCATGTAGTCGATCCAACCTGCGGCGAGCTGGGCGAGGGTGCCCTCCTCCCCCGGCTCGACCGCATCCACGACCGCCTTCCAGGTCTCACGCCCGGCGAGCCGGAAGGCGTGCAGCGCCGAGTCGAGCGAGATCCCCATCTCCAGCCGGCGACGCCCGGCGAGGGCGAGCCCCGAGAGGTCGACCTTCGATGCGTCGCGTCCCGCACTCACCCGTCCGAAGTACTCCTCGATGAACCGCCGGGAGGTGCGCAACACCTCGCGTTCGAGCTGCTCGGGCGTGAGACGGGCGTACTCGGTGATCTCCTGCTGGTAGATCGCCCCCATCTGCGGCAGCAGATCCTCGACGGCATCCAGGACCCGCTGCGCGATCGCGCGCAGCGCCGGGTCGTCCTCGGAGCCGGTCGGGATCATCGGTCACCTCGACGCAGCCCCAGCCGTTCGGGGAGGCTCGCCAGTCCACCGGGCGCGAACATCACGAGGATGACGAACAGCGCACCGAGGATGAACAGCGGCTCGGTGAGCGGTCCCTCCAACCACGCCGGGAGCGGGTCGAAGACGCCGGACCGCGCCAGCCCTGGCAGTCGCAGCTGCAGGTAGCCGAAGACGAGACCTCCGAGCGCTGCACCCCACAGGCGTCCGAGCCCGCCGAGGACCACCATGATGATCAGGTTGAGGGTGAACACCGCGCTCGCGCTGCCGGGCGTCGCACCTCGGACCAGCAGCAGGTAGACGGCGCCGCCACCAGCCGCGACCACGGCGGAGAGCCCGAAGGAGAGCAGCTTGAACTGGAACGGGATCAGGCCCAACAGCTCGACCCGGTCCTCGTTCTCCCGGATCGCCTGCCAGACGCGCCCCGCACGGCTCGACACCGCCTGCCGACACACGACGAAGCTCAGCAGCGCGAACGCGAGCGCGAGCCAGTACACCCAGCGGGTGTTGACGACCCCGGTGAAGAGGTCGGGGACCTGCGCGCTCGGCAGTGGCAGGCCCTCCTCACCGCCCGAGATCCTGGCCGGGTCGGCCTCGACGAACACGTGGAACGCCTCGGCGAAGGCCAGGGTGACCATGGCGAAGGCCACCCCGCGGACGCGCATCGCCACCGAGCCCAGCAGCAGCGCGATCACCAGCGTGCCCAGCAGGGCGAGCGGGACCGCGGCCACGTACGAGAGCTCGAGGTGACGCATGAGCAGGTTGGTGCCGTACAGGCCGAGAGCGAAGTAGAAGGCGTGACCGAGCGAGAGCAACCCGGTGTAGCCGAGCAGCAGGTCGTAGCTCATCGCCACGCCGGCGAACACCAGCCCGATCGCCAGGATCTGCAGGGTCCCCGGCGAGGACAGCGGGCCGGTGAACACCCCGGGTAGCGGCAGGTCGACGAAGGGCAGCACCGCGAACACCAGGCCGACCGCGAGCATCACGATCGGCAGCGTCCGGCTGCGTCGAGGTGGCGGGATCGCCGCCGAGGAGGTGAGCTCCGAGGTCTCGGTCACCATCGTTGCGCCGCTCATGTTCGTCCCTCCGAG
>CAYVJT010000034.1:0-8855 GCA_964451855.1 uncultured Actinomycetota bacterium
GTCCCCGTCGAGCATCTGCGCGAGCGAACGCCGGGACCGCTCGACACGATCCGACATCGCGGACGGTTCGGAGCCGTCCTGCGCTAGCGACATCCCACCGGAGTTGCGATGCGCCTCGGAGAGCAGGACCGCGATGGTCAGGTCGGCCGACGACGACGCCGCTGTGGCGGCGACCGGAACCGGGTTCAACAGCCCACCGTCGGCGAGGAGGCGTCCGTTCAGCATGACCGGACTGATGAAGCTCGGCAAGGCGACCGAGGCGCGGATGGCCGTCGAGACGAGCCCCTCCTGGAACCACACCTCCCTACCGGTGAGCAGGTCGGTAGCCACCGCCGTGAAGGGAACGGGGAGGTCCTCGATGCGCGCTCCGTCGAGGAGCTCGGCGACCTTCGAGAAGACCTTCTCCGCCCGTATCGCCCCCGGTGCCTTGAGCGTCGGATCCATCAGGCGGAGCACGTCCCGCTGGGTCAGCGTGCCGACCCAGTCGGCGTACGCATCGAGCTTGTCTGCAGCGTGCAGGCCGCCGATGACCGCTCCCATCGAGGTGCCGGCGAGGCTCACGATGTCGTAGCCCCGTTCCTCGAGCACCTGGATGACACCGATGTGGGCGTAACCGCGAGCACCACCCATCCCGAGCGCGAGCGCGACGCGTGTTGAGCGTGCCATCGGACGCGAACCTCCTCCACGGTGGCGACCCGCGATGCCTCCGGCTCGGGCCCGCCATGCTGGGAACCGTGCCGTCGACGTGGTGTCCTCAGCCGGGACGCCACCCTCCGCGAGGGTACGACGCTGACCGCATCGTGGCCTGCGGCTCGGCACGGTCGAGCAGGGACAGCACGGTGGCGACGAGCATCAGTACTCCCACGGGAAGGACGAGGATCCCGATCGACAGGATCCCGACGACCACCCCGCCGAACAGCAGCACCGTGCTGGTCCCGCGGACGATGCGCGCGCGACCTCCCGAAGGCACCACGAGCGGCGCACCCGCGACCAGCAGCAGCGGCACGATGATGCGCAGGACGTCGCCCCAGCCCTGCTCCTCAACCAGGCTGCTCCGTCCCGGCTCCACCGGCGTCTGCGCCGACGCGTCCTCGGCAACATCCTGAGCCGGCACCGCGACCTCCGTGGCGGTCGCCCCCAACGGCACGAACGCCAGGACGCCCGCGACCACAAGAGCGACCATGAACGCGGCGACCACGAACCCGTAGCCACGATCGCGAGCCATGGTGTCTGCCTCCCCGTGGTCCGTCGTGCGCACCCACCGTACCTCTGATGGAGCCGACACACGCGGTCGCCGGTTCACGGTGCGCTGTCTCGCTGGTTCGGCGCGACCGCCACCGGCACGATGAACATGAGCGAGGCGCCGTCGATCCCTTCCGGTGCTGGGTCGTGCGAGGTGGGGTCAGCGCCGCGCACTCCGGACGAGGACACGGAAGGGCCACGACACAGCGCTGCCGATGCGCCGGAACAGCCCCCGACCGGCGCCACGGTGGGTCCGGCGCACCACGCCATGGGCCCGGAGCGCGACCCACCGAGCCTTCCTCGCAGGTCCACGCAGCCACGGCAGCCCGCTGTTGGTTCCGGCGAGCACCTGCGCACCGACAGCGGACGCGGACACCGCGGTCCGTACGAAAGCGTTGCTGCCGATCTCGTCCTCGAGCCGTTCCTCACCGATACGACACCGGCCGAGGAGTTCGCTCGACGGCCCGTCGGACGAAGCTTCCATCGCGTCGAGGAAGTCCGTTGCCATCGGACCTTGCGCGGCGCCAGCATCCCGCGCCTCACGCACCGCGCGGGCGACGTGCGGCAACTCCTCATCGAGGATGTCGAGTTGTCGCCTGCGCACGAACCCTCCGGGGTCATCACCGTCAGCCACGGACCCGTCGGACGCGGCCGCCGGCTCGAGTCCGTCCAGCCATCCGATGATCCGCTGCGCGGCATCGAGGCGCCCCCAGAGGAAGTCATTGGCTCGCCACGACCGCTTGGCGAAGGCGCCGAAGTGCGAGAGCTGGGTCCCGGTCAGCTTCTGTGTGGGGGACGACCGCTCCCGCGGATCGACAGCGACGGCACCGTCGCTGCTCAGGGCGATGAGCTGGATCGGCTGCTCGCGTTCGATGCCGTCAGGTTGCGTCGTGGCCTGGATCACCCACAGGGTGAGCAACGCGTGCACCACCGCGAAGCGGGCCTGATCGTCCCCGCCTCCGTCACCGCCTGGTTCCCCGTCTCCGTCGACGCCGTCGCCTCCACCCCGGGCCTCGTGCCGGAGGACGTCCGAGATGGCGGACAGCGATCCCGGTCGGAACAGCGCCGCACCGAGAGCCACCTCGCCCCCGGCGCGCGTGTCCTGGTCATCGGTGTCGTCCACCTCGACGATACGCCCCAGGTCGAGCAGCCGCAGCCACCGCTCGGCGACGGTGGCGACCTGCAGGGCCGTCCACATCAGGGCGCGTTGCGCGGCGACCTGGGTGAACCGTTCGCTCACCGGACCGTCCCGCCCGAGGATCACGCCCACGCAGGCCCGGGCGGCCTCCCTGACGTCCGGTGTGTCGACCACCTCGACGTTGGGTACCTCGACGTCGGGCCACCTGCCGTAGCGCTGTTCCGCCCAGCTGGCCCACCCGGCCTCGTCCGTCTCGACGGGTGGGGCCTCGGTGAAGGCGAGGTCCCAGTAGATCCGGTCGAGCTCCTGGAAGGCACGGACCCGTTCCAACGTGTCGTGCAGCTGGCCTCGCAGCGAGGCGAGCTCCGCAGCCGTCTCCCCCCGCTCGGTCGGCGACAGCACATCCGCAGGCACCGTCGAGCGGACCAGGTCGAGCACGACCTGGAAGCAGTACTCGACCGCCGTGACTCCCCACCGCCAGAACGGATCGGCCGCGCTCGGCAGCGTCTCGGCGAACGACGACCGATGCCAGTCGGCACGACGGCGACCGAGCTCGACACCGGCGACGATCGACCGCCAGTTGGTCTCCAGGTCGAGCGCGGGGTTCCGGCGAGCGACACCACCGAGCGTGGCCGCCGCCGATCCCTGGGCGCGCCGCGCGGTGAACTCCGACCAGAGCTGCTCCGCGAGGTGGTTGCGCTGTTCCGGCAACAGTGACGAGACCCAGCCCAGCCGGTCGTCGCGCTGCTGCCGCCACCGCCGGTTGTGCTCCTCCAGGGCGTGGAGGTCGTCGACGATCGACTGCGAGGTGGCCAGCCCCGCGGTCTGGGTGAGCACGGTCGCGAGATGCGGTGCCTCTACCTCGCTGTGGTCCTCAGGACCGGCGGTGCGCAGACGAGGGACGACGTAGAGGAGTACGCGCTCGACGGGCCCGAGGGCGCGTTGCCCGAAGATCGCGTCCAGCGCCGATCGGAAGGGCCGGTTGACGAGCACCCCGCCGTCGATCACGTACCGGCTGGCGTCGTGGTTGGCTGCGCGACCGAGATCGTCCTGAGCCCGCGTCCCCACGCGGATCAGGCTCGGCTCGAAGGCCGCCGGGTACGACGCGCTGGAGCGGGCTGCACGTGCCAGCCGAGCAGGTGCCCGGTCGTCGAGGAGATCGAACGTGTCGAAGCTGAGGGTGCCCCGATGATCGGCCTCACGCAGCGGGCCCTGCGGCGTGACGAACACCTCGACGTTGGGCTGCAGGAGCGTCGTGGTCAGCGTCAGCTTCGTGGTCGGCTCACCCGGATCCACCGAGACGTCCCGCGATCCGGCACCATCGGCGACGCGCCCTCGCCAGCGATCGAGGAGGGCCTCGATCCGCTCGGTGAAGAACCCGTCGCCCTGCAACAGCGATGGTGGATCGCGGTCGCGGGGGTCACGGAGGAGGGCCTCGAAGTCCCCGTCATCGAGCCACGTGGCCCGCAGGTCGTCGGTGAACTGGACGGCATCGATCCCCCAGGCTCGCGCTGCCGCGAGGAAGGTCCCGTTCAAGCCTCCTGCGCTCGTCCCCGAGATGACGTCGATGCGGACACGCTCGTACCCGCGGCGCCGCAGCAGGTCCGCGTACGCGCCTTGGGGATCGGCGAGGCGCAACATCTCAGCGGCCACGCCTCCCATCCAGACCGCCAGGCTGATCCCGCCGGTCATGATCGTGGCGATCCGTAGCTCGGTACCCGTCCGAACCGTTCCCGAGTCGGGCTCCATCCGCACCCCCGTCACACGACGAGGGCATCGTCCACCACCACGGCTCGGCCGTCCACCCCTCGCTCATGGCGTAGGGATGCGTTCACGCGCGTCAGCTCACCCGAGACCTGGCTGGCGATGGATGGCGACGAACAGGGCGACCCGTTCCACCTCGTCGTCCACCGTCGACGCGTCGAGGCTGCGCTCCTTCGCCTCCTCCAACAGCTCGTGGAGTCGCTCGGTCAGCCCACGCAGATCGTCCGGGCGGAGGGTGAGCCCGAGCCGCGCGAGCTCGACGACATCGTCCTCAGCGGCGGCCATGAGCTCCTGGACGCCGACGTCGCGCAGCACCTGGGCGTTGGTGGGATCCCCGCCGATCTCCCAGGACTTCCCGGTCGCCCGGTAGGGCTGCTCGCGGGAACCACGCGGACCCGGACGCGGCTCCTGGGGATCGATGAACCCCTCCTCCACCAGCGGCCGCAGGTGGTAGTGGATCGTGCCGGGGGTCGTGTCGAGGACCTCGGCCAGCTCCTTGTTGGTCATCGCACGATCGCGGCACGCGAACACGATCCGCATGCGCGTCGGGTGCCCGAGAGCGCGCGCCTCGGCCGCCGTCGGCGGCCGCCGCGTCATGGGGCCCGGCGGTGGTGAGGCGTCCTCTGCGGCGTCATCCATGCGCGGAGCATCGCACAGATCGGCCTCGTCCGCACGACTACTTGACTTCTCTCAATCAGTCGTGTCAAGCTCGACCTCGCTCCCCGGCGACCTACCGGCGCCGCACCGCGGAAGCATCCGACCACACCACCGACCCTCCCGAGGTGAGGCGTGCACCGACCCGATCCGGACGCCCCCGACACGACGGAAGCGGACGCCGCAACACCGTCGTGGTGGCAGCGCCGCACCGGCGGCCTCGACGGCCGCTACTGGAAGCTGTGGGGTGCCGTCGCGAGCTCCAACATCGGTGATGGGCTGGTGTCGCTCGCCATCCCCTGGCTGGCGAGCCTGCTGACCCGTGATGCGCTGGCGATCGCGGGGGTGGCGCTGGCGACCCGCCTGCCCTGGCTCGTGTTCAGCCTCCAGGCGGGAGCGCTGACCGACCGGTTCGACCGTCGCCGCCTGATGGTGATCGCGAACACGTTGCGAGCCCTGGTCGTCGGGACGGCGACGATCGCGGTCATGGCCGACGTGATGACGCTCCCGCTGCTCTACGCCGTCGGGTTCGCCCTTGGGATGTGCGAGGTGGTGTTCGACAACACCTCCCAGACGATCCTGCCCGCCCTGGTCCCCCGCGACCGTCTCGAGCGCGCCAACGGCAACATCATGGGCGCCCAGATGGTGATCGCCGACTTCGTCGCACGCCCCATCTCCGGGGCACTGGTCGGCATCGCGCTCTCGCTGCCCTTCGCGATCGACGCGCTGACGGCCGCGGTATCGGCGGCGCTGATCGCGGCGATCCCCGGCTCCTTCCAGACCCCGCAGGACGCCGAGCGACCTCGTCCCCGCATGCGCACGCAGATCGCTGAGGGGCTGCGGTGGCTGTGGAAGCATCGTCTGCTGCGGCTGCTCGCCCTGGCGCTCGCGACGATGAACGGCATCAGCGCCGCAGCGCTGGCCACCTACGTGCTGTTCGTCCAGGAGATCCTGCTGCTGGACGGCCTCGGCTTCGGCCTCCTGCTCGCTGCCGGCAGCCTCGGCGGCCTGCTCGGCAGCCTGTTGGCTCCGACCATGACGAAGCGGCTGGGATCCGGTCCGTCACTGTTCTTCGCCATCATCACGCCGGTGGTCAGCTTCACCGCCACCGCGCTCACGTCCAACGTGTTCGTCGTCGGCGCGGCGTTCGCCGCCTTCGGTTTCACCGCGGTGATGTGGAACGTGGTGACCGTCTCGCTCCGCCAGACGCTGATCCCCGACGGCCTGCTCGGTCGGGTGAACAGCGTCTACCGCTTCTTCGGCTGGGGGGCGATGCCGATCGGCACGATCCTGGGGGGCGCGCTGGTGAACCTCGTCGAGGCGACCGCCAGCCGAGATCTCGGCTTGCGCGCGCCCTTCGTCGCGGGAGCGTTGGTCTACGCGATCCTCGCCATCACCGTCTCGCCACGGTTGACGAGCCGCAGGATCCAGGAGGCGCGTGCGGCCGCACCGGACACGCCTGCCGATCCCGCCGTCGACGGGTGACCGCGGGGTGACTCAGCGACGCGACGAGCGTCGCGCCCCACCGTTGGCCCGGGTGCGCGAACCACCGTTGCCGTTCGCGCTCGTCCGTGAGCCACCGTTGCCGTTGGTGCGTGTCCGTGAGCCACCGTTGCCGTTGGCGCGGGTGCGCGAGCCACCGTTGCTCTCCGCTCGGGCCTGGGAACCGCCGTTGCCGCGGTTCCGGCCACCGGCGTTGCTCGAGGCGCCGGCGGGTGCGCCGGACTGGCTCCGTTGCCGGGCACCGTTGCCCCCGCGGTGCCCGTTGGACCGCTTCGCACCGCCGCCGTTCCTGGGACCGCCGGTGCGCTGACCGCCACCACGGTTGCCCTTGGTCCGACGCTGCTCCGTACCGCCGGCCTTCGTCCCCACCGGGCGGGGTGCAGGAAGCTCGTCGAGCATCAGCATCTCGAGGTCGAGGTCGTGCAGGCCCTGCGGCAGATCGAGCGTGCGCTGCATCTGCTGCACCTCACGCGTCTCCTCCGCGCTGACGAAGGACACCACGAGGCCGAGGTTGCCCGCCCGCCCCGTCCGTCCGGAACGGTGGACGTAGTCCTTCTCGGTCGCCGGCTGGTCGTAGTGGAGCACCGCCGCCACGTTGTCGACGTGGATGCCGCGGGCGGCGACGTCGGTCGCCACCAGCGTCTGGACCCGGCCGTCGGAGAAGCGTGCCAAGGCCTGTTCACGTTGCCGCTGGCTGCGGTTGCCGTGGATCGCTGCGGTCTCGACGCCGTCCTGCTTCAACTGCTTCGCCAGGCGGTCGGCGCCGTGCTTGGTGCGGGTGAACACGATCGCCGGGCCGAGACGACGCAGGACCTGGGCGGTCAGACCGCGTCGCTCTGGGCGTTCCGCCGGCCAGAACACGTGTCGGACGTCGCCACGGGCCTCCTCGGGAGAGTCGAAGACGTGACGGGCAGGGTCGTTCTGGTAGTGCCGCACCAGCACGTCGACGTCACCGTCGAGGGTGGCGCTGAACAGCAGGGTCTGGCGGTCGCGCCGGGTCTGCTCGAGCAGGCGCTTGACGACCGGGAGGAACCCCATGTCGGCCATGCGGTCCGCTTCGTCGATGACGACGAGGTCGACGTCCTCGAGCGAGAGCGCACGGCGGTCGATCAGGTCCTCGAGCCGGCCCGGGGTTGCGACGGCGATGTCGAGCCGGCCGCGGAGCCGCTGCAGGTCGCGGTTGATGCTGGTCCCGCCGTAGAAGGTGGCGACCTTGCGCCTGGTGATCCGCGCGAGCGGGTCGATCACCTCGCGGACCTGCGAGGCGAGCTCGCGGGTCGGGACGAGGATCAGCGCACGGGGTCGGCCCGGCTGCGCCCGCTCGACCCGCATGGCGACGGGCAACGCGAAGGCCAGGGTCTTGCCCGACCCGGTCGGCGCCTTGCCGCACAGATCGCGGCCGGCGAACGCGTCGATCAGCGTGAGCTGCTGGATCGGGAAGGGTTCGGTGATCCCCAGCTCGGCGAGCTGGGTGGTGAGCTCAGCGGGAACGCCGAGCTCGGAGAAGGTTGTCGACACGAAGGATGCTCCGGTGGCCACCTCGGGGCGGCCGTGGTTGTGCGCGCTGGCGGTTCGCCGCGAGCGCGGGCACGTAGGACCGCGAGGCAGTGCGCATCACGATCGTCGGTGCGTGGTGAACACGCAACCGGAAGGAGGAGGTGATGCGGCCAGGCCGCGAGCCTCGTTCAGACCGAGGGTCCGCCACACCGAGCGGTCCTGGTTCGGACGCGGTCGTTGGGCGAGGACGTGTTCCGGGCGGCAGGGCCGCTCCGTGCCGGGAAGCGTATCACCTCGCTCGTCGATAGGGCGATGATGCGTCACTGGCCGTCGGTCCGCGCACGCCAGGTGATCAGTAGCGGGCGCCCGCCTCGTCGGCGAGGAGCCGCGCGTACGCCCCGCCACCGCGGTCGGTGGCCGCGTCGGCGGCCGCGTCCTGGTCCTCGAAGGGCCCGTCGAAGACCACCCACAGGTCCGGGTTGAGCGAGGGGTAGTGGCTGGACCACAGCACGTTGCCGTCGAGTCCGTGTCCCTCGGCACGGTCCAGGGCGCCCGCCTCGTCGAACTCACTACCGCTCAACGAGGCGACGACCACGATCCAACGCTCGTCCTCGGCGTCGGCCAGCACGACGGGCGCACTTGTGCACTCCTCGAACCGCCATGGCCGCAGTTCCGCACGATCGTCGCCGAACCCCTCGCGATCCACCTCGACGGTGCACACCCCGTCGAAGTCGACCTCCTCCGTCCCGTCCGGCGATCCGGAAGGTGACTCCTCGGCTTCGCCGGGCTCCTCGATCGCGCCCTCTGCTCCGTCCGACGGTGCTGCCTCGCCGTCACCGGGGGCATCCTCGGGCATCCCGCCTGGCGCCTCCGCAGGTCCCTGCTGCTCCTCGGTGATGGCCAGACCATCGGTCGGGGCGCTGGGGCTGTCGGTGAACACGATCGCAGCACCGACGATCCCGACGGCGGCGAGCACCAGGACGGACAGCCCGATGATGGCGTTGCGACGGTCCCGATCCAGCCCAGGGCGGCTCGGCATGTCGCTCATGTCATCTCC
>CAYVJT010000034.1:8955-20324 GCA_964451855.1 uncultured Actinomycetota bacterium
TCCGAGGTCGCCTCCGACCCCTGCAACCCCATCACGGGGTCTCCGGCGCCGCTCACGTCATCTCCTCCGAGGTCGCCTCCGACCCCTGCAACCCCATCACGGGGTCTCCGGCGCCGCTCATGGGGGCATCCCTCCAACCACGTCTCGGGTACCGCATCACTCACAGCCTGCTGGCGGTCCCCATCATCGCGGCCCGGCGGCGCGATCTCGACCGTCCGGATGGCCGAACGGACAGTGGGGCGCTGCCTGCCCGGCTCGAGGCGAGCGACGGTTGACCGCTGCGCGCGAGCGGACCTCCTAGCCTGCGCACAGCGAGCACCTCACGATGCGGGGGATCCTGTGGCGAAGCTGCCCTCCCGACCTGCGGACGACCGAAGCCGTGCCGGCGCGGCCGCTGTGAGACGGTACCCCGCCACCTCAGCGTCCCGACGTCGTCGCCGGTCGGTGGAGAGCGCACGGTGAACGCTCCGACCTCGGAGGCTGCTACCCGCGACCGCTACCCGGATGCGTTGCGTGCCGGCGCTCTCCTCATCGTCGTGCTCGGGCACTGGACCGCGACGCTCCCGCGGCTCGAGGACGGCCGGATGGTCTCCACCGAGCACCTGCTGTCCGTGTGGGACGCCGCTGGCGCGCTCACCTGGGTCCTGCAGGTCGTGCCGCTGTTCGTCTTCGTCTCGGCAGCGGTGACCTCGCCAGGGGTCGCCCGCCGTCTCGAGGAGGGTGACAGCCAGCTGCGGTGGTGGTCGGCTCGAGCGTTGGCGATGGCACGCCCGACGGTCACCTACATGGCGGTGCTTGCGGTCATGGTGGCGATCGCCCACTTCTCCGGTGGTCGGCTGCTGGGTCCGCTGGACCAGTCGCTCACCGTGCACCTGTGGTTCCTGCTGATGCTGCTGGCCGTGCAGGCGTTGCTTCCGTGGAGCGTGCAGGCGGACCGTCGTTTCGGCCTCGGCGCGGTCGCGATCCTGCTCGGCACCGCGATCATCGTGGACCTGGTCCGTGGATCGGTCACCGGCCTCGACCAGTTGCTGGAGCTCGGCACCCAGGTCACCTCGACCGGCGGCGGGATCGGCTGGCTGAACTACCTCGCGGTGTGGCTGATCCCGCAACAGCTGGGTGTGGCCTGGAGACAGGGTCGCATCGACGGGACCTGGACGGGCGCGGGCATCACGGCACTCGGGCTGGCGTGGCTGGCGGGCGCGGTCGCGTCCGGTTACCCGGTCGCGATGGTCGGCGGCGAGCTCGATGGTTCGTCGAACGTGCTCCCGCCGACGCTCGCCCTCGTCGGCGTGATGTTCCTGCAGGTCGGGCTGGTCCTGCTCCTCGAACGACCGGCACGCTGGCTGCTGCGAGGTCGGGGGGTCGAGCGCACGGTCGTCGTACTGGGGGCGTTGGGGATGCCCCTGTACCTGTGGCACAAGCTCGCGGAGCTCCCTGCCGCGTGGCTCGGCGAACAGCTCGGCGCCCCGATCGATGCGGGTGTGCCCGGCGAGGCCGGCTTCTGGGCCGGACGAGCCTGGTGGTTGGCGCTCTGTGCGCTGGTGGTCGCGCCGGTGCTCGCTGCGGTCGTCGCGTTCGAGACCCGCCGGACCCCCAAGATCCCGCCGACGTCCAGCGTCACCGCGACCATCGCCGGCGGCGTGGCCCTGTTGGTCGGGCTGGGCTCCGCGCTGTGGTTCGGCGCCCAGCCGGGTGCGTTCATCGGGCTGGTGACGGTCCTGTTCGCCTCCCAGGCACTCCGGCAACGCGGGAAGACCGCGGCGAGGGCGCCGTCCTGAGCCCCTCCGCGGCGGCTGCCACCCTGCTCTACGGCGCCGCTCCGCCGCTTCCCACCCGTCCTCGACGCCGGGCGCACGTGCTCCCTCGCCGGGGTGACCTCGTGTCGTAGGGTCCCCCCATCCGGCACGCACCCGGTCACGCCGCCGGACCATCCCTTTACGGGCAAGCGATGACTTACCTATGGTTCCGGTGTGAGCGACGTGTTCAAGGCCTTGGCCGATCCGACCCGTCGAGCGATCCTCGACGAACTCGGCGATCGTGACGGACAGACGCTGTTCGAGCTGTGCACGCGGCTGGCGATGGGCCACGGTGTCACCTCGACGCGCCAGGCCGTCTCGCAGCACCTCGACGTCCTGGAGGCTGCCGGACTCCTGCATACCCGTCGGGAGGGACGCACCAAGCTGCACTTCCTGGACACCGCTCCCCTGCGAGCCATCGGTGAACGGTGGCCGATCACCGAACGGGAGGCAGAACGATGAGGATCCAGATCACCAGCGTCTACGTCGACGACCAGGACAAGGCGTTGGAGTTCTACACCGAGAAGCTGGGCTTCCGGAAGCAGACCGAGATCCCCCTCGGCGACTTCCGGTGGCTCACCGTCGTCTCGCCGGAGCAGACCGACGGGCCCGAACTGCTCCTGGAGCCCGACGCGCATCCGGCGGCACGGACCTTCAAGGCAGCCCTCGTCGAGGACGGCATCCCGATGACCTCGTTCGCGGTGGACGACGCCCAGGCGGAGTTCGAGCGACTGTCGAGGCTCGGTGTGCGGTTCACCCAGGAGCCGATCGAGATGGGCGGTGCGACGATGGCGGTCTTCGACGACACCTGCGGGAACCTGATCCAGATCGCCAGTACGTGACGCGTGGCCTCCGACGAGAGCGGGTGCCCTCCCTTCGGCCGGCATGCTGAAGCGGACGGTTCCGGTCTGCCGTCGGAGGCCTGACACCAGCGTCATGTACCGCCTAGACTCGCTCGATCGTGCGCATGGCGAGTCGGTGGGATGGACGTGACGCAAGCGGATACGGGGGAGGTCGCCGCTTCCGCGGAAGCAGCGACCGAGGCGCTCACGGAGACGGCGCTCGAGAGCTACCGCACCGAGCTCACCGGGTACTGCTACCGCATGCTGGGGTCGGCCTTCGATGCCGAGGATGCGGTACAGGACACGCTCACACGTGCCTGGCGAGCGGCCGACCGGTTCGAGCGGCGTTCGTCGCTGCGCACCTGGCTGTACCGCATCGCGACGAACGTGTGCCTCGACGTCATCGATCGCAAGCATCGCCGCGCGAGGCCCATGGACCTCGGACCGGCATCGACGGTGGCAACGGCCGAGCTCACGGCCCGGCCCGATGGCACGTGGGTGGAGCCGATCCCCGATGGGTGGTTCCTGCCCAGCGATGGCGATCCGGGAGAGCTCGTCGCGACCAAGGACTCGGTCCGCCTGGCCTTCGTGACCGCGCTGCAGTACCTCCCGCCGAAGCAGCGTGCGGTCCTGCTGCTCCGTGACGTGCTGCGCTGGCGGGCGGCGGAGGTCGCCGAACTGCTCGACACGACGGTCGCGTCGGTCAACAGCGCGTTGCAGCGGGCTCGAGCCACGATCGGTGCGCGTCGACCAGCGGCGACCGAACCTCTGGACCCCCTCGACGGCCGGCAGCGCGAGCTCCTGGACCGCTTCCTCGATGCCTTCGAGCGCTACGACATGGACGCCTTCGCCGTGCTCCTCCACGAGGACGCCACGCAGTCGATGCCTCCCTTCGACCTCTGGCTCCAGGGGCGAGACGAGGTGGTCGGATGGATGCTCGGCCCGGGAGCGGAGTGCCGCGGCTCGCGCCTGCTCCCGACCGCGGCGAACGGCATGCCCGCCTTCGGCCAGTACCGCCGCGCGAAGGACGGCGACGGCCACGAACCCTGGGCCCTGCAGATCGTCGAGGTCGAGGACGGCAGGATCATCGGGATGAACGCCTACCTCGACGTCGCCCGGTGGTTCCCGATGTTCGGTCTGCCGGATCGGCTCGACCGGGCGTGAGCCATCCGTAACCGCCCCCGGTTACCGGCCGGGACCCCGCACCGAGCCGACTCCGCGGAAGCGCTCGACGCTGCGACGGCGGCCGACTCCGCGGAAGCGGCTCACGCGGCGACCAGATCGGGTGCGAGTCGCTCGATCTCCTGGTGCAGCACCGCCACGATCGTGTCGCGATCGGGGGCACGGTCCACATCGACGTAGCTGGGCTGGAGACGTCCCAGGCTATCGCGGTGTGGGATCGGCAGACGGCGATCGGAGCGCTGGAGTCGGTGCCGCCGAGCGACGGGATCGCCGTTCGGCCTGGCGAACCGGTGTTGTCCGTCGCGACGGACCTGGATGGTCCAATCGTGCTGGTGCACGAACCGGTGGTGATGCGCACACAGAAGGACCAGGTTCGCCAGGTCCGTCGGTCCACCGTCGGCCCAGTAGTGGACATGGTGGGCGTGCAGGTGCCGGGTCGCGTCGCAGCCGGGGAACCGGCACGTTCGATCGCGCAGGCGGAGCGCCCGACGCAAGGCGGCCGTGAGCTTGCGGTCGCGCTGGCCGATGTCCATCGGGGTGCCGTCGCCATCGACGGCCGCCAGGATGATGCCGGCCTCGCAGCCGAGGCAGCGCAGGTCACGACGATCCATCCCGCGGACCCTGCCGTGGGTGTCCTCGACGGGAACGAGGCCCGGCTCGTTGCCGTGGAGCGCCTCGAGTGGTGCGTGGAGCACCAACGTGTGCCGATCGAGGCCGGAGGTGTCGGTACGTGCGTCGGGATCGGTCTGCGCGACGAGGTCGACGAGCTCCTGCACGAGTTCGGCCGGCCGACCCGGCCGGGCGTCGATCACCGCATCGCCGTCGCCCACGCCCTCGATCGCCTCGCCGTCACCCACGCCCTCGCCTACCTCGTGGTCGCTCTCGGCTACCTCGCGGCCTGCGAGATCCTCGCTGGGCGCTGCGAGCGCGCCGGCGTCCCCGAGCTCGAGGTCGAGTGCGGGATCGGCCAGTTCCTCCTCTTGCTTCCGAGCGATCTCGTCCCTGCGTTCGACCCTGCGTTCGATCATCGCGCAGAGCTCCGCACACTCCTCCACCGGACCACGGATCGTCACGGTCATGGTCCCGTCACCGTGGGTGCGGGTCCTCCAGGTGTACCGCGGGTCGATCGGATCCTCGTCCAGCGGATCGTCGGTCGCACGCCGTACCGTGCGGAAGTCGGCGGCGATGCGCTCCAACTGCGCGGCCGTGGAAGCGTCGGCCCACCGCAGGAGCAACTCCTCGATCTCGGGTACCGCGACGCGCGTGATGGCTCGCACCTTGCTGTAGGAGAGTTCGCCACTCGCGAAGGCCTCGCGAACCCGCGGAAGCTCACGCAGGCGCACGGCGACCCGGACGTGATCGCGAGCGGTGGACGGCGCGAGGCCGACCTTCCAGCTCAGCCACTGCGCGGGCGTGCGAGCGCCCTGGTCGGCCCAGATGCCCCGCACCACCAGCTCGCAGAGCAGATCCAGCCACCTCGCCGTCAGAGCCGCCACCTCGGCGGCGACGGCGCAGACATCGTGTTCGAGGTCGTGATCGGTGACGGCATCGAAGGTGGGATCGGGGCCCAGCCGACGAGCCTCCTCGACCAGCTCCTCCCACGTCAGGTCCCGTTGGCTCCAGGCTGCGCGATCCCCGAGCCCGCGGCTCTCCAGAACCTCGGCGACTGCCCCGCCGTCGACCGGGACGGTGGCATCGGTGGGCGCGGCTGGAGCACCTCCCGCTGTCACCGAGCCGTCGTTGGACCGATGTGCTCCTTGTGCTCCTTGCTCCTCGTACCACAGCATCGTTCGTCCCCCGTCAGGTTCGGTTGGCTGACCGACGTCGCGGTGCCCGGTCATGGTCGGCTGACCAGCACGGCGGCCACCGCCGCTGCGACCACGGCGTCGCTGCGCCCTCCGGCGCACCCGTCACCGTAGGGAGGGGGTGTGACACCTAGCGTCCAAGCGTTGCCACTGACGCTCACGGCCGCTGCTCCGCGCGGCTCCTTCCCTGTCCGAGGAAGAGCGTGCGGTGAGGCAAGTGACTGACGGGCCATCGTGGCGGTGACGCTCGGCCCCTACAGGTGCTGTCCAACGGCCCTAGGGCTGTCGGCACCGCAGGCGCACGCTGCAGGAGCAGCATCAGCTGCACCAGTGGCCTGCACCAATGGCAGGAGCTCCTCCGATGGCCGACGCGCTGCTCACCGCCCGGCAGGTCCAGGACCGCCTGGATATCGATACCTCCACCATCTACCGGATGGCCGGCGACGGACGGCTGCCTGCGGTGCGGATCGGTCGGCAGTGGCGCTTCCCCGCCGCCATGATCGACGCGCTGCTTGCACCCGGAGACCACGACGGCGCTCCTACCGCTCTGACGGGAGGTTCGGGGCGCCGCGACGTCGACGCCGCCTCCCGTCTGCTGCCTCCAGCGGCCACGATCGAGGCGGCGCTGGAGGTTGTCGCGCCGGTGTTGGGCGTGTCGCTGGTGGTCACCGACCTCGATGGCAGGCCGCTGACCTCGGTCGTCAATCCGGCACCCAGCATCGCGGCCCGCCTGGAGGATCCGAGCTTCCTCGACGCCTGCGGTGCCGAGTGGCGCCAACTGGCTGCCGATACAGACCTCACGACCCGGCTGCAGCGGGGCACCTTCGGGTTCCTGTGCGCTCGCAGCCTCGTGCGGGATGGGAGCGCCTTGGTGGCCATGGTGCTGGCCGGGGGGATCGCGCCCGAGGGCTCCGACGATCCCGACCTGTTCCACCTCGACGCCGAGCAGCGGGACGCCGTGCTCGAGGCGCTGCCCCGCGTCGCCTCGCTGCTCTCACGCCTGATGTCCGACCACCCGCACGCGACACCTTCTTCGTGAGTGAGGAGATGCTCATGCGACGTCTGTTGGTCCTCGGCGCCGGTACCGCCGGCACGATGGTCGTCAACAAGCTCCGCCCGCGCCTTCCGGTCGACGAGTGGGAGATCACCATCGTCGACCAGTCCGAGGAGCACCACTATCAGCCCGGTTACCTGTTCGTGCCCTTCGGCACCTACCGCCCCGAGGAGATCGTCAAGCCGCGTCGGCGCCTGATCACCGACGGCGTACGCCAGATCACCGGCGTGATCGACCGGGTGGACACCGACGCGAACGTTGCCCACCTCGAGGACGGCACCGAGCTCGGCTACGACCAGCTCGTGATCGCCACCGGGACCCACCCCACGCCGGAGGAGACCCCTGGCCTGGCGGAGCCGAGAGCCAGACAGCGCGGCGTCCACAGCTTCTACACGCTGGAGGACGCGGTGGCGCTGCGCGACGCCCTCGAGGGCTTCGACGGCGGCCGGCTGGTGGTCAACCTCATCGAGCTGCCCATCAAGTGTCCCGTGGCGCCGCTTGAGTTCGTGTTCCTCGCCGAGGCGTGGTTGCGCGAGCGAGGGCTGCGGGAGCACACCGAGGTGACCTACGTCACTCCGCTCGACGGTGCTTTCACCAAGCCGCTAGCGGCCCGCGAGCTCGGCGGGATGTTCGACGAGCGTGGCATCGTTCTCGAGCCGGACTTCATGCTCGAACGTGTCGACCTCGACGCCAAGCAGCTGGTCAGCTACGACGAGCGCGAGATCGACTTCGATCTGCTCGTCACCATCCCGCTGAACTTCGGCGCGCCGTTCGTCGCCCGTTCCGGGCTCGGCGACGAACTCAACCACGTCAAGGTCGATAAGCACACGTTCCTCGCCGACGGCCATGACGACATCTTCGCGCTCGGCGACGCGGCCAACCTGCCCACCTCCAAGGCCGGCTCGGTGGCCCACTTCGCCGTCGATGTCTTCGTCGAGAACCTCGTCCGCCACGTCGCGGGCCTACCGATGCTCGAGCGCTTCGACGGCCACGCCAACTGCTTCATCGAGTCCGGTGACGGCAAGGCGATGCTGCTCGATTTCAACTACGACACCGAGCCGCTGCTGGGCAGCTTCCCCCTGCCGCAGGTCGGACCGCTCACGCTGCTCGCGGAGAGCGAGGCCAACCACCTCGGGAAGCTCGCCTTCCGCTGGATCTACTGGCACGTGCTGCTGCCCGGCCGGCCGCTGCCCCTGTCGGTGTCGATGTCGATGCTCGGCAAGCGACGTCCATCGACATCCGATGGCAACGGCGGCCAGGCCAGCCACGCCCACGACCAACAGGAGGTCTCGCTGTGACCACGATGGACACCCCCCACGACCTCGACCTCGCCGGGCGTGCCAGCAGCGACGACGAACGCCTCGCAGCGATCGAGGCGCGGCTCGACACGCTGCTCGCCCACGCCGAGCGCCGCGACGCCGAGCTCGAGCCGTTGCGCGATCTCGCGGCCGAGATCGGGGTGCTCTCCGGGCCCGCGATGGCATCGGTGACCTCACACGTCGCCGCGTGGGACGAGAGGGGCTACCTCAGCTTCGCTCGCAGCGGCGCCCGCGTCGTCGACCGGATCGTCACCTCCTTCGACGAGCACGACGTCGAGGCGCTCGGCGACAACGTGGTGTTGATGCTCGAGACCCTGCGGGATCTGACGCAGCCGGAGATCCTCCAGTTGCTGCGCCAGACCGCGGACTCGGTCGGCCACCTCGAGCCCGCACCGGCGGGCGAGCCGCCATCGACCTTCGCGCTACTGCGACAGCTGCGTGACCCTCAGGTCCGTCGCGGTCTCGCCCGGATGCTCGAGGTGCTGCGCAGCGTCGGCACCGAGACCACCTGACCACCGGCGGCCGACTGCCCCGGCCGCCCTCACACCACGAACCCCAAGGAGTACGACATGCCCGTCGCGACCATGCAGGGACGCGAGATCCACGTCGACGAGGAGGGCTTCCTCACCGACCCGTCCGAATGGGACGAGGAGCTCGCCAAGCAGCTCGCCGCCAACATCGGCCTCGAGCTCACCGACCGCCACTTCGAGGTCATCCGGTTCGCCCGCCAGGACGCGGCCGAGCAGGGCGAGACCCCCACCATCCGCCGCATGCAGGCCGCCGGCGGCTTCGCGACCAAGGAGCTGTTCCAGCTCTTCCCCAAGAAGCCAGCCAAGAAGCTGTCGTACGTCGCCGGGTTGCAGAAGCCCGTCGGCTGCGTCTGACCCGTCAGGAGCGTGACCACCATGACCGCCACCGAACCGATGACCGCGCCCGTGCCCTCGTTCGACGACGAGGACGACGGCGGCCGCAAACTCGTGCTGATCTGCTCCAAAGGGTCGCTGGACATGGCCTACCCCGGCCTGGTCCTGGCCAACGCCGCGCTGGGCGAGGGCATCGAGGTGCACATCTTCTTCACGTTCTGGGGCTTCGAGATCATCAACAAGAAGACCATGAGCGACCTGAAGTTCGTCGCACTGGGCAACCCAGCGACCCACATGCCCAACGCGATGATGGGCCTGCCGGGGATGACCGCACTGTCGACCAAGATGATGCGCAAGCAGATCGCCGATCTCGACATCCCCGAGGTGCCGGAGTTCCTCGACCTCATCCACGAGTCCGGAGGTCACCTGTGGGCCTGCCGGATGTCGGCCGACATGATGAAGCTGACCGAGGACGACCTCTACGAAGGCGTCGAGGGCATCATCAGCGCCACCGACTTCATGGAGCTCTCGGAAGGCGCACAGACGATCTTCATCTGACCCGACGTCTCCGCCCTCCCAGGGTCACACAACCCCGTCGCCCCGCTCATCTCCCGCGGGGCGACGTGGTGCACGCACTGATCGATCGTGGTTGGCAGTAGCAGTGCCCACCGATCTCGTCTCGCCGCGCATCAGGCGGTGAGCCGTTCCGGGTCGGGGCGGTGGATGTCGATGGCGGTCACCTTGCGGACCTCGTCCAGCCCGACGTCGGCGGCCTTGCCGTGGTCGTAGATCGCGTTGGGGCCGATCGCTTCGTACAGGCACAGGGTGCCGACGGTGCCGTCGTCCTCCTCGAAGAGGTAGCTGCGTAGCTTGCGGAGCTGATCGGGCCGGCGGTCGAGCTCCGCCTGCGAGCGGCGGTCGACCTCGGCGACCTCCTCGGAGGAGGTGAGGTTGCGGCGGAAGATCGCGTACAGGTCCATGGTGGCGCTCCTTGCGGTCGTGGTCTGCGTCCGCCGGGTCATCGACGGCACCCCCCACGGTGGCGCCGCCCCATCGCAGCTGGATAGCAGCGAGGTCGCAACGTCCCACGTCGGCGGCTGCTTGCGTACGGTGTCGGGCTGGAGCGACGGACAGGGGTGATGGGCGTGGGTCTCGGCGTACTCGGGGCCGCTCCACGTCAGGCTCGGTGACGAGCCGACGGGGATCGGCAGTCCCAAGCAGCGGAGGCTGCTGGCCGCTCTGCTCGTGCATGCCGGCGCGGTGGTGTCCATCGACCGGTTGATCGCGGCGTTGTGGGGCGATGAGGTGCCCGCCACCGCCGTTGAGAGCCTGCGTACCTATGTCTACCGGCTGCGGGACACGCTGGACGGGGACGGCACCCTGATCGCGACTCGGCCTCCCGGCTACGTGTTGGAGGTGGCCGACGACGAGATCGATGCCGGCCGGTTCGAGCAGCTGCTGCAGACCGCTCGTCGGGAGGTGGATCCTCGCGCCCGCCTGGACCGCCTCGAGGAGGGGCTCGGGTTGTGGCGCGGGCCCGCTTACGCGGAGCTGGCCGACGAGGAGGTCACCCGCGCCGAGGCCGCGCGGCTGGAGGAGCTGCGGCGCGTCGCTGAGGAGGAGCGTCTCGACGCGAAGCTGGCGCTCGGCGAGCACGCCGAGGTCGTCGGTGACCTGGAGGCCTTCGTCGCGCATCACCCGCTGCGCGAGCAGGCGCGTGGCCAGCTGATGCTCGCGCTGTACCGATGCGGGCGGCAAGCGGACGCGCTGGCGGCCTTCCGATCGTTCCGCGAGCTCCTCGACGAGGAGCTCGGTCTGGAGCCCTCCGACGAGCTGCGTGCGCTGGAGGGCGACATCCTGCGCCGCTCCGCCGCCCTGGACGCGCCGGCGGAGACGCAGGCCGCGGTCACCGCGGACACCGAGGAGCCGGTCGATGCGCCCTTGGCGACCGGTGGTGCGCCCGAAGGTGCCATCGACACGCTGCCCGGCGAGCCGACGGAGCTCGTCGGTCGCGACACCGACGTCGCCGAGGTCAGCGAAGCGCTGAGGCAGTCCCGGCTGGTGACGGTCCTCGGGGTCGGCGGGATCGGCAAGACACGGGTGGCCCTGCGCGCCGCCCGGCAGGTCGCTGCCGACCATCCCGACAGCGTGTGGTGGTGCGAGCTCGCCCCGGGGGTCGAGCCGCTGGTTCGCGACGTCATGGCCGGTTGCCCCGACACGGCCGTGCTGGCGACCAGCCGCGCCCCGCTCGGCCTCGCCGGCGAGCGCGTGCACCGGCTCGCGCCGCTGCCGGTCGGCCCCGGCGAGCATCCCGATGCCGACGACAGCCCGGCTCTGGCCCTGTTCGAGGCCCGCAGCCGTGCGGTGCGACCCGACCTCGAGGTGGACGCCGCCGAGCGGGCCCGCATGGCCGACATCTGCCGGCGCCTGGATGGGCTGCCGCTGGCGATCGAGCGGGCGGTGCTCGACTGGTCCTACGGGCTGCTCGGGGCCGTCGAGCAGCGGCTG
>CAYVJT010000034.1:20424-22659 GCA_964451855.1 uncultured Actinomycetota bacterium
GCGGGCGGTGCTCGACTGGTCCTACGGGCTGCTCGGGGCCGTCGAGCAGCGGCTGTTCGCGCGCCTGTCGGTGTTCGCCGGTCCGTTCACGCTCGAGGCCGCCGAGCAGGTCGCCGGCGGTGACGGCGTCGCGACCGACGAGGTCCTGGACTGCTGGCCGGGCTGGTGGACCACAACCTCGTGACGGTCCTGCCCTCGGGCGGGGTGACCCGTTATCACCTGCTGGAGACGCTGCGTACCTACGGCCGCGAGCGGCTGCGCGAGGCCGGGGAGGACCAGGCCGTCCGACAGCGTCACGCCGCCTACCACGTCGGGCTGGCCGAGGCCGCCGACGTCCAGGTCCGCGGCCGCGACGAGGCGCTGGGCGTTGCACGGCTCGACCGCGCGCTCGACAACCTGCGTGCCGCCTATCGCTGGATGCTCGAGCACCGCGAGGTCGACCTCGCCATGCGGCTGGCGGCCGCCCTGTTCCGGTACTCGCTGTGGCGACTGCGCGACGAGGTGCTCGGCTCGGCGGAGGCGGTCAGCCATCTGCCCGGTGCCGAGGAGCATGCGGCGTTCCCTACGGTCGCCGGGATGGCAGGCTGGGGGGTGGGTCTGCGCGGCGATCTCGACGCCGCCGTGGACTGGACCGACCGGGGCTTGGCCGTGCTCGACGGTGACGACGACCCACGGGCGGCACCTCCGCTCGAGGTGCGCATGCACACCTGCATGTGGCAGGGCGACATCGACGGCTGCCTGGAGGCGGCCGCCTGGGGGCGCCGGGTCGCCAAGGACCCCTACGAACTCGTTCCCCACTACATCCCGGGGCTGGCGCTGACCTACGCGGGCCGGCCCGAGGAGGCGCTCACCCACGGGGAGGACGCCCAGGCCGCCGCCGACCGGCTCGGGAACCCGTCGATGCGGGCGATGGTGCGCTACGCCCGGGGCGAGGCGCTCCTGGAGCTCGACCCGCCCCGGGCGCTCCGCCCGCTCCAACAGGCGGCCGAGCTGGCAGCGGAGGTCGACAACCGCATGGTGCTGGGGGTGGTGGACGTGTCGCTGGTCTCCCTGCAGGCCCGCCACGGTGAGGCCCGCGAGGCCCTGGACACCTTCGTGGCGGTCATCGACCGGTTGCACGACGCCGGCGACTGGACCCACCTGTGGACCGGCCTGCGTGGCCTGGTCGGCGTGCTCATCCAGATCGGCGGCGACGAGGACGCCGGCGTCCTGCTCGGCGCGGTTCACGAGGCCGACAACGCCCCACCCGTGTACGGCGAGGACGCCAAGCGGCTCGCAGCCGCGGATGCAGAGCTCGCCGGGCGACTCGGCCCAGCCGACCTGGCGGACGCCCAGGCCCGCGGCTGCGCGATGACCGACCACGAGGCGATCGCCTTCGCCCAGGCGGCGATCGGCCGGGCGCAGACCGCCTGACGCCACCCCAACCCCACGCCCGAACGAAGGCCTCGGTGGCGGCCACGGACCGCACGAAGGCCTCGCAGAAGGCCTCGAACTCGGCCAGCGGTGGAGCGAACCGCTCGGCCCACTGTTCGGGGACGGCGGCCTCCCACAGCACTGGCGTCGCCTCGTGACGCGCGAGCGCCGCGTGCACCCACCGGTTGACGGTGCGGTGGTCGGGGTGACCGGTGAACCGGTCGGGACCGAAGGTGACCACCAGGTCGGGGTCGGCGGCGGCGAGCTCGGCGCGGATCGTGTCGATGGGGCCGTCGTCGGGCAGCTCGGCGAGGTGGCCGCCGGGGTGGTGGAGCGCCCGCCGCTCGGCGATGCCGAGATGGCGGTGGGCGACCGCGAGCTCCTCGGCGCGCAGGGCTCCAGCTCGGCGCGGGACACCGGCCCGTGGGCACACGGGCCGCGTTCGGTGGGTGGGTTGCGAAGCTTCGGTGGGTTGCACGGTGGGCTCCGATGTCGGTGGCTGCACCGAGCGCGTGCAGATGCACCCGTCCCGTGGTCCCGTGCGGAGAGCACCGCACGGCAGCGGCAGGTTCGGGGCGAGGGTCGCCTCAGCCATGGCTGTTCGGGCTGTGCCGTGGCTGCTCGGGATGTCCGTGGCTGCTCGGGCTGGTCGAGAGCGCAAGGCGCTCCACGGGGGATCAAGCTCGGCCAGATGGAGCCCACAGGGGCGGTGGAGGCGCTGCTCCAGCGGGACGGTGCCCGCCGGACGTGCTTCTGGGCGGGTCCCCGAGGCCTGGGGAACAGGTCCCTTCAGTGGGTCAGCGTGACCTTCGTCAGCCCGCG
>CAYVJT010000035.1:0-22531 GCA_964451855.1 uncultured Actinomycetota bacterium
GCGGTCGCCGGCCAGTGGATCGACCGCAGCGGATCGCCCGGCTCGTAGGGCCGCACCCCGACGATGGCGGTGGGGTCGGTGGTGAGCGACCGGACGTCGGGAAGCTCGGCCAACGGAGACACCGCCGGCAGGTCCACCCGTCGCACCGGTACGAGAGCCGGCAGCACCGTCACGGGCGGAGGCGATGCGGCAGACGTCGACCGCAGCCAGACGCCCCAGGGGTCCGACACCTCCACCTTGACCGGTGGCGGCGTCCAGTGGCCGCGGACGTAGGCGCTGATCTGGACCTCCCGCCGCACCGACGATCGTGCGGGAAGTGCGAGTTCGAGCACGGTCTCGCTGGGCAACAGCCGTCCCGCCGGAAGCTTCACCTCAACCCGAACCCGCGGTGCCGGCAGACGCCCGTGGTTGGCGACCACGACCTGCATCGGCGTGACCTCGCCCTGGACCAGACGGTCCGGGAGGTCGACCTCCACGCGCACCGCACGCTGGATGAGCCTCGTCCAGGCACCCAACGTCAGGACGAGCAGCACCGCGCCGATCGCGACCGCGAACCCGGCCGTGCTCGGCAGGGCGATCGCCAACAGGACGATGCCCACGAGCCAGAGCGCCAGGGTGCGGTGCACGCCGTCACCACCTCCGCGTGGTCAGGGACGTGGTCAGCTGTCGGGGCGGACCGGGACCTCGAGCGCCCACAGTGCCTCGTCGACGATCGCGGACGCCTCGCGGCCGTGGATGCCGGCGTCCTCGCGCAGCATGAGGCGGTGGGCGAGGATCGGGCCGGCCAGCCGCTTCACGTCGTCCGGCAGGACGTGGTCACGTCCCCGTGTCGCCGCGAGCGCACGGGCGGCTCGCTCGAACACCAGCACGGCACGGACCGACGGGCCGACGGCGACGTCCGGGTGCTCTCGGAGCTGCTCGACCAGCGAGAGGAGGTAGCTCTCGAGGTCGACGTCGACGTGGACCTCGTCGATCTCCCGCCAGAGCTGGGGGAGCATCCCCGGACCGTCGACGGTCTGCTCGAGCTCCTCCAACGGTTCGTGCCCGCGGCGACCCCGCAGGATCGTGCGGTGCGCATCGCGGTCCGGGTAGCCGAAGCGGATCCGCAGGAGGAAACGGTCGAGCTGGGCCTCCGGCAGGGGGAAGGTGCCGGCCTGCTCGATCGGGTTCTGCGTCGCGACCACGGTGAACGCCGGGTCGAGGTCGTGGGTGGTCCCGTCGACGGTCACCTGCCGCTCCGCCATCGCCTCGAGCAGTGCCGACTGGGTCCTGGGGGTCGCCCGGTTGATCTCGTCGACGAGGAGCAGCGTGTGGAACATCGGGCCGGGACGGAACCGGAACTCACCCGTCCCCTGGTCGAAGATGTTGACCCCGGTGACCTCGGTGGGCAGCAGGTCCGGGGTGCACTGGACCCGTCCGGTGTCAAGCCCGGTGACCGCGCCGAACGCACGGACCGCCGAGGTCTTGCCCGTCCCGGGAACGTCCTCCACCAGCACGTGCCCACGGGCGAGCATCCCGACCAGCAGCAGCTCCAGTTGCTCGTCGATACCGACGATGGCGGCGTGGACCGCCGCGAGCACCTCCTGCGCGAAGCGCTGGGTCGCGGTTGCTGGACGGGTCGTACCGGAGCTGGCGGACATGGCGACCCCCGGTGATGCAACGTGGCAGACGAGCGTGAGGACGTGCCGGACGAGGCTAGCTACGCCCACCCCGAGGCGCACCGCGCCGCACGCTCACCGCAGCCCACGTGACCTCGGTGTCCGGGCACCGCGGCGGCAGGCCACAGCGGTGGCTACCGTCGCGGCAACGATGCGCCTGGATCCTCGCACCCGACTGCTCGCGTGGCTGCTCCCCCGACTCCCTGGGGGGACGGTCGCCGGCGCGAGCCCCGAGGCGATCGAACGCATCCAGCGAGGGGTGATCCCCGACACCCCGGTGACCCGGGCGATCATCGGTCGTCCCATCCGATCGGTCCAGATGGTCGACCTCGAGGTCCAGGGTGCCGACGGCGCCCTGGCGGCTCGCGTCCTCCGACCGGCGACGCGCCACGAGCCGCTCCCCCTGGTGATCCACCTCCACGGTGGCGGCTGGGTGCGCCGCGACCTCGAGGTGACCGACTGGCTGCTCAGCCGTGTCGCCTGTGGGGTGCCCGCCGTGGTCGTCAACGTCGACTACCGGCTCGCCCCGCAGCACCCGTTCCCAGCGGCCGTCGAGGATGCGATCACCGCCACCACCTGGATCGCGTCACACGCGGGCCAGTTCGGTGGGGATCCGCGACGCGTGGCGATCATGGGCGACAGCTCGGGCGCGAACCTCGCTGCGGTCACGGCGCTCGCTCTCCGGGACGGCGCCGGACCGACCCTGGCCTGCCAGGTCCTGCTCTACCCGCCGGTGGACCTGACGGGGTCGTCGGCATCCCTCCACGCCGACCCCGATGCGCCGATCCTGGGACGCGCGGCACAGCGGACCTTCCGTGACCTCTACCTCGGGGACGCCGACCCGGCCGATCCCCGAGCCTCGCCCCTGCTGGCCGACGATCACCGGGAGCTGCCGCCCACGCTGCTCCAGGTCGGCGAGCACGACCCGCTGCGCGACGACGTCTCCCGCTACGCCGCGGTGCTCCGTGCCGCCGGCGTCCCGACCCGCGGCACGATCTACCTCGGCGCCGTCCACGCCTTCCTGTCCATCCCCGGAGTGGTGCCGTGTTCGTCCCAGGCTGCCTGGGAGATCGTGAACGAACTCCGTCGGCACCTGGTCATCGACGACCGGGGCAGCGACGGCCTCGTCACCGCACCGGGATGAGCGGCCGGCCCGTCATCCCGGTCGAACACGTCAGCGGAGCTCCTCGACCAGACGCTCCAGCATCGCCAGGCAGGCGTCGAGCTGCGTGAGGGGCAGGTGCTCGTCCGGGCGGTGCGCGACATCGATGCTGCCGGGCCCGCACACCACCGTCGGGATGCCAGCACGCTGGTAGAAGCCAGCCTCGCTCCCGAACGACACCGCCCTGCGAGGTGGTCCGTCGAGGAGCCGCGACGCGAGCTCCACCGCTGGCGAGTCCTCGACCCGCTCGAGCCCCTCGACCTCGCCGACGATCTCGGTGGACACATCGGCCTCGGGGGACGCCGCGCGCATCTCCTCCCGGAGCCCCGCCTCGAGCTCGCGCACGCGGGCGGTGGCGTGCTCGGCGTCGGCGCGGACCACCGGCCGCAGCTCCCAGTCGACGGTGCACGACCCGGGGATCACGTTGCGCGCCGTGCCTCCCTCGATGCGTCCGACGCTGAGGGTGCTCTCCGGCGGCTGGAAGGGGCTGTCGGGCGGAGTGCGGGCGCGAAGCTCGCCGCCGAGCGCGCGTAGCCCGGTCACGAACCGTGCGGCGAGGTCGACGGCGTTCACTCCGAGGTCGGGCGTCGAGGCGTGGCCTTCGACCCCGGTGAAGGTCGTGCGGAACTCGTAGGAACCCTTGTTGGCCTCGACGATCGCCATCTGCGTAGGTTCGCCGACGATCGCCACGGACGGCCGTGGTCCGGACATGAGCTGCTCGATCAGCAGCGGTGCGCCCACACCGCTGACCTCCTCGTCGAAGGTCAGCGCGAGGTGGACGGGACGGGTGATGCCGGCTCCGGCGAACCTCGGCGCCATCGCGAGCAGGCAGGCGATGAAGCCCTTCGTGTCGGCCGCGCCCCGCCCGTAGATCGCGGACCCGCGGAGCGACGCGACGAAGGGCGGGCTGGTCCACTGATCGGGGTCCGCCGGCACGACGTCGGTGTGCCCCGAGAGCACGACCCCGCCGTCGACCGCCGGGCCGATCCGTGCGAGCAGGTTGGCCTTGTGCCCCTCGCCATCGTGGGTGAGGTCGACCACCGCATCCACCGCCTCGAGGTGGCGCTGCGCGTGGTCGATGAGGTCGAGGTTCGGTCCCCCGGTGATCGTCGGGAACCCGATCAGGTCGGACAGCAGCGCGATCGCGTCCTCACGGAGCGCCGACGCCGGTGCACCACTCACTTCTTGACGAACAGTTCCCGGGGGACGTTCGCCAGGCACTCGGCAGGGCCGTCCTCGCGGATCAGGATGCTCTCCGTGATCTCCAGACCCCAGTCGTCCATCCAGAGACCTGGCATGAAGTGGAAGGTCATGCCGGGTTCGAGGATCGTGCGGTCGCTGCTGCGGAAGCTGATCGTGCGCTCACCCCAGTCCGGCGGGTAGCTCATCCCGACGGCGTAACCGCACCGTCCCTCACGTTCGATGCCCGCCTTCTTCAACGTCTCGTACAGCGCGTCGGCCACCGCACCGGCGTGGTTGCCGGGACGGGCTGCCTCCAGCCCGGCCTCCAACCCCTCGATGAGCGCCTCCTCAGCCCGCCGCATCTCGTCCGGTGGATCGCCGAGGTAGACGGTCCGGCACAGGGGGGCGTGGTACCGGCGGTAGCAGCCGGCGATCTCGAAGAACGTGCCCGCACCGGTCTCGAAGACACGATCGTCCCACG
Organism: uncultured Actinomycetota bacterium; assembly: GCA_964451855.1. Classification (GTDB taxonomy): domain Bacteria; phylum Actinomycetota; class Nitriliruptoria; order Nitriliruptorales; family Nitriliruptoraceae; genus CSSed11-175R1. The sequence goes on from CAYVJT010000035.1 coordinate 4,484, forward strand.
TGAGGTGGGGGGCGGAGGCGTCGGCCCCCGTCGGCATCAGGGGCACGATCGCGGGGTAGTCGCCTCCGTAGCCGTCGGCACCGGCGACCCCGGCGATGCCCGCCTTGAACACCTCGGCGACCAGGTCGCTCTTGCGCAGGTCGGGCTCGATCAGCTCGTAGATGCGCTCGTGCATCCGTTCGACGATGCGGGCTGCCCGACGCATGTAGAGCAGCTCACGGTCGGACTTCACGGCACGCTGCCAGTTCACCAGGCCGGTCGCGTCGACGAAGGACGCGTCGGGCAGGCCGGCGGTGAGGTTGAGGTGGGCCGCGGCCGGGTAGTAGTAGTTGTCCATCTCGACCCCGATCGAACTGCGACCGCGCCCGAGCGCCGCGAGCACCTCGGCGAGGTGGGAGTGGGGATGGTCCGTATCGGACTGCACGAGGTGGTCGGGGTAGCTGAGGATCGACTCGCGATCCATGTAGACGGTGCGCAGCGCGCCCTTGGCGTCCATCGCGCGACCCCACCAGCGCGGCGGTTCGTCCAGGGTCACCACCACCGCCTGGTGGGTGTAGAAGGACCATCCGTCGTAGCCCGTCAGCCAGGCCATGTTCGACGGGTCGGTGGCGATGAGCACCTCGATGCCGCGCAGCTCCATGGCGCGGCGCACCTTGCCGAGACGCTCCTCGTACTCGTCGAGCTCGAAGGGCAGGTGGGTGAGCGGGGCGGTGCTCATCGGCGCACCGGGCATGTGCATCGCCTGCTCGGTCAGCGCCTCGGGATCGGCCAGCGGCTCCTCTTCGTCCGCGGTCCAGTCGTCGGTCAACTCGCGTCCTTGCTCAGTGCTCGGCCACCGCTCCCAGGAAGGCCCGCGTCCGCTCGTTCTGCGGGTTGTCCAGCAGGTCGTTCGGCCGACCCTCCTCGACCATACGGCCCTTGTCGAACATCAGGATCCGGTCGGCCATCTCGCGGGCGAAACCCATCTCGTGGGTGACCAGCATCATGGTGGTCTTGCCCTCCTCGGCGATGTCGCGGAGGACGTTGAGCACCTCCCCCACGAGCTCTGGGTCCAGGGCTGAGGTGACCTCGTCGAAGAGCATCACCGATGGCTGGGTCGCCAGGGCACGAGCGATGGCCACGCGCTGCTTCTGTCCACCGGAGAGCTGTCCCGGCGTGTGGTTCGCGTGCTCGACGAGACCGACCTTGGCGAGCAGTTCCATCCCGAGCTGCTGCGCCTCCTGCCGGGACCTGCCGTGCACCTTGACGGGCGCGAGCATCACGTTCTCGATCGAGCTCATGTGCGGGAACAGGTTGAAGTGCTGGAACACCATCCCGATGTTCGAGCGGACCTGGCGGATGTGCTTCTCGCTGGCGTCCTTCAGCGCCCCACTGGGGGTCTCTTCGTGGTAGAGGTGGGTTCCGCCGATCTGGATCGTGCCCGCGTCGATGCGCTCCAGGGTCATGGCGACCCGCAGGATCGTGGTCTTGCCCGAACCGCTGGGGCCGATGATGACCACACGCTCCCCGGGCTCGACGTCGAGGTCGAGTTCCTGGAGGACGGTCAAGGACCCGAAGGCCTTGTCGACCGCGCGCATACGCACGCTGGCCGCGCCCTTCTCGGAGACGTCCTTGCGGCTCTCAGTCTCGTTCGTACTCAATGCGTTCCTCCAGTCGTCTCACGAGCCACGCCGCCGGGAGGCTGACGAGCAGGAATCCGACACCGATCAGGATGTAGGGCTCTACGGGGCGGAAGTCATCGGCGCGGATCCAGTCGGCGAAGAACAGGACCCCGGTGGTGCTGAGCACCGCGTCCCCGATCGGCGCGTCCTTGAAGGCCGCGACGAGGTAGTTGCCGAGGGTCGGCAGGACGTTGGGGACCGCCTGCGGGATGATGATGCGTGTCCACTTGGTCATCGGGTTGAGGTTGAGCGCGATCGCGGCCTCCCACTGGCCGCTCGGCACGCTGTTGATGCCGGCCCGGTAGGCCTCGGACGCGTAGGTCGCGTAGTGGATGCCGAGCACGATGAACAGGATCACGATCGGGTTCAGGCCGAAGCCGGGGATGGCACGTACCAGGACCTGGGCGAAGAACATCTGCACCAGGATCGGCGTGGACCGGATGAACTCGATGACGAACGCCACGGGCCAGCTCAGCCACTTGACCTTCGAACGCCGCCCCAACGCCAGGAGCAGCCCGAGGGTCGCGGCGATGATGAAGCCGAGCACGGTCGCCCGTGCAGTGATGTACAGGCCCTGCAGCATCTGCGGGACGAGGTGGAAGAAGTACTCGAAGCTGAAAGCTTCCTCGCGACCCGGGGTGAACTGCGAGCGGAAGCGATGCGAGGTCTGCCCGGTCGTGGCGAGCACCGCGAGACCCAGCACGACCAGGATCACGGGGATCAGGATGTCCGGCCGGCGGTACCACTTGTGGTGCTGTGCGAGTTCGAAGGAGACCGACGAACCCGGCCCGCTCGAGGGGACGGGTGCCTCGCTCTGCTGCGTCGTGTCCGCCATCAGTTACCCCCTGGCTGCGCGACCGACACCGGGATCGCAGCACGCCCCTCGCGCTGTTGGAAACGCTTCTCCAGACCCCGTTCACCGAGCCGGAACAGCCCGTTGATGACCTGCGCGACGACGAAGTAGATGAGCAGGACGTTGATGAACAACGCTGTCACCCCGATCACCCCCTCAGCGAGCATCCCCGTGATCAGGTTCTGGGTCTCGCGCATCAGGTCGTAGCCAGCGGCGACGGAGACGAGCGCGGTGCCCTTGAGGATCTCGATCGTCAGGTTGCCCATCGGTGGCAGGATGATCCGCATGGCCTGGGGCAGGACCACGTAGCGCAGGCGCTGGGTCGGGTTGAGGTTGAGCGCGATCGAGGCTTCGGTCTGCCCCTTGGGGATCGCGAGTATCGACCCACGGATGATCTCCGCCCCGTACCCGCCCATGTTGAGCCCGAGGGCGATCGAGGCCATCACGATCACCGGCTGACCACGCAGCCAGGGGAAGATCTCCCCCAGCAGGATCGGCACCGCGATGATCATGATGAACAGCAGGATGATCGAGGAGATCCCGCGGGCGAACTCCACGAAGGCGAAGGAGATGCCCCGCACCCACCGACGGTCGGACAGGCGTCCGACGCCGACGACCAACGACAGGAAGACCCCGAGCACGAAGGCCTGAGCGAGCAGCTGGATCGTGGCCCGAAGCCCGTTGTAGAGCCGCGCGTAGTCCGCCGGCTCGAGTATCCAGTCTCCCACGGTCTCCCTCTCCTCGCTCCCGGTTCCACGACGACCGTGCGCCTCCGGCCCTCCCAGGCCGTGACCGTGGCTTCGCGGCCCCCGGCGTCGATCATCCTAGACGCCGGAGGCCGCGTGCGTCGCTCACTCGAGGAAGTCCTCGAGGGTCAGCGTGTTCGCCAGCTCCACGTCCTCCTGGGAGAAGTCCTCGTAGGCGGTGATGATCTCCATCGTGGTGCCGTCCTCACGGAACCGGTTCAGCACCTCGTTGAAGGCGTCACGGAACTCCTCATCGTCGAAGCCGTGCCCGCCACAGGGGAAGACCTCGTTGCCCTCCGCGTCGAGCGGGAAGAACGGCTCGACCGCCTCCATGCCCTCACGGGCGGCGACCTGGGTCTCCACGGTCGCGGCGGTGCCGGTCACGGCGTCGACCTCACCGGCCTCCAGGGCGCGGTACATGCCGTCGATGTCGCCGAAGACCTCGACCTGCGCGTCGGGCACGCCGGCGTCGTCGAGGTAGTCGACCTCGACGGTCCCGGACGCGACCGCGACGGTGATGTCAGGGTTGTCCGCGAGCGACTGGTAGTCGACGATGTCGAACGGGTTGCCCTCGGCCACAGCCAGCGACTCCGAGATGCAGTAGTCGGGGTCGGAGAAGTAGATCTGCTCGGCACGATCCGCGGTGATGTACATCCCGGCCGTGATCATGTCGAACTGTCCGGCCTGCAGCCCGCCGATCAGCTCACCGAACTCCACGACCTGCGCGTCCATCTCCTCGATGCCGAGCTCTTGGAGCACGGCACGGGCCACGTCCGGGGCGATCCCGGTGACCTCACCGTCGTCGCCCACGTAGCCGAAGGGGACCTCGTTGGCCACCCCGACGGTGACCGAACCCTGCTCCTGCAGCTCAGCGAGCAGTCCGGTCGCCTCGGGTGCCTCGTCGGGCGCGGCTTCATCCTCGCCGCATGCGGCGAGCACGAGCATGGCGACCGCCAGCATGGCGATCAGTGGTAGTCGGATCTTCACGTCGTTCCTCACTTGTCGTCGGCTTCCACGGTCACGGTAGATCTCGAACCATCTCCCAACCAGCACGAGGAAGAGCTCCTCGGCAGGTGTTCACGTCGTCCATGATGATGCTCGCACGACGATGCTCGGCGACCGCCGCCGCGCGGTGGCGGCGTCGACGGCCGGGTCGGTGACGAGTGGAACCGGAGGTGGATCCCACCGCGCCGGGAGTGCCCCGGAACGGCTCCTGAGCGGCATCGCCACGGTGACATCCTCCCAGCATCTTCCCATGGTGCGGTCGCGCGAGCTCCCCGCTTCCCTCGTCGGTCGTCCCGAGCCTACGGTCGAGGTCGTAGCGTGTCCAGCAGGTGTCCAAGCAGTATGCAATCGGTGCGCCTGCCGCGTAGAGTCCCGGGAAACCGACGTTGCTGGGGAGCACGTGACCCGAACCGCCGCCAAGCCGACGACGGAGGAGATCTTCCGGGAGCTGCGCGAGCGGATCTGCCTGTTGGACATCGAGCCCGGCGCGCGGCTCACCGAGGAGGGGCTGGCCACCGAGTTCGGTGTCAGCCGGACGCCGATCCGCCAGGTGCTCGACCGGCTCGAGTTCGAGCGGCTCATCGAGCACCAACGAGGCAGCGGGGCCCGGGTCGCGGTCCTCGACAGCAAGGAGCTCCGCGACGTCTGGGCCGTCCGGCTGAAGGTCGCGGAGCTGGTCGGCGACTTCATCACCGTGCCCGCACCAGCGCACCTGGTGGAGCAGCTGCGCGGTATCCGCCGGGAACTCGACGCGGTGCGCACCGGTCGGGACGTCCGCCGCCTCGGACTGCTGTACAACCGATTCCACGACACCTTCCTGGAGCTCGTCTCGAACCGCACCCTGCAGTGGATGCACGACGTCCTGTACCACCAGACCGCACGGGAGTGGTTGCAGTTCCTCCCGGAGATGGATCTCGACGCCGAGGTCGACATGATGTGCCAGGAGATCGATCACACGGTCGAGGCGATGACCGGAACCGATGGCGATCGGCTCGCCGGACTCCGTGCCGAGCACATGCGCCACCTGCTCACCCGTTTCAACGACCACCTGCGTGGCCCCAACTGATCCCACGGCGACACCGCGATCGGTCACCGGCGCCGCACGTCCCCTCCACGGAGGTGAGAGCGATGACCCCAGAGAAGCGCACGACGCCCGATGCCCCGGCCACCGTGGCGGTCTGGGGTGGAGAGAACCACCCGCTGCCCGACCGCTCCACCCAGATCCCCGTCTACCACAGCGTGTCCTTCGGCTACGACGATTTCGACCACTGGTACGCCGTCGCGACGGGACAGCGCGAGGGCCACATCTACAGCCGCAACACCAACCCGACCGTCGCCGCCTTCGAGGAGAAGGTCCGCCTGCTGGAGGGCGGCGATGCCGTGACCTCGGCGGCGACCGGCATGGCCGCGATCAGCAACACGCTGTACACCCTGCTCCGACCGGGCAAGCGGCTGGTGAGCACCAAGGACACCTACGGCGGGACCAGCAAGATCTTCACCGAGTTCCTGCCCGAGTACGACATCGACGTCGAGCTCTGCGACACCGCCGACACCGACGCGATCGAGGCAGCCGTCGCCGAGGGCTGTGACGTGCTCTACCTCGAGACCCCTACCAACCCGACGTTGAAGATCCTGGACATCGAACGCCTGGCCGCTGCGGGGCACGCAGCCGGCGCGACCGTGGTCGTGGACAACACCGTCGCGACCCCGATCAACCAGGATCCGCTGACCCTCGGCGCCGACCTGGTCGTGCACAGCGCGACCAAGTTCCTCGGCGGCCACGCCGACGCCCTCGGTGGGGTCGTGGTCGGCCGCGAGGATCTGGTCGAGCGCGTCTACCACTACCGCGAGATCAACGGCGCGACCCTGCATCCCGAGGCCGCCTACCTGCTGCTGCGGGGCATGAAGACCCTGCACCTGCGCGTCGAGCGTCAGCAGGACAACGCGCAACGCATCGCCGAGTTCCTCCACGAGCAACCTCAGGTGAGCGTGGTCAACTACCCGGGTCTGCCCTCCCACCCCCAGCACGAGGTCGCGCGCAAGCAGATGCGTGGCTTCGGCGGGATGCTGAGCTTCGGGCTCGACGGTGGGCTGGAGACCGTCAAGCGCTTCTTCCCGCAGCTCCGGCTGTCCCACGCCGCCGCCAACCTCGGCGCGGTCGAGACGATCGTCGCTCCACCGGCGACGGCCAGCCACGTCGAGTGCACCCCGGAGGAGCGTGCCGCCCTGGGCATCCCCGAAGGGCTGCTGCGATACTCGGCCGGCATCGAGGACGTGCAGGACCTGATCGCGGACCTGCAGCAGGCGCTGGACACGCTCTGAGCCGCAGACGAGCCGAGGTAGCACCGATGGCAACGATCCACGTCCTGACCCGTGACCAGCTCACCGAGGCGGTCGGGTTCGGTCGCGACGAGCTGGCGGCGATCGAAGCCGTCTACCCCCTGATCAGCGCGGGCCGGGCACAGATGCCGCCGATCATGTGCCTGGACATCCCCGAGCATCGTGGTGAGATCGACATCAAGTCGGCCTTCCTGCCGGGCTACGACGGCATCGCCGTCAAGGTGTCGACGGGCTTCTTCCACAACCCCTCGCGTGGGCTGCCGAGCCTCAGCGGGCTCATGCTGCTCTTCGACGCGCAGACGGGCGTGCCGCTCGCGGCGCTGTTCGACAACGGCTACCTCACCGACCTGCGCACCGCGCTCGCGGGGGCTGTCGCTGCGGACCACCTCGCCGTGGCTGATGCCTCCGTCGTCGGGCTCGTCGGTGCGGGCAAGCAGGCACGCCTGCAGCTCGAGGCGCTCCGGCTGGTCCGACCCATCGAGCGTGCCCAGGTCTGGGCGCGTGACGCCGAGGAGACGGCCGCCTTCGCCGAGCGCGTCGGCGACGAACTGCAGCTGCCGGTCGTCGCTGCCCCGACGGCCGCCGATGCCGCCGCGTCCGCCGACATCCTGGTGACCGCGACGCCGTCCCGGGAGCCGCTCGTCCACCTCGATGCCCTGCACCCCGGGCTGCACATCACGGCGGTCGGGTCGGACTCGGAGAACAAGCAGGAGATCGACGTCGAGGTGGTCCGCGCCGCCGACCTCGTCGTCTGTGACCACCGCGGCCAGAGCACGCGCCTCGGCGAGCTGCGCTCCGCCGTCGCGGCCGGGTTCGACGCCGACACGGCCGTCGAGCTCGGCCAGGTGATCAGCGGCGAGGTGCCCGGCCGACCGGACCCCGATGCGGTCACCTTCTGCGACCTCACCGGGACCGGCGCGCAGGACACGGCGATCGCCTCGCTGGCGATGGCCCGCTGCCTGGACGCCAAGGTGGGGCTGCGTGTCGAGGTCTGACCTGCCCGTCACCGCGGCCGACGTCGCCGCCACCCGGGCACGGATCTCCGGCGTCGCGGTCCGCACCCCGCTGGTGCCGTCGGTCGGACTGTCGCACCGCTGTGGTGTCGAGGTCGGTCTCAAGCTGGAGTCGGTGCAGCCGACCGGCAGCTTCAAGATCCGAGGCGCCACGGCGAAGCTGGCGTCGCTCGACCCCGAGGTTGCCGCGCGTGGCGTGGTCACGGCCTCCACCGGCAACCACGGCCGGGCGGTCGCCCACGTCGCCGCACAGCTGGCCATCCCCGCGACGATCTGCCTGTCGGACAACGTCCCGACCGGCAAGGTCGTGGCGCTGGAGGCGCTCGGCTGTGAGGTGATCATCGGGGGCGCCTCGCAGGCGGAGGCCCTGGTCGCTGCCGCCGACCTGGTCACCGAACGCAGCGCCACGCTGGTCCACCCCTTCGACGACGTCGAGGTCATCGCGGGGCAGGGCACGATCGCCAGCGAGATCCTGGAGGACGCCCCGGATGTGACCACCCTGCTGGTGCCGCTCTCCGGCGGCGGGCTCGCGGCAGGCATCGCGGTCGCAGCCGAGGCGGCTCGGCAGCCGATCCGCGTCGTCGGCATCTCGATGCGACGGGCCGCGGTCATGGCCGCCAGCCTGGACGCCGGCCACCCGGTGGACCTCCCGGAGGAGGCGACCCTCGCCGACAGCCTGCAGGGCGGTATCGGGCTCGACAACGCCACCACCTTCCCGATCCTGGCCGCGCTGCTCGACGAGGTGGTGCTGCTCGACGAGCAGGCCATCTGGGACGGGATGCGCTACGCCTTCGACGAGCATCGCCTGGTCCTGGAGGGCGGTGGCGCCGTCGGCATCGCAGCGCTGCTGCACGGCGCGGTCGACGTGTCCTCGGACCAGCGGGTCGTGATCGTCGCGTCCGGCGCCAACGCCGAGCCCGCTCACGTCGTCGCGCTCGCCGGTGGCGACCACAGCCCTCCCGTCGGTTGAGGCACACCCTTCACCCGGAACACCGTGGGGCGACCGGCCGAACCCGGGCCGCTCACACCGCGTTGGTGGCCTCGATCAGCACGTCCGCAGCACGGTCGAGCTCCTCAGGGGTGTGGGCGGCGGACACCTGGGTGCGGATCCGTGCCTGCCCGCGGGGCACCACCGGGAAGCTGAACGCGGTCACGTACACGCCGAGCTCCAGAGCCCGCTGGGCGATCGCTGTGGCCCGCGCGGCGTCACCGACCATGATCGGCGCGATCGGGTGCTCGCCGGGCAACAGCTCCAGCCCGCCGGCCTCCAGGCGGGCACGGAACCGGGCGGCGTTGTCACGCAGCCGCTCGCGCTGCTCCGGCTGATGCTCCACCAGATCCATCGCGGCGAGCGAGGCCGCGACGATCGGTGGGGCGAGCGAGTTGGAGAACAGGTACGGACGCGAACGCTGCCGCAGGAGGTCCACGACCTCCTTCCGGCCGCTGGTGTAGCCACCGCTCGCACCGCCGAGCGCCTTGCCGAGCGTGCCGGTGACGATGTCCACCCGGTCGATGACCCCGAACCGCTCGGGTGTGCCGCGTCCCCCCTCCCCGATGAACCCGACGGCGTGGGAGTCGTCCACCATGACCATCGCGTCGTAGCGTTCAGCCAGGTCGCAGATCCCCTCCAACGGTGCGAGGTAGCCATCCATCGAGAAGACGCCGTCGGTGACGACCAGCCGGCGTCGCGCGTCGGCCGACTCCTGGAGCCGTGCCTCCAGCTCCCCGAGGTCAGCGTTGGCGTACCGCAGCCGCTGCGCCTTGCACAGCCGGATGCCGTCGATGATCGATGCGTGGTTCAGGGCGTCGGAGATGACGGCGTCGCGCTCGTCGAGCAGCACCTCGAACAGTCCCGCGTTCGCGTCGAAGCACGAGCTGTACAGGATCGTCGCTTCGGTGCCGAGGAAGCCCGAGAGCCTGGCCTCGAGCTGCGTGTGGATCTCCTGGGTGCCGCAGATGAACCGCACCGAGGCCATCCCGAAGCCCCACCGGTCCAGCGCGTCGCGGGCCGCTCCGACGATGTCGGGATGGTCGGCCAGGCCGAGGTAGTTGTTCGAGCAGAGGTTGATCAGCGGCTGGTCGCCGACCCGCACGCTGCCCCCCTGCGGTGAGCTCAGCGGCCGCTCGGCCTTGTAGGTGCCCTCGTCGCGGAGCGCGACGACCTCCTGCGCGAGCTCGTTGCGGAGCGCTTCGTTCACGTCTGCCTCCTCACATCGCTTCCGAGGCTCCTCGACGATCCGACGCCTCGACGACCTCGCCCCGCCTACACGCTGGTCCAGTCGAGCAGCACCTTGCCGGCTCGGCCGTCGGCTGCGGTGTCGAAGGCCTCGTCGAAATCCTCGTAGGAGAAGCGGTGGGTGATCACCGGCGAGATGTCCAGGCCCGACTGCAGCATCACCGTCATGGCGTACCACGTCTCGTACATCTCGCGACCGTAGATCCCGCACAGCGTGAGCATGTTGAAGATCACGATCGTCCAGTCGATCGCGAACTCCTCGGTGGGGATGCCGAGGAGCGCGACCCGTCCTCCGTGCGCCATGTTCGTCAGGATGTCGTCCATCGCCGCGGGCTGCCCCGACATCTCCAGGGCGACGTCGAACCCCTCGGTCATCCCGAGCTCGGCCTGGACCTGGGCGAGATCCTCACTGCGCACATCGACGGTCCGGGTGACGCCCAGCTGCAGGGACTGCTTCAACCGGTCGGGGTTGATGTCGGTGATGACCACGTGTCGGGCACCCGCATGGCGGACCACGGCGGCGGCCATCTGCCCGATCGGGCCGGCCCCCGTGATCAGCACGTCCTCACCGAGGACCCGGAACTTCAACGCCGAGTGGACCGCGTTGCCGAACGGGTCGAAGATCGCGGCGACGTCGTCGGGGACCTCGTCCGCGTGCTTCCAGAGGTTGGTCATCGGCAGGGAGATGTACTCGGCGAACGCACCGGGGTGGCTCACGCCGATCCCCTCCGTGGCCGCGCAGAGGTGACGCCGCCCGGCCATGCAGTTGCGGCAGCGCCCACAGACGAGGTGCCCCTCGCCCGAGACACGGTCGCCCAGGACGAAGTCGTTGACGTTGTCACCGACGGCGACGACCTCGCCGACGAACTCGTGCCCGATCGTCAGCGGTGTCCTGACCGCCTGTCGCGCCCACTCGTCCCAGGCCCGGATGTGCAGGTCGGTGCCGCAGATACCGGTCTTGGTGACGCGCACGAGGACGTCGTTGATGCCGACCTCGGGCTCGGGCACGTCACGCAGTTCGAGCCCAGGTGCGGCATCGGGCTTCACCAGCGCTTTCACGCGACTCCCTCTCCCTGCCGGTCCGGCGGCAGCGGATGCGCTGGTCGCTCAGGCGAACGCCGCGTCGAGGGTGATCTCGACGTTGCCGGCGAGCGCGCCGGACACCGGGCAGCCGGTCTTGGCGGCCTCGGTGGCTTCCTTGAGGCCGGCGTCGTCGAGGCCCGGTGCGGTCACCCGCACGGTGATCGCGCTCTGGGTGATGCCCGTCCCGGCGACGAAGCTGACGGTGGCGGAGGTCTCGAGCTTCTCCGGCGGCGCTCCACGGTCGGCCAGCTGCTTGGAGAGGGCCATCGAGTAGCAGGACGCGTGCGCTGCGGCGATCAGCTCCTCTGGGCTGGTCTTGCCCCCCGGCTCCTCGGTCCGCGCGGGCCACGAGACCGGCAGGTCGCTGGCCAGCTGCGACGAGTCGAAGGACACCCTGCCGTCGCCGGAGAACAGGTCGCCGGTCCAGACAGCGGAAGCGGTGCGGTCGGTCATGTGGAGCTCCTTCGGCTCGGTGGCGGGGTCCCACGACCCTAGCTCGGATCCACGGATCCGCAGGGAGCGGCGTGGCGCCCGACGGTCGTCGTCCCGGAGGACCAGCCAACCAGGGCGCTCGGCCGGGCGCCAGCCGCGCCGACCCGTCTGCGATGAGCTCCGCGATCGTGTCCTCGGGCCCCTGGACGATCCCGAGATCGCTGACCTGACGGCCCCACGGCCCTTCCCTCTGCGGCATCGAGCCACCGCGCCACCGGGACCTCTGGCCCACGTCCGGGCCCCGCTCACCGGATATCGTCGTTCATCGATGCAACTTCCCCACTGATCCCGACCGAGGTAGCCATGGCCGACCCCCGCCCGGACCGCTCGACCTCACGAGCCGGCGCCCCTGATGAGACCGCCACCACCGGCGGACTCGGGACCTTCGAGAAGCTGCTCTCGCTCTGGGTCGGGCTCGCGATCGTGGCGGGGGTCGCGCTCGGCCAACTCGCCCCGATCGTGCCCGAGGTGCTGTCGCGGTTCGAGTACGCCCAGGTCTCGCTCCCGGTCGCGGTGCTCATCTGGGCGATGATCTTCCCGATGATGGTCCAGATCGACTTCGGAGCCATCGCCGGCGTCGGCCGCGAGCCGAAGGGCCTGCTGGTCACGACCGGCATCAACTGGCTGGTCAAGCCCTTCACGATGTTCGCGATCGCTTACCTGTTCCTGATGGTGGTGTTCGCACCCCTCATCCCTGAGGAGCTCGGCCGGCAGTACCTGGCAGGCGCGATCCTGCTCGGCGCCGCTCCGTGCACGGCCATGGTGTTCGTCTGGAGCTACCTCACCCGCGGCGACGCCGGCTACACGCTGGTCCAGGTCGCCGTGAACGACCTCATCATGCTGGTCGCGTTCGCACCGATCGTGCTCTTCCTGCTCGGCGTGTCCGACATCGCGGTCCCGTGGGACACCGTCGCGCTCTCGGTGGTGCTCTACATCATCATCCCGCTCACGGCCGGCTGGCTGACCCGGGTCGAGCTGATCCGACGGTTCGGCATCGAGTGGTTCGACCGGGTGTTCATGCGTCGGCTCGCGCCGGTCACACCGATCGGGTTGATCATCACCCTGGTGCTGCTGTTCGCCTTCCAAGGGGAGGTCATCCTCGAGAACCCGCTGCACATCGGGTTGATCGCGGTGCCGTTGATCATCCAGACGGTCCTGATCTTCTGGCTCGCGTACCGCGCCATGCAGCTACTCAAGGTCCGTCACGCCATCGCCGCGCCCGGCGCGATGATCGGTGCGAGCAACTTCTTCGAGCTCGCCGTCGCGGCCGCGATCGCGCTGTTCGGCCTGCGATCGCCGGCAGCGCTCGCCACGGTCGTTGGCGTCCTGGTGGAGGTTCCGCTGATGCTCGCACTGGTGCGCTACGCCAACCGGACCCGTCACCGCTTCCCTGCCGACGCGGCCACCGCGATGCTGCGACCGGCGGAGGGGTGATGAAGGCTGGTCCCACGCTCACCCCAGCGGCGATCGTCCACCTCGCCGGACGTCCGCTCGTGCTCCGTGCGAGTCCGCGTCTTGGTTGCTGTGGCGGTCGCGCGTTCATCCCGGTCGCCGAGGTCGGCCCCCCGAAGGAACCTGAGCGCTACGACCTCGTCGACGACGGTCCGGTGACCTGTTTCATCGATCCGGCGCTCGACCCGCAACCCGACACCTGGCGCGTGGATGCGGTCGGGTTCGGACGGTGGCGCCGGCTGCATCTGAACGACGCGCACGGCATCGATCCCGCACGAGCCGAGGACCACCGCGATGCTTGATCATGCCGTCGTCGGCATCGACCACTCATCCGTCACCGACCGGCTGGTGGAGCAGCTGCGGCTCCTCCCCCGGCTCGGCGTGAGGCGGTTGACCCTGGTGACCGTTCTCGGTGGACACTACCCCCACGTGCCTCAGGAGCTCCACCGGGACCACTTCGTGGCCGAGCTTGAGCAGACCGCAGCACGACTGAGCGGGTTCGAGACCTCCTGCGAGGTCCGCACGGGCTACCCCGCAAGCGAGTTGTGTGAGGTCGCGGACGGGTCCGGCGCGGACGTGATCGTGGTCGGCAGTCACGGCCACACGCCTTGGCGAGACCTCTTCCTCGGCAGCACCGTGCTGGAACTGGTCAGGACCAGCCGCAAGCCGATCCTGCTGCTTCCCCTCGGCCCGAACCGCACCGAACGTGGAGGTGGTGTGCTCCTGGCCACCGATGGCTCAACCAGCGCCGCGCCTGCCGAAGGGCTCGCTGTGGCGCTTGGCCAGGAGCTGGGCGGAACGGCGGTCACGGTGCTCACCCGCTCCGACGGAGCGGAGGCCGAGGAGCGGGCATCGGCGCACCTGGAGCAACTCGTCGCCAACACCGCCCTCACACCGCTCGTCGAGCACGGTCCGCTCCCCGAGACGATCGGCACGCTCGCCGACGAGCAGGCCATCGACGTGATCGTGGTCGGAGCTCGCGGACGCAACCCCCTGACGGGCCTGCTCGTCGGATCGACGGCCGAGCACCTGCTCCGGACCGCGAACCGACCGGTCCTGTTGGTGCCCGGGGCCCGGTGACCCCGCAGCTCGAACGCAGGTGTCCTTCGGCCATCCGTGGGCCCGCCATTGGTCCCACGAAGAGGGATCCAACGGCGCTTCGCCGTTCCAGGCTCATCCTTGAGACTCGTGAACATATTCACGACCGCGCGGGACCCGCGCAAGGAGAGCAGCACCATGAGGAAGCGACTCCGCATCCTGGGGATCGTCCTAGCAGTCATCGGCCTGGGGTTCATGATCGGCGGAGGCGTCGCCTTCTCGATGACCCAGGACGGCTACGACGCCCTGCAGAGCTTCAGTGAGACGCAGAACGTCGAGCTGAACTACAACGAGGACGGCCAACTGGTCGACCGCGGCAGCACCGAAGAGGCCGAGGCGATCATGGCCCTGCTGACCGAGGACTGGGGCTACCCGGTCGTCGAGTCGCACTTCGACCCGGCCGACCCGCTGGTCAACACCGCCAGCGAGTACATGTACCAGATGGCCACGATCGTCTACCACGTGATCTACGACACCGTCGAGGTCGAGCTGACCGAGACCGTCGAGTACAACGGCGAGGTCTTCGAGCCCGGCGTCTACGAGTTCGACATCGACGGCCGGTACTGGACCGACTTCGACCGCATGCACCCGATCGAGGGTCCGGCACGCGGCATGGTCTGGACCGGGACCGTCCACGGGCTGGTCGGCGAGCTCGGCGTCGGGACCGTCACCCACTCCGCGCTGCAGCTGGCGCTGGCCCTGGCCGGACTGTTCGCCGGTATCGGCGCCGTGCTGATCCTCGCCGGAGGCGGCCTGTACTGGGCCGGTCGCAGCGAGCCCGAGGTGGTCGAGGGCCGCGAGGACGTCGCCCCCACCGATCGCGAGCTCACCAAGGTCTGACCCGCCCCTCGGCGGCACGTCAGACGGCACGGACCGAACGGGAGGCCCTCCACGATGGAGGGCCTCCCGCCGTTGTTGCGCAGCCTCTGCGCGACCGAAGCTCAGGACGGGCTCGTGTCGGCGGAGCGGTGGCTTCTGACCACCCTCGCGAGCTGCAGGTGGCGTGCCCCCCGGTAGGTTGCCAGCAACCTTGGAAGAGGAGCCCTCGTGGAGAAGCGCAGGATCGGGACGCTGGAGGTCTCGCTGGTCGGACTCGGCTGCAACAACCTCGGCCGACGCATCGACGCCGCCCAGACCGACCGGGTGGTGCACGCCGCGCTCGACCTCGGCGTGAACCTGTTCGACACCGCCGACGTCTACGGCGACGGAGCGTCGGAGGAGTTGCTCGGCAAGGCGCTCGGCCGCCGCCGAGACGAGGCGATCGTCGCCACCAAGTTCGGCGCGAAGCTCGACGAGCAGCGGCAGGGCGCCCGTCCGGACTACGTGTTCAAGGCCTGCGACGCGAGCCTGCACCGCCTGGACATCGACCACATCGACCTCTACCAGCTCCACCGCCCCGACCCCCAGGTCCCCATCGAGGAGACGCTGGGAGCGCTCGGCGAGCTCGTCGAGTCCGGCAAGGTCCGTGAGATCGGCCACTCGAACCTCTCCGCGGAGGAGATGAACGAGGCGCAGGCGGTCGCGGTGCGAGATGGGGTGCCGCGGTTCGCCAGCGCACAGGATCACTGGAACCTGCTCGAGCGGGAGCTGGAGGGTGAACGCCTGAACGCGATCCGCCGCAACGGGCTCGCCCTCCTGCCCTACTTCCCACTCGCGTCGGGGTTGTTGACGGGCAAGTACCGCGCCGGTCAGGAACCGGACGCCGACTGGCGGCTGGCCACCCTGCCGGAGGACCGTCGCGCCAAGCACCTGAGCGAGGAACGTCTGGAGATCGTCGAGCGGCTGGAGGCCTTCGCCACCTCCAACGACCGGAGCCTGTTGGAGCTGGCGATGTCGTGGCTCGCCGGACATCCTTCGGTCGCGTCGGTGATCGCTGGTGCCACCCGTCCGGAGCAGATCGCGGCCAACGTCGCAGCGATCGGCTGGGACCTCGATCACGCGGCCCGGAGCGAGATCGACCGCATCACCGGCAACGCGGAGGAACCGGCGTGAAGGGCGAGGTCCTGCAGCGCGTCGAGGACTGGGAGCCCGACACGGTGGCCGTCGCGGTGACCGACGCCACCACGACGCACGGCACACATGGGCCCGTCGAGGCGGTCCTGCCCTTCGCCTCGCTCACCAAGCCCCTCGCCGCGTACGCCACGTTGGTCGCGGTGCAGGACGGGGTGCTCCACCTCGACGAGCCCGTCGGCGAGGCCGCCGGGGAGACCTACACGGTGCGCCACCTCCTCGCCCATGCCAGCGGCCTGCCACCCGGCCCCAACGGGCCGACCAGCGAGCCCGAACACCGACGGGTCTACTCCGACCACGGCTACGAGGTGCTCGGGGACCTGGTCGCCGAGCGCGTCGGTCTGCCGTTCGCGGAGCACCTCGACCTCGAGGTGCTCCAGCCACTGGGCATGCACGCCACCCGGCTTCACGGCTCGCCCGCCCACGCCGCGGAGGGCACCGTCGACGACCTGTTGCGGTTCGCGCGGGAGCTCCTGGCTCCGCAACTGCTGGACCCCGAGCTGCACCGGGAGGCCACCTCCGTGGCCTTCCCCGGGCTCGCCGGCGTGCTGCCCGGGTACGGGCGCAAGTCACCCAACGCCTGGGGCCTGGGGTTCGAGATCAAGGACACCAAGGCACCGCACTGGACCGGTGACAAGGTCTCGGCGTCCACCTTCGGACACTTCGGCCGGTCCGGCTCGTACCTGTGGGTCGACCCCGAACTCGGTCTGGCGAGCACGAGCCTGGCGGATCGGGCGTTCGATTCCTGGGCGATCGAGGGGTGGCCCGAGCTGTGCGACGCGATCGTCGAGGCCTACGCCTGATGCGCCCGACGGCCCTGATCGTCGGCTGCGGCGACCTCGGTACGGAGACCGGGCTGCGGCTGGTCGCTGCAGGCTGGTCGGTCACCGGGGTCCGCCGCTCGCCTCATCGACTCCCGGAGAGCATCGTGGGCGTCTCGGCCGATCTGACCGGCTCGCTCAACGAGCTCCCCTCCGCATCGCCCCAGCACGTCGACGCACTGGTCTTCACCCCGACAGCCGGGGAACGTTCGGCAGAGGCCTACCGTGCCGTCTACCTCGACGGCCTGATCCGGCTGCTCGATGCCCTGGACGACTCCGGACGCACCCCGGGTCGCGTGCTCGCGGTGTCGTCGACGGCCGTGTACGGCACCGACGACGGCGGCGACGTCGACGAGACGACCCCCACGTCGCCGACGAGCGCCACCGGACAGGTCCTCGTCCAGGCCGAGGTCGCGCTCCATGCCCGCCGCCGGGATGCGACGACCCTGCGGCTGGCCGGCCTCTACGGGCCCGGACGCACGTCCCTGATCGAGCAGGTCCGCCGCGGCGAGGCGCTCGTCCCGGAGGAGAGGGCCCTCACCAACCGCATCCACCGCGACGATGCCGCGGCGGCGATCGTCCACCTGCTCACGCAGGTCGCCGAGCCCGCCCCGATCTACCTCGGCGTCGACCATGCACCCGTCGACCGCGGCGAGGTGATCCGCTTCCTCGCATCTGAGCTGGGGATGCCGGAACCACCGACGGGACCCACGCCCCGCCGGCGTGGGAGCAACAAGCGGTGCCGCAACGACCGGCTGGTCGCGACCGGGTTCGAGTTCACCTACCCGACCTACCGTGAGGGCTACAGGGCCGTGCTTGCCGGCGAGGGCGTCCGCCACCCCTGACCGCCTGGCTGAGGGCCGAGCGCAGGATGGGGGACGCCGGACCGCGATGGCTAGCTCAGGTGCTCCTCGAGGCAGTCCTCGATCATGCCTTCGAGCTCGGCTGGCATCACGTTGGCCTCCTCGAGCTCACGCTCGATCGCCTCGAACTCGGTCAAGGTGTAGGTGTCCTCGAGGCGTTCGAGCACGCAGACGCAGTAGGCCTGTTCACCGTCGGACGCCTCGAGGCAGCCGTCGAGGAAGTTGTCGCGGACCTCCTGGGTCCACTCGTCGCCGCCCGGTCCACATGCGACGAGCGCCAGCGCGAGCGCAGCCGCCATGACCACCATCCTGTGCACGACGCGCTTGGACATGACGCTCTCCTCGTGCCGGGTCGTCAGCGACAACGGTACGAGC
>CAYVJT010000036.1:0-9917 GCA_964451855.1 uncultured Actinomycetota bacterium
GTTGCCACGGCGTTGCCACGGGGCTCGGCGTCGGTCGGTAGCAACGCGCGGCTCAGATTCTCGTTGCCATCTCGTTGCCACGGGAGCGAGAAACGCCCCCGCGGGGTGCGAGGGCGTTCCGGTGATTCCAGCGATATCGGGGTGCTAGACCCCTGTACGAGCTTGTGGGCGAGGGGGGACTTGAACCCCCATGTCCTTTCGGACACACGGACCTGAACCGTGCGCGTCTGCCAATTCCGCCACCCGCCCGGGTGAAGCGCGGAGCGTACCAACGGCTTCATGCCGGAGCCACATCGACCACGCAGACACACTCGGGCGGGCGACCACCTCCCTTCGCACGTTCGTACGGGTCGCTCCAGACGACCCCTGAGCTACGCTCTCCCGACGGATGGATCGGTCCGCTGCGCCGCCTCGTGCGCGCAGCGGCAGCCGACGTGGACGACCGACCGGTGGACATGATGGGTGTGCTACAGGGGTTCGAGAACCGCCTCGAGGGGGCGGTCGAGGGCTTCTTCTCCCGAGTCTTCCGGTCCGGGCTGCAGCCCGTCGAGCTCGCCCGCGGCGTCCAGCGCTACGCGGCGGACAACCAGCACGTCACCGCCGACGGCGTGGTGATCCCGAACGTCTACCGCATCTCGCTGAGCCCGAAGGACCACGAACGGCTGGAGACCTTCGGTGAGTCTCTGCCCCGCGAGCTCGGGCAGGTCGTCGCCACCACCGCCTCCGAACGGGGCTGGGTCCTGCGCGGCCCGGTCAAGGTCCGCATCCAGCGCGACGACGAGGTCCGCGTCGGACGCTTCCGCCTGACCGGCCGCGTCGAGGTGGTCGATCGCGAACCGGAGCACCAGAGGCCGAGCCGGGCCGCCGGTGGTTCTGGCGCCGCCCGGACCGCCGACGATCCCTCGACGCCCTCGAGCGGTACCCCGGCCGTCCCCCCGGTCGCCGCCAAGCCCGCCTACCGGGAACCCGAACCCCCCGCGGACGAGCGATCCGAGCTCGAGCACACGCAGGTCGTCTCCGGCCCACCGAAGGCCACCCTGCACCTGCGGATCCACACCGGCGAGCGCGCCGGCAGGGACGTCCCGCTCCAGGGGACGCGGGTGTCGGTCGGCCGTCTGCGTTCCTGCGACCTGCCGTTGCCCGACTCCACGGTCTCCCGCGAACACGCGGCGGTCGTGCGCCGCGGGGACACCTGGTGGGTCGTCGACCTCGGCTCCACGAACGGCACCCGGGTCAACGGCGTGCAAGCCGCTGAGCAGCCCATCGAGATCGGCGACCGCATCGAGTTCGGCGACGCGGTCGTGGAGCTCGTGGAGGCCTGACATGCCCCTCGAGTTCCTGACCCTGTTGAAGTTCGGGCTCCTGTTGCTGCTCTACCTCTTCCTCGCCAGCACCGTCCGAGCGGTGGTCATCGACCTCTACGGCCCCCGCCGCAAGCAGTCGCCGCCGACCCGCCCCGCCGTGGCGCCGGCCGCCGGTGCCACCGACTCCCGCAGGTCGCGTCGTGCCCCCAAGGAGCTGGTCCTGCACCACCCCTCCGGTCGCCCACAGGTGATCGCGCTGCGTGGCGACGGCATCTCCTTCGGGCGCGCCAGCCACGTCGACGTCACCCTCGATGACGTCTACGTCTCTGACGAACACGCCCGGCTCCAGCTCAACGGCGACGGGTGGGTGGTCCGCGACCTCGGCTCCACCAACGGCACCTTCCTCAACGGCGCCAAGGTGGCAGGTCCGACCCCGATCGCCGCCGGTGACCAGCTGCGTCTCGGCAAGACCCGCGTCGAGGTGCGCCGATGAGACGCTTCATCACCGGCGGGACCTCCGACGTCGGCCGAGTGCGTGAGGGCAACGAGGACGCCTTCCTGGTCGCGGACAGCGTCGTCGCCGTCGCCGACGGCATGGGAGGACACGTGGCTGGCGAGGTCGCCTCCGCCACCGCCCTCGAGCCCCTCCGCGAGCTCGACGGACGCGTCTTCCCCGACTCGACCGCGGCGCTGACCGCCCTACGCGACGCCGTGGTCACCGCCAACCAGGAGGTGTCGAGGCGCGCCGAGGACGAACCGTCCTACCGAGGCATGGGCACCACCCTGACCGCCGCCCTGCTCGAGGGACGACGCCTGCACGTGGCCCACGTCGGAGACTCGCGCGCCTACCTGCTGCGCGACGGCAGCCTCAGCCAGCTCACCGACGACCACACCCTGGTCCAGCACCTCATCGACGAGGGCCAGCTCACCCACGAGGAGGCAGCCAACCACCCGCAACGGTCCGTCGTGACCCGCGCGATCGGTGTCTCGCCCGAGATCGACGTGGATGCCATGACCCTGGAACTGCAGCCCGAGGACCAGATCCTGCTGTGCTCCGACGGGTTGACCGGCGTCGTGTCCGACGAGGACATCACCGACGTGCTCGAACAGGTCGACGACCTCGACACGGCGCTGGACCAGCTCGTGGACATGGCCAACGAGGCGGGCGGACCGGACAACATCACCGCCGTGCTCATCCGGTTCGAGGACGACGCCGAGGTCGACGACGACGGTCCGCGCACGGTCGCGATCCGCACCTTCGCCGACGACGGCGACACCGACTGGGCCGGGCGTCTGGGGTCCTACGGGTCCTTCGGCAGCTCGCGTCCGCTGTACGACACGTCCACGCCGGACCAGGGTGACGACGCATCGCGCTTCAGTGGGCTCGTCATGCGCTCCCTCGCGATCCTGGTCGGGGTCGCGGTGCTCGCCGGCGCGCTCTACGGCGGAGGACGGTTCCTCCTCGCGCAGAACTACTACGTCGGACTCGACGGCGAGCAGGTGGTGATCTACCAGGGGATCGATACGCAGATCGGCTCGATGCGGCTCTCCCGTGTCGCGGAGCGCTCCGAGCTGACCCTCGACGAGATCCCCTCCTACTACCACCTGACCCTGGAGCAGGGTCTGAACGCCGCCGACATCAACGATGCCCGTCGTCAGGTCCGTGGCATCCCCACCCGTGACGATCCCGACGCCGCCGAGGACGGACAGGACGACGAGGTGGAGGGCGGCGGGGCAGAGGACGGCGACGCCGACGCCGCACCGTGACGGCGCAGAGCGGAGCGAAGCAGCGAGGAGCGGGCGGCCCCTCGGCCTCCACCCAGGCCGGCGGGATCACGCACCCGCGCCGGCTCGAGGCCCGCCTGCTCGCCGGCGCGGTGCTGCTCACGGCGGCCGCCGGGATGCTGCTCGGGTGGTCCGAGTCGACCGAGCTCCCACCCGCCGCCATCGTCACCGGTGTCGCCCTCGCGGTCGTCGCGATCGTCGCCCACGTGACGGTCCGCTACGCGGCCCCTGACGCCGACCCGGCCATCCTGCCCCTCGCGTTCCTGCTCAACGGCATCGGGCTGGTGTTCGTCCGGCGCGTCGACCTGGCGGCAGGCACCGAGCTCGCCGCGACCCAGACGGTCTGGACGGCGGTCACGGTCGGGATCATGTGCCTCGGCCTGCTGTTCGTCGGCAGCGTGCGGCCCCTGGCCCGCTACCAGTACACCTTCGGGCTGGCCACGATCGTGCTGCTCCTGCTGCCGATCATCCCGGGCATCACCGCCGGGGTGATCAACGGCGCCCGCCTGTGGGTCGACGTGTTCGGCATGCGGTTCCAGCCCGGCGAGGTCGCCAAGCTCACGGCCGTGCTGTTCCTCGCCGCCTACCTGGCCCGCAACCGCGAGCTGCTCTCGGTCGCGACCCAGCGGGTCGGTCCGCTGCTGATCCCGGCGACGCGCCACCTCGCGCCCGTGTTCGTCGCGGCGATCGGCGCGATGGTGATCATGGCGCAACTGCGCGACCTCGGCTCCGCGGTGCTGTTCTTCGGGACCTTCATCGCCATGCTGTACGTCGCGACCGGCCGGGTGGCGTACCCGGCACTCGGTGTCGTGCTGTTCGCCGTCGCGTGTTGGATCGCCTACCAGTGGTTCGCCCACGTGCAGGTGCGCGTCCAGATCTGGCTCGACCCGTGGTCCGACGTGCAGGGCACGGCCTACCAGCTGGCGCAGAGCCTGTTCGCGCTCGGCACCGGTGGGTTGACGGGCACCGGGCTCGGCTTCGGCCGCCCACAGGACGTGCCATTCTCCTCGACCGACGCGATCTTCGTGGTGATCGGTGAGGAGCTCGGGCTGCTGGGCGCGACGGCCGTGCTGGTGGCGTTCCTGCTCATCGTGGCGCGTGGCCTGCGCATCGCGATGACCGCTCGTGACGCGTTCAGCACGCTGCTCGCCCTCGGCCTGACCGTGACGTTCGCGCTGCAGGTCTTCGTGATCGTCGGCGGGCTGACCCGACTGGTCCCGCTGACCGGCATCACGCTGCCGTTCATCTCCTACGGCGGCTCGTCACTGCTGGCCAACTACCTCATCGTCGCTGCCCTGCTGCGCATCAGCGACGAGTCCCGCGCCGCCGCCCGGGGGCGACCGGACGCGGAGCAGCCGTCGGCGGTCCGCCGACCGGCGGATCGCGCCGCACAGCCCCGCTCGGCAGGGCCCACGGACGGCGGGGAGCCCACCGGACGCATCGATGACGGTGGTGGAGCATGAACCGTTCCATCAACCGGGTCACCACCGTCCTGCTCGTGCTGTTCGGCGCGCTGTTCCTCAACCTCAACGTCATCACGCTGATCCAGGCCGACGACCTGGCCAACCATCCCGCGAACCGGCGCGTGATCGTGCGGGAGTACGAGCTGCCCCGAGGCCCGATCGTGGTCGGCGAGGAGGCGATCGCCAGCTCGGTGCCGAGCGACGGTGAGCTGCGCTTCCTGCGTACCTACCCCGAGGGGACCCGCTACGCCCACCTCACCGGCTACTACTCCCTCGTGCTGCACCGCTCCGGGCTCGAACGCTCGCTGAACGAGCAGCTCACCGGCCGACCGACCGAGGTGGTCGCCCAGAACCTCGGCGACCTCATCGGTGGCGCCAA
Organism: uncultured Actinomycetota bacterium; assembly: GCA_964451855.1. GTDB lineage: Bacteria > Actinomycetota > Nitriliruptoria > Nitriliruptorales > Nitriliruptoraceae > CSSed11-175R1. The sequence continues at coordinate 4,932 of CAYVJT010000036.1, forward strand.
CCGGCCCGGCAACGCGGTCCACCTCACGATCGACGGCGAGGTACAGCGAGCTGCCGAGTCCGCGCTCGACGGCCGAGAGGGTGCCGTGGTGGTGCTCAACCCCCGTTCCGGGGCGGTGCTCGCCAGCTACGCGAACCCGACCTACGACCCGAACCCGCTGTCCAGCCACGACCGCACCCAGATCCGCGACGCCTGGGACGAGCTCCGCGATGCCGAGGACCAGCCGCTGCTCGACCGGGCAACGAGCGAGCTGTACGCGCCGGGCTCCGCCTTCAAGCTGATCGTCGCTGCCGCGGCCCTCGAACGGGGCGCGGCGCCGGACACGCTGTTCCCCGATGACGAGCCCGTCTACGACGTACCCCAGACCCAGGCCGACATCGGCAACTTCGGCGGCGGGACCTGCGTGAGCGAGGACGAGATCACCCTGGCCGACGCGCTGCGCGTGTCGTGCAACACGGTGTTCGCGCGGCTGGGGGTCGAGCTCGGCGACGACGGGCTGATCGACCAGGCCCAACGGTTCGGCTTCAACCGGGACCTGCCCTACGACCTGTCCACGGCGACCAGCCGCATCCCCGGCGAGCTCGACGTCCCCGCCACCGCCCAGAGCTCGATCGGGCAGCGCGACGTCCGCGTCACACCGATGCACATGGCGGTCATCGCCGCCTCGATCGCCAACGGCGGCGAGCTGCTGCGCCCGCACGTGGTCGCCAACGTCGTCAGTCCCGACGGGCAGGTCGTCCGGGGACCCGACGACGGGCCCTGGTCGGGGGTGGGCGGCGATGCCCGCCCCATCTCCGCTCGTACCGCGGAGCAGCTCAGGCAGATGATGCTCGACGCGGTGCGCACCGGCACCGGGCAGCGGGCCGCTATCGACGGGGTCGAGGTCGGTGGCAAGACCGGCACCGCCCAGGCCGCAGAGGGTTCGGTGGTGTGGTTCGTCGGCTTCGCCGGCGATGACATCGCGATCGCGGTCGCGCTCCCCACCACGGCCGAGGGCGCCACCGGGGGTAGCGTCGCCGCGCCGATCGCGCGGCAGGTGCTCCAGGTCGCGGTCGAACGGGCCCGCTGACGGTGCGCACCACCGAGGTTCCTACGACCGCGCCGGTAGGCTCACGCGCGGCATCCACATCCCCCCACGGAGGCGACGGGTGAGCGTTGGTCGGATCCTGTCGGGACGCTACGAGCTGTTGCGCGTCCTCGGCCGTGGCGGCATGGCGGAGGTGTACGCGGCCCGCGACCGGACGCTGCACCGCGAGGTCGCGGTCAAGCTCCTGCTCGAGCGTTTCCGCGACGACGAGGGTTTCACCCGCCGCTTCCAGACCGAGGCACGCAACGTCGCCCGCCTCAACCACCCCAACCTCGTCGCCGTCTACGACACCGGAGAGGACCAGGGCCAGCCCTACATCGTGATGGAACTGGTCGGCGGACGGTCGCTGCAGCAAGCGATCGCGGCGGGGGGACTGACCGAGGACCGGGCGCTGGAGGTCGTCGCCGACGTCTGCTCGGCGCTGTCGTACGCCCACAGCCAGAACCTGATCCACCGCGACATCAAGCCAGGGAACATCCTGCTCGCCGAGGACGGCACCGTGAAGGTGACCGACTTCGGCATCGCCCGCGCCATCGACGAGGAGACGGTCACCCAGACCGCGGCCGTGCTCGGCACCGCCGCCTACCTCTCCCCCGAACAGGCGCAGGGCTTCGACGTCGACGCCCGCAGCGACATCTACTCCCTCGGTGTCGTGCTGTACGAGGCGCTCACCGGCCTGCAGCCCTTCGGCGGCGACTCACCGGTGACCGTGGCCTACCAGCACGTCCAGGAGACCCCGCGCACCCCGCGTGAGCTCGACCCCGGCATCAGCCCCGCCGCCGAGGCGATCGCGATGCGGGCGCTGGCCAAGAACCCGGCCAACCGCTACCGCGACGCCGCCGAGATGCGCGAGGACCTGCTCAACGCCCGGGTGGGCGGTCCGATCGAGGCTCCGGCGGTCATGTCGGCGGCCGAGACCACCGCGCTGCTGGAGACCACCCCGCCGCCGCGCCCCGTCGACGACACCGCGGATCGCCGCAAGCGTGGTGCGGTCTACGTGCTGCTCGCCATCCTCGCGTTGGTCGCGTTGGTCGCCGCCGGGTGGTTCATCGCCGGCCTGTTCGCCGTGGACGAGGGCCCACAGGTCTCGGTGCCGGAGCTGGTCGGCCTGCCTCTGGAGCTCGCGGAGGAGATGATCGAGGACCGCGGGTTGGAGGTCGGCAGGATCACGGAGGAGACCTCCGAGGAGGAGCCAGGGACCGTCCTCGAGCAGGACCCGCTCGCGAACGAGCTCGTCTCCGAGGGCAGCAGGATCGACCTCGTGGTGGCCGTCGGTGAGGACACCACCGAGGTCCCCGAGATCGAGGGCATGGACGAGGACGACGCGCTCCAGGCACTGCGCGAGGCCGGGCTGGTCCGCGGCGATCGTGAGCGCGAGTACAGCGACGAGGTCGAAGAGGGCCACATCATCTCGCAGGACCCGGCACCGGGGACCGAGGTGACCGTGGGCAGCCGCGTCGACTACGTCGTCAGCCTCGGCGAGGAGCTGGTCACCGTCCGCCCGGTGGTCAACCGCACCGAGGAGGACGCGATCGCGCGCCTGGAGGACCAGGGGCTCGAACCGGAGATCGAGCGGGAGCACCACAACACCGTCGCCGAGGGCTTCGTGATCCGGCAGGACCCCGGTGCGGGCACCCAGGTGCCCCCCGGCTCGGTCGTCACGATCGTGGTCAGCGAGGGCCCCGAGGAGGAGGAGCCGGAGCCCTGTCCCTTCGACCCGGAGCTCCCTGCCGACCATCCAGACTGCGTGGACGAGCCGGTCGAGGTGCCTCCCGAGGAGGAGGAGCCAGAGGAGGAGCCAGAGGAGGAGCCAGACAACGGCGACGGCGGCAACTGACCGCGCCGCTTCCGGGGTGGGGTCAGCGACCGTCCGTGTCGGTGGTGGCTTCCCGACGCACGGGCTCGTGCGCCGCATCGGCCTCGGTCCCGGTCTCGGTGCCGTCCGCAGGACCGGTGTCGAGTGAGCTCGCGGCCCACACCTGCGTGAGCTGGGGGACCAGGCTCGCGACGCTCGCCGCCAGGATGGCGACCACGAGCGTCCGGGTCGCGGCCGTCGGCAGCAGCCCCGGCACGATCGGCCGGGTGAGCGCACCGATCAGCAGCATCGCGCCGACCGCGGGCGGCACAGCGGCCAGCGCCCGCAGGAGCGGACCGCCCACCTGGTCCGTGCGTGAGCGCCACCGACCGGCGGCGAGCACCCCGACGGCGACCGCCGGCAGGACCCACAACGCCGGGTAGCGATCGGCGCCGGGTGGCAGGCCGAGGTTGTTCGCCGCAGCGAGCACGAGCGTCGTCGCGGCCGCCAACAGGACGAGGGGATCGCCGCCGATGCGGCGCGCCACGACCACACCGAGCGCGATCGCGACGACCAGCGCCAGGGCCGGCAGCGCGACACCGGTCCCCGGGACCCACACGAGCTCGCCGAGGATCACGGCCTCCTCGCCGTCGACCATGATCGGCACCTCCCAGTCCCAGATCTCCTGCACCTCGTCCGAGCTCGGATCGACCTGGGCCGGCAGGGCGGGCGACATGAAGTGGATGCGGTGGTCGTGCCAGGCGTAGACGCCGTCGCGCGCCACCAGCTCCCAGTCCGGCGGTGCATCGGCGTCCGCGAGGGCTGGCACGTCCACGTCGGCGGAGCCGTAGCGGGCATCGTTGAGCCAGCGGGCGGGGGAGCGCTGGTTGACCTCCACCTCGCCGTCGGCGTGGACACGGATGTAGGGCTCGCCGTCGTAGCCCGGCACCCCGAGCTCCGTGCCGGCCGGGACCTCGACGACGAGGTAGGTGTCGCCACCCAGCACCTCCACGTCGAGGTCGATCGGCTCACCGTCGGCATCCACCACCTCGGTGACCGTCGAGCGGTAGTGGGTCGGCACCGCCGGGTCGGCGAGGGCCGGCCCGACGCCGGCCTGCAGACCGATCAGGACGAGCAGCGTGAGGGCGCCCGCGCGGGCGGTGATGGTCCGGGTCATGTCGAGCCCTGGCCTCCCGGCTCGGTGTCGTCAGCCCGCCCGTCACGCGCGCCGGCGTCCGGAGCGGGGGCGGCAGCGGGGCGGGGACGCAGCGCGAGGAGCAGGGCGATCAGCAGCGCGGTGCCTGCGAGGGCGACGACGGCCCACAGCAACGGTGAGTTCTCGGGGTCGCTCGGCGCGGCGATCGGGGCTGGCTCGGCGTCCTCGTCGTCGGCCTCCTCGTCCGGTGCCGGCTCCTCGTCCGGCGCTGGTCCCTCGGCGGGATCCTCGTCGGGCGCCTCTTCGGATGCGGTGTCCGCGGGCTCCTCTGCGTCGCCGGTGGGCTCCTCGGGTCCGGCAGCGGCGGGATCGGGGGGCGGGCTGTCGGGATCGGGGTCGGTGAGCGTGAGCCTGACGGCGGGGTCGTCGGCCGGCTCGTCCGGGGTCCCCACCCAGCGGTAGGACAGGTCGCCGCAGCCCTGGAACACCTTGAGGTAGACCTCGTCACCCGGTTCGCCGCTGATGACCGCGTCGAAGGGCAGCTGCGGGGCCGGCTCGGTGGCGGTCGTCGCGGACCAGGTGACCACCTCGACCTCGCCGTCGTCGCCGACCTCGGTGTCGACCTCGAAGCCCTCGACCTCGGGCACCTCGACGACCCGCATCCCTTCCGGGACCTCCAGCGCCACCTCGGTGGTCGGCTCCTCCTCGCCCTCGCCGTGAGCGTGGCCGTCGTCGTCCGCCTGGCAGCCGTGTGCGAGGTCGAGGACCAGGCTCGCGAGGCTGTCGACCGGCACCTCCCCACCCTGGATGAAGGGGTGTGCCGCAGCAGGCACGGCGAACAGCAGCGTGGCGGCGAGTGCGAGCAGCACCGCGCGGCGCAGCAGCGTGGGTCGGGTCATCGTCGGCTCCATCGATCAGGACGTGGCTCGGTGGGTCGGTCGCTGGGTC
>CAYVJT010000036.1:10017-13211 GCA_964451855.1 uncultured Actinomycetota bacterium
CGCGTCGTGGCCCGGGCCTCGGTGAAGCGGTCGATGCCGGCGATGACGTCGATGCGCCACTCGCCGGGGAAGCGCAGGGTGTCGACGTTGGCGGTCCAGTGGCCGGCACCGACGAAGAACGGCTCGACCTGGAACGGACCGATGTCCTCGGGGACGTAGGTCAGCTCGAGGTGCAGGTCCTCGACGTCATCGGCGGGTCGGCCCGTCCCGTCCAGCACGTAGATGTGCAGCGCGTTGACCCCGACCTCGTTGGGATCGACGATCACCTCGACGTCCAGGTCGTCGGTCAAGGAGGTCACCACCTGGGCAGCGCCCGTCACGCCGGCGGCCTCCGCGGCCGGCTGGGTCGTCACCAGGACCCCGGTGATGCCGAGGACGACGAGCAGCAGGGCGGCCTCGACCACCAGGGTCGAGCGCAGCTGCCGCCAGGCGCCACGGGACCTCCGGACGGTCGCCGGCACCGGGACAGCCGGCTCAGCGGGCGCATCGGGGTCGGCGTCGGTCCGGGGCCCGTTCGCGGCTCCGGCGGGGACCACCCGGTCTGCGGCGGCACGTGCCGCCACGGCCGGGACCAGGCGTGCGCGGTTGTACAGGGCCACCAGCACCACCAGGACCACCACCGCCACCTTCGCGATCAGCAGCCAGCCGTAGGAGGTGGTCGTCAGGGCGCGGGGCGTGCGGACCAGCGCCCAGGTCATCGCCCCACCGGCAGCGGTCACGGCGATCACCGACAGCAGCGCGGCGTTGCTGAACCGCGAGATGAGGCGGGCGGCTCCGACGGGATCGTCGTCGATCGATCGTGCCCGCACCACCCACGCCAGCAGGACCAGCCCACCGAACCACAGCGCAGCGGCGCCGAGGTGGATGCCGTCGGCCAGCGTGAGCAGCCAGGTCGGCTCAGCCGAGCGCTGGTGCCCGTCGAGCAGGAACGACAGCAGCGCGGCGGTGCCGGCGACGGCGCTGCCGGCCAGCGGCGCGCGGCGGACGACGAAGGCCAGCAGCACCACCAGCCAGACCAGTCGGAACAGCGTGCCCTGCCCGAAGCTCGACGCCAGGACCTCCCCGAGCAGGACCGGTCGCAACACCGCGAGCGGCCCCTCGCCGGTGACCGCCGCTGCCTGGACCGGGACAGCGGCGAGGGTCGCGGCGATCCCGGCGGACGCCCCCCAGCGGGCCAGGGTCCGTGCCCGTTCGCGGTCCTCGTCACGTCGCGCGACGAACACGGCGAGGTAGATCGCGCCGACGCCGAGCAGCACCGCCACGTAGCCGAGGGCACGCAGGCCCGGACCCAGGACCCCCGTGAGCCCGTCCCCTCCGGCGAACAGCTCCGCGACGACCGCGTCCTCGACCTCCGGCCCGTCACCCACCGTGAAGGTGAGCACGCCGCTGACCGGGTGGCTGTCCGCCGAGATGACCCGCCACGTGACGACGTAGCCGCCCTCCGGCAGGTCGTCGGGCAGGCTCACGGCCACGGTCTCCGGGTCCGCGACGTCGGTGGCTCCCTCGTCGATCCGCTCGGCATCCGCGTCGAAGACGCGCATCCCGCCGGTCGGCAGGCTGACCGGCTCGTTGAAGCGGAGGATGACCTGCTCGGGTGCCTCGTCGAGCACGCTGCGGTCCTGGGGCGTCGCCTCCTCGAGCACGGCGTGCGCCGACGCCGGCGCTGCGGACACCGCCAGCGCAACGAGCGTGGCGACACCCAGCGACAGCAGGGTTGCGAGCCGCCAGGCGCGGCCCACGTAGCCGGGCTCGTCGACGGGCTCGCTCACACCGGCTCCAGCCGCGTACGGGGACGGGTGGAGGGTGCCACGGATGCTGGGTGGCGCCGGGACAGCGTCCACAGGGCGGCGACCCCGACCAGTTCCGTGAGGTGGGTCAGCTCCGCCGCGAGCGTGGTGACGCCGACGGCCACGTCGACCGCCGCAGCGACCACGGTGATGGCCGCCACCACCGTGACCACCGGCAGGACCCCCTGCGCGCGTCGCGGCTGGGCGGCGGCGAACAGCAGGCCCACCCCGAGGGCGACCTGCAGGGCTCCGAGGTCGCGCCCGAGGTGCAGATCGGGGGCGACCAGGCCGAGCAGCATCGGCAACGCCAGCACGAGCTGGACCGCACCGGCGAGCGCCACGAGCACCCGCAGCTCCCGGGCCCGGACACCGGTCCGGCCCGGGTCGGTCGCTGCCGGTTCGGACCGGCGGTGCTGACCGACCGCGTCGGCGACGCTCGCGGTGATCGCATCGGTCAGGTCCGGGACGGCGTCGGCGGCCACGACCCGGCTGCGCCGCGCCAACACCGCGACGTCCGCTGCGAACCGCGCACACGCGCCGCACACGTCGAGGTGGCGGTCCACCTCGGCTCGGCTGATGCCGACCACCTCGTCGTCGAGGTCGGCGGAGAGGGCCTCGCGGATGGCGGCGCAACCCCGGCCTGGGCCCTCGCCGTGGCCCCGGTCCCGGGCCTCGTCCGGGTCCTCGTGCTGCTCCATCTCGATCGCCTCCGTCGGGCCGCGCTCTGTGGCGGTTCGCGGCATCGCGGTTCGTCCAAGGTGGTCGGCCGCTGCCCGCGATCGGTTCCCGGCAGGTGTGCGCGGGTGTGGGCGTGAGGCCGAGCTACCGGCTCAGCTACCGGCTCAAGTACCGGGGCTACCCTGACCGCCGACATGGACGAGAGCACACGCCTCCTGCTCGCAGCCGCCGACGGTGATGCCGACGCGCTGTCGATGTTCGTGCGCCGGACGCAGGCCGACGTGTGGCGCTTCTGCGCCCACCTCGTCGACCCCGGCGTGGCCGACGACCTCACCCAGGAGGTCTACCTCCGGGCGATGCGCACGATCCCCCGTTTCCGCGGGGACGCCAGCGCGCGGACCTGGCTCCTCGCCGTCGCCCGCAACGTCGCGGCGGACGAGATCCGGCGCCGACAGCGACGCCGTCGACTCCCTGATCCGGTCGTGGACGAGGTTCCCGACCACGCCGGACACGTCGAGCTGCACGGGCTGCTCGACCAGCTCGACGAGGACCGTCGGGCCGCCTTCGTGCTGACGCAGCTGCTGGGGCTGCCCTACGCCGACGCGGCGGCGGCCTGCGAGGTGCCGATCGGCACGATCCGTTCTCGGGTGGCACGTGCACGCGAGCAGCTCGTCGGGCTCCTCGACGACCGAGCCGACGACCGAGCCGACGGCCACGCGGAGGACCGGG
>CAYVJT010000036.1:13311-22286 GCA_964451855.1 uncultured Actinomycetota bacterium
GAGGACCGGGGTCCGGACCACCGAGGTGGTCGGAGCGCGGAGCGCGACGTCGGCACCTGAGACCTCTCGACCCGATCGGGCCGTCCGACGGGTTCAGGCGCGACGCGTTCAGGCGAGCGCCTGCAGGTCCTGTTCGGCGAGCTCACGTTGCTCGCCGACCCGCGGGTCGTCGACGTCGACGGCGACGGCGTCAGCGAGCACCGTGCGCGCCTCGTCGAGCTGCCCGAGCTCGACCAGCGCCGCGGCACGGATGCGGGTGGCGAGCAGCCACTGTTCGGCATCGAGGGGCACGCTCGGCTCCAGCTCGCCGCGGAGCTCGTCGGCGGCGGCTGCCGCCGCGCTGGCGCCGTCCGCGCTCAGCAGGCTGGCGGCACGGTTGACCCGGGCCCGCACGACCTGATCGCGGGTGACGGCGTCGTCCGCCCCGCCGAACCGGCGGACCACCTCGTCGTAGCTCGTGACCGCTGCGGCAGCCTCGCCGATCGCGTCGAGGCACATCCCCCGGTGCAGCAGCGCCATCGCCACCTCGTGGCGTTGATCCGGGTCGTCCGGGTCGGTCGGGGTGTCGGCCGCCAGCAGGTAGGCGTCGGCGGCCGCGGCCAGCTCCTCGAGCTCGGTGAGCGCCAAGGCCCGTTCGAAGCGCGCGACGAACAGCGACTCGCGGGCCACCTCGTCCTCGTCGACACGCTGCTCGGCCTCCGCGGCGAGGTCGTCGGCCAGCGACAGGACGGCATCGAGGTCGCCCGCCTCGTGCAGCTCGATGAGGCGGTCGGCCGTGAGCCGCAGATCCTGGGTGGTGGTCATGCTCGCACTCCGGTCAGGTTCCGCTCAGGTTCCGCTCAGAAGACGCAGGATGACACCAGGAGACCACGACGGCATCGCTTCGGCAGCGTCAAGGGCGTCCGAACTGCGGTGACCGGCGAGGCTGCTGACCGCGGAGGGTACCGTTCACACATGTTCTCCCGCGCCATCCGCATCCTGTCGATCCGCGGCATCGAGGTGCGCCTCGACCCGACGCTGCTCGTGCTCGCGGCGCTGATCGTGTGGACCTTCGCCGCGCAGTTCGCGGGACAGCACGGCTGGAGCAGCGGGGTCGTCATGGGCGCGGCGGGGATGGTGCTCTTCCTCGGCTCGATCCTCGCGCACGAGCTCGCCCACGCGCTCGAGGCGCGCCACCGTGACATCGAGGTCGACAGCATCACCCTGCTGATCTTCGGCGGGGTCACCCAGATGCACGCCCACAGCAGCCGACCCCGTGACGAGTTCACGATCGCCGCCGTCGGCCCCTTCGTCAGCCTGCTGTGCGGCGCGGTGTTCGGGCTGCTCAGCCTCGCCACCGCGGAGCTGGCGTGGGACTGGGGCGCCCAGCTCACCCAGCTGCTGCGGCTGCTCGCGGCGCTGAACGTGCTGCTGGCCCTGTTCAACCTCGTGCCCGGCGCACCGCTCGACGGAGGGCGGGTGCTCCGGGCGGGGCTGTGGGCGGTCCTCGGTGACCGCTCGCGCGCGGTCCGTCTCGCGGCGCGGTGCGGGCAGCTCCTCGGGCTCACCATCGTCGGTTACGGACTGTGGGTGGTGCTGCGGGTCCCCGATGCCGCCCTCGCCGCACTGTGGTACCTCGCGATCGGGGGGTTCCTGTTCTGGGCGGCCGGCAGCGAGCACCGCAACAGCCGCCTCGACGACCTGTACTCGCGCACCCAGGTCCGCGAGGTCGTCGCGCTCGGCAGGGCGCACCCGTCTACCACCTTCCCCCTCGCGGAGCCGACCCCCACCCAGCTGGGCGACGGGCAGGACGGGCTCCCCCGGGTGGAGCTCGACGCGGACCTGCACGAGCTGGTGGACGCCTTCCAGGGCGACACCGAGCGGGTCGTGCTCACCGACGGCGGTCGACCGCTCGGCACCGTCGCTGAGCGCTACGTCGCCCGTGCGGTCGCGCTGCTCCGTCGCGCCCAGCGGCCAGCCACGGCGGCAGCGGCGCAACCGACCACCGAGGCGACCCTCGATGAGCGCAGCGGGTCCGGCGAGCGCAGCGGGTCCGGCGAGCGCAGCGAGCCCAACCCGTGACCGACGCCCGGCGGATGCTCGACCACGACCCGGCGGGTGACCCCGAGGGCGTCGCGGAGCCCGGAGCGCCCGCGCGGCGGTCCACGCTGCTGCGCAGCGCCTTCTACCTCGTCAGCACCGCGCTGATCATCACCGCCGGGTTCACCGTCCCGCTGCCCTACGTGGAGACCCAGCCGGGCACCCCGACCGAGATCCCCCCGCTGGTCGAGATCGAGGGTGTCGAGCTCACCGAGCTGACCGGCTCGACGTCACTGCTCACGATCCGGCGACGGGACCAGGCGGTGTTCCCGGCGATGGTCGTCCTGCTCGACGGCGACCGCACCCTCCAACGGCTCGATGACGTCATCCCACCCGGGGTCGACCGCGACGACTACCACGCCGCGCAACGGGAGCGGTTCCGGCGCCAGTTCGAGGTCGCGGCGGCGATGGGTGCCCAGGCCGCCGGGATCGAGGTGGAGCTGGTGACCGCGGTGGCGGTCGTCAACGTGCTCGCCGACAGCCCCGCAGACGGCGTGCTGTTCCCGGGCGACGTCATCACGGCGGTGGACGGCGAGCCGCTCGAGGACGCCCAGCACCTGCAGCAGATCACCCAGGCCGGCGCCGCAGGGCAGGAGCTGTCCCTGACGGTGGAGCGCGGCGGCGAGCAGCTCGAGGTCACCGCGACGCTCGGCACGATCCCCGGTGAGGACGGACCACGCCTCGGCGTGATGATCGAGGACGGGGTCGAGGAGCTGCGCCTGCCCTTCGACGTGTCGTTGCAGGAGGGGACGCGCATCGGGGGGCCGAGCGCGGGGCTGATGGTCGCGCTCACCGTCTACGACCTGCTCAGCGACGAGGACCTGCTCCAGGGTCGGGTCGTGGTCGGGACCGGATCGCTGGGCGCCGACGGCAACGTCGGTCCGGTCGGCGGCGTCCCGGAGAAGATGCGAGCCGCCGCCGAGTACGACGCCGACGTGGTGCTGGTCCCGCAGGGGCAGCTCAGCGAGGCGCAGCAGGGTGCGCCCGACGACCTGCGCATCATCGGCGTGCGCACCCTCGACGAGGCCCTCGACGCGCTGCGGGCGACGGCCTGACCCACGCGCTCGCGTCAGGGGCCGACCGGCGCCGCCACCGGGGCATCGGACGCGCCGCTGCAGCGTGAGAGGAAGTTGCCCAACAGCTCCATCCCGACCGCGGTGAGGATCGACTCGGGGTGGAACTGCACCCCTTCCACCTCCAGCTCGCGGTGCCGCAGACCCATGATCAGCCCATCGGAGGTCTCCGCGGTGATGCGCAGGTCGCTGGGCAACGAGTCGCGCTCGACGATCAGCGAGTGGTACCGGGTGGCCTCGAAGGGCACCGACAGCCCCTCCAGCACCCCACCGCCCCGGTGGTAGATCGCCGAGGTCTTGCCGTGGACCAACGTCGGCGCGCGGACGATGCGTCCCCCGTAGACCTCACCGATGCACTGGTGGCCGAGGCAGACGCCGAGCAACGGACGGCGGCCGGCGACCTGGCGCACCACCTCGTTGGACAGCCCGGCCCCGCTCGGCTCGCCTGGCCCCGGCGAGATCACCACGCCATCGGGCAGGTCCTCGAGGAGCCCGTCGATCGTGAACGCATCGTTGCGGACCACCTCGACGTCGGCACCCAGCTCCCCGAGCTCCTGCGCGAGGTTGTAGGTGAACGAGTCGTAGTTGTCGACGATCAGGATGCGCGTCACGAGGCAGGCCTCCCAGCGTCGGGCGGGTCCGGTGGGCCGGCTCCGGACCCGTCCTCGTCGTCAGTGTGCAGGGTCGCGTCCTGCCACGCGTCACGGATCCGGGCGCGCAGCTCCTCGTGATCGACCCGGTCCCCGTCGTCGACCCGCGGGAGCTCCTCGAGGACCACGACCTCATCGGGGAGCCCACGGGGGTCGAGGTGCTGGGTGAGCGCGTCCTGCAGCGCGTCGTGCTCCAGGGCGCGCCGGCGCGCCGCCACCACCGCGACGACCAGGCGGCCGTCGACCTCCACCACCTCGACCTCGCGCACGCTCCGGTGCGGTCGCACCACCGCAGCGATCCGCGCCGGGGAGCGGGGCCGGCCGGCGACGTCGACCACCTCGACGTCACGGCCGATCACGGTGAACCACCCGTCGGCGTCGACGCGGGCGAGGAGGTCGGTGACCAACCACCCACCTCCGACACGGTCGTCGGTCGCGTCCTCGGGGATCTGCGGGCCGTGGAGCAGCAGGCGCCCGGGTTCCTCGGGGTCGCAGAGACGGTCGAGATCGTCCGGGTCGACCACCGCAGCCAACGTCGAGGTGACCGGCAACCCGATGGTGGTCGCGACCACGCGCCCGTAGACCGGTTGGCCGTGCGAGATCGGGGCCGCGTCACCCCAACCGTGCAGGGGACGGACCCGAGCGCCAGCGGCGCGTCGCTCGAGCTCGCGTGCCGGCTGGGGGAGGAGCCCGTCGCCGATGGCGAGGCAGACGCGCAGCGAGGTGAGGTCGCGACGGTGGCCCTCGACCTCCCGGGCCAGGTCCGCGATCCGCGGCGAGCGGCCGACGAGCAGCGTCGGCCGCGTCCGCTCGATCGTCCGCGCCAGGGACCCATCCGAGGTGTCCACCAGGATCGACGTCGCCCCCGACAGCACCGCGGCGAGCAACCCGACCGAGGAGCCGATCAGGTCGTGCATCGGCTCGGCCACGAGCACCCGTTCGCGGCCAGCCTGGACGTCGGGCACCCACAGCCGGCTCTGGAAGGCCGTGGCGAGCAACGTGCGGTGGGTGTGCCGGGTGAGCGCGAGACCGTCGGGCGTGTCCTGCACGGCGGTCAGGGCGGGAGCGTGCGGCTCGACCGGCGGGCGCGCATGCGAGGTGCGACCCGTGGCCTGGGTGAGCAGCTCGTCGATGGTGGTCCGGAAGGTCTCCGGCTCGAGCTCCACCTCGGGGTCGGTGTCCGGCTCGGTGGCCAGCTCGGGGTCGGCGACCGGCTCGGGTTCCGATCCGTGCTGCGCTGACGGCCCGGCGTCGGCATCGACCTCGACGCTGGACCCATCGCCACCACCTCGACGTCGCAGCCACCGCGTGGGACGTGGTCGGGCGGGGAGCCTGCGGAGCGCCCGCGACAGACGCGACGGATCCCACTCGTCGCCACGGACCTCCACCGCGAACCGCAGGTGCGGGAACGCCCAACGGCGGAGCAGCCGGGGGCTACCGACCGCACCCGCGATCCCCTCGCGCTCCACGAGGTCGGCGAGGCGCTCCAAGGCGAGGTCCGGGCCGATCGGCACGGCAACGGCACCGGCACGCCACAGCGCGAACAGCACGATCGGCACCGCGAGACCGTCGGGGACGCGCACCAGCACCCGCACCCCCTGCAACGGCGCGTCGGCGTCATCGCCAGGGAGCGTGGAGAGCCCCGCGGTCAGTTCAGCGACGTGGTCCTGCAGCTGGGCGTAGGTCAGCTGGTTGCGACCGAACTCCAACGCCGTGTGCTCCGGGAAGTCGCGGGCGGCGTCATCGAGCAGCCGCGGCAGACGGACCGGCGGCAGACGGTAGGTGGGAGGCACACCCGGCGGATAGCTGGCGACCCACGGGCGCGCCGACAGAGCGGGGTCCGGTGGGTTGGCCACGCGCGTGCGACTCCTCGGATGCTCGGGCAAGTGACCAGACTACCGACGGTACGGTGCGCCCCCTGCCGCCGGCAGCTGCAGCGACCTGGCCGCCAACGCCGGTCGACCCCCGCGCCAACCGCGGCCGGGACCGGACGACGAGAAGGACCGCGATGGAGGACGTGACCGCTCCACCGGCAGCGCTGGTCGAGCTCAAGGCACGCGTCGACGCGGCCCTCGAACGCGATCTCGCGGCACCGCTCACCCGCCTCCGCGGCATGTCGGAGGTGCTCGGTCCGGCCGCCGACGAACTGGCGGGGTTCGCCGCCGAGGGCAAGCGCATCCGGCCCGCCCTGCTGCTGCTCGGCTTCCGTGCTGCGGGTGGGCACGAGCTGGATGCCGTCGAGGGACCCGCGCTGGCGCTCGAGCTGCTCCACACCTTCGCGCTGATACACGACGACGTGATCGATCGAGCGGAGACCCGCCGCGGCCGGCCGACCGTGCACGTCAGCTTCGCCCAGCGCCACCTCGACGCCGGCTGGCAGGGCAGCTCGGAGGACTACGGCGAGGCGATGGCGATCCTCATCGGCGACCTCGCGTTCGTCCACGCCGACGAGCTGTTCCTCACCGCCTCGGTCCCGAGCGGACCGCTGCTCGCGGCCTTCCGCCGCTTCACCGCGCTGCGGGAGGAGGTCATGGTCGGCCAGACCCTCGACCTGCACGCCGCCACCTCGGGGACCACCGATCGCGAGCTCGCGTTGACCGTGGCGACCCTGAAGTCCGGTCGGTACTCGGTGGCACGTCCGCTGGAGGTCGGTGCGCTGCTCGCGGGCGCGCCGGAGCCGTTGGTCGAGGAGCTCGGCGGGTTCGGGGACCCGCTGGGGCGGGCGTTCCAGGTCCGCGACGACCTCCTCGGCGTCTTCGGGGATGCCACGGTGACCGGCAAGTCCAGCGCGTCCGACCTCGCCGAAGGCAAGCGCACGTTGCTGATCGCCGAGGCCTACGCGCGGGTGGACGACGACGACCGGGCCATGCTCGACCACCACCTCGGCGACCCTGACCTGACCGACGCCCAGGCCGGTGCGCTCCGCGAGCTGATCGAGCGGTGCGGCGCACGGGAGGCCGCCGAACGCTACGTGGACGCCTCGATCGACGAGGCGCGGCGCGCCCTCGCGAGGCTCGACCTTCCCGCCGAGATCGCCGCGACGCTCGACGACATCGCCGTGTGGATCGGCGGTCGAAGCAGGTAGCTCAGCGCAGGGCCGTGGCGAGGCGGAGCGTCATCGTCCCCATCGTGGGGTCCTGCATGCGTTCCTCGACCCACGGGAAGACCGTGGTGAACAGCACGATCACCGCGACGGCGATCAGCACGATCAGCACGACCACCTTGAGCCACCGCGGCATCCCGCTCCGTGGCGCGGGATCCTGCGATCGCCGCCTCCGGGGTCGCCCCGAGCTGCTCGCATCGGTGTCCGACATCGGTGCTCCCTCCCGCTCAGCTCTCCGCGATCTCGTCGCGGTCGCTGTCCTCGGCGGTCGACTCGATCGGGTCGTCGAGCAGTTCCCCCCACGCGATCAGACGTTGCGCATCGCTGTAGCGCGGGTGGCAGGTCGTGAGGGTGATCATCGGCGCGCCGGAGTCCAGGGGGTCCTCACCGACCACCCACATGGCGGTGGGTGCCACGATCCGCTGCTCGACGTAGGCGTACACCCACTCGCGGCCCTGGCGGTCCATGACGTGGATCGTGTCGCCCGGCTGCAGCTCGTCCAGCGACCAGAACGGCGCCCCGTAGGTGGTGCGATGGCCGGCGATCGCGAGGTTGCCCTCGCCTCCCGGCCGGTCGGACTCCGGGTAGTGCCCGGGACCGCGGCGCAGGGTGGGCAGGTCGACCCCCTCCACCACGTACATGATGTCATCGTCGATGATGCGCTCACCGTCGCGCTCGAACCACAGGGCGGCGTACGCGTCGCCGACATCGACCGGCTCCTCCTCGGGCACCTCGGCGTCGACGTCGATCGGGTCGTCGGGGACGATGAGGTTCCACTCGTCCGCGAGGTCGCGCTGCTCGCGCTGGGTCTCTATGCCCGTGAACCACAGCAGGTAGACCACGTAGAGCAGGACGATCGCGCCGAGGACGATGAGGGTCCAGCCGACGCCCCGGATCAGCCGTGTCACCATGCCTGCGCTCTGCCTTCGTGGTGCGATGAGACGGCGAGGGTAGCCCTGCCCCGCCCTCCCGCTGCGGCGACCGGCCCCTGACCCTGCGAGGTAGGCTGTGGCTGACCGCCACCCGATCGAACCGCCTGGTGGATGGGGACCACGGAGCGACCGATGCCGGAGAGCAAGCACCGCCGCAGGGGCAGGATCCGCCCGCGCGCCTACCAGACCCACGAGCCCGAGCGGCGCCCCACGCCGTCGCCGATGTGGGTCCCGGTGACCGGGGCCACCCTGCTCGTACTGGGCGTCCTCGTGATCCTCGTCGGCAACCTGCCAGGGGTCAACGAGATCCTGAGGGGACTGCCCTGGCTCGGCTCCAACTGGGGCCTGGTCGCAGGGTTCATCGTGCTGACCATCGGGTTCGGCTTCCTGACCCGCTGGCGCTGACCAGCCGTCCGACGGCGGCTCGTTCGGATCGCCCGCCGGCGTGCACGCGCTCGATCCACCGGCACCCCGAGTTATCCACAGGGTGTGGACGGTAGGGCCGGAAGTCCCGGAGGTTTTCCACAGGGGCTATCCACAGAGGTCCCGGACCGGTGCGATGCGGGCTGTGGACGGCGCTTCCCGGCCAGATCTGGCCCAGAAGGTGGGTCAGTTGAGGATCTCGGTGCGCTCGTGCATCCGTTGTCCACAGTGGCTCGGGGCGCGGGGGGTGCCACGGACCAGCAACAGCACCTCCGTGCCGCACTCCTCGCACCAGAACAGGGTCCGCTCGTCGTCGTTGACGGGATCGGGCTGCTCGTCCGGGTCGACGTGATCGTGGCCGGGCCGCGCCAGCGCCCGCAACGATCCGTAGAGCCACGCCAGCAGGGCGTAGGCGAGCAACGGCGCGAGGACCCACCGCCAGCCGACGTTGACCCCGACGATCACGGCAACCAGCGCTGCCGGGATCAGGAGCAGGTACATCGCGCGACCTTCCGGGACCACGGGCCGGACCACGGACCGATGCGTCAGGGTGCCACACGGACGGCGAAGGTGGGAACCGTCAGTGGCTGGCGCGCCAGTCGTCGGACCACGCCTGCTCGCCGAGATGCCAGCGGTCGGTGCGGTGCACCAGCGCGTGGAGGCTCGCGACCAGCCGCTGCTCGGTCCCGCCGGCCTCTGTGGACGAGCGCACCTC
>CAYVJT010000037.1:0-22147 GCA_964451855.1 uncultured Actinomycetota bacterium
GATCCGCAAGGTCGATCATCAGCACCAGCATGCTCTCCACGTAGGCCCCGAAGACGCGCTGCGCGAAGGCCTCGACCCGCTGCTCGTCGATCATCATGGTCGTCTCGACCGTCGTCATGCTCGTCCCTCCCATCGTTCGATGTCCGGCCACGCGGACCCTCTCACGCGCCTCGGGTCGACCTTGCCCGCGGACGCTCGGTCAGGCTTCGGGGAAGCCACCCATCTTCGACGGGAGGGCCATGGGTGAAACCACCCACGTCCGCCGCGGAGCGGAGATCAGCGTGCTGCGGGATCGGCCAGTCCGTGGGCGAAGGCGACCGCCGCGGCCTCGGTCCGAGACGATGTCCCGAGCTTGACGAAGATGTTGGACAGGTGCCGCTCCACGGTCCGTTCGCTGATCGTCAGCGTCGCCGCGATCTGACGGTTGGTGCGTCCGGCGGCCATGCAGGCCAGCACCTCCAGCTCCCGCGACGTCAGTCCTCCTGGCATCCTCTCGTGCCTCGCGGGGCCAGCAGCCGACCTGGCCACGATCCGTGCCTCACCGACGGCACCGAGGTCCTCCAGGACCGCGATCGCCGCAGCGATCTCGCGCTGCGCCGCCTCGTCGTCGCCCACCGCCCCGTAGGCGTGCCCGAGCCTCCCACGCACCCGCGCTGCCTCGTAGCGGGCATCGAGCTCTCGCCACCGTTGACATGCATCACGCAGGAGCGGCACCGCCCGCTCGGGCTCACCCGCCGCCAGGTGAGCGAGCCCGGCCGCCTGACGCGCGGACGCGAGGAGCCCGGGGGTCCCGAACGCCTCCGCGATGTCGGCGAGCTCGGCGGCTGCATCCGCCGCCATCCCGGGATCACCCGTCGCCGCCGCGAGCACCTCGACCTGTGCAGCGAGCAACGGGGCACGCTCCAGGGGCTGCTCTGCCGTGGCGAGCGCCGCCCGCAGCGCGGTCGCGGCTGCGTCCACTCGCCCCTGGGCCAGACGCAGGCGCGCCAGCCCGGGGTGCGGGTCACGCCCGAGCTCGTGCGCCCGGGCGAACGCCGCCTCCGCACCCTCGTGGTCGTCGCGGAGCCGGCGCAGCTCGCCGATCTGGTAGTGGCCCTCCGCCACCACCTCGACGTTCATGTCGACCAGGTCACGGCACGCCTGGGACGCGTGGCGCTCGGCGTCCTCCCACGCACCTTCGAGGTGCAGCAGCTGGGCGCGGTGGACCCGACAGATGCCGACGAACATCGCGGCGTTGCTGTACTGGTCGCACCAGCGCTCGGTGGCATCGGTCCACGCACGTGCCCGACGGATGTCTGCCAACTCGAAGAACAGGCTCATCAGGTGGCAGTAGAGGTTGCCGGCCCAGTTGGGCTGCACCAGTCCCGCGTGGACGGGCAACATGGCCTCGTCGAGGACCGCCAGTCCCTCGCCGACCCGTCCCTGCTTGACCACCGCTGTGCCCTCGAGCACCAGCGCGATCGCGCCAAGTGTCGCGTCGTCGAACCGGTCGGCGATCTCCCGGATCCGCCGTGCCGTCTCGATCGCCCGCGTGAGGTCACCGACGGCCATGGCCTCCTCGACCTCGAGGTAGAGCAGGTACCCGTGCTCGACGCACTCAGGCTGCCCTTCCAGGAGGCGAGCGGCCCGCTGCACCCAGCCCGACCCGACCGTTGGCTCACCCCGCAGCAGCCACAGGAAGCCGATCTCGATCGCGAGGCGCGCCGCCTGGGGGAGATGCTCGCCGTGGAGGTGACGCCGGTAGACCTCCTCCGACAGGGACAACGACTCGTCGGTGTGCCCGAGCCACCAACTGGCGTCGGCGAAGGCTGCCAGGTCGCGCGCATCCAACACCGCACCCTCAGCAGCCTCACCGTAGGCGCGGTACGCGTCGTCCCAACGATGGGCCGCGTACGCGGCACGTGCCTGTTCGAGGATCTCCGCCATGTCCCGTCCCGCCGGCAGGTGAGGGAGTATGGCACCCTGTCTGCTCCCCGACGACCGTTCGCCGACGGACCAGGATCGCGGATGCCCACCGACGACGTGTGTCACCCGGTCGTCTCGACGGGCTACGACGCCATCATGCTCCCGGCGGAGAAGCTCCTCGGCTTCGGTCGACAGCGGCAACGCACCGTGGCCGACGCGAAGGGGCGCGTGCTGGAGCTCGGCGCCGGGACGGGGCTGAACCTGCCGCACTACCCCCCGATCGACGAGCTGGTGGCGGTGGAGCCCGACCCGTACATGCGCCGGCGCGCCGCCACCAGGATCCGTTCGGTCGACCCCGGCTTCCCGGTCGAGCTGGTCCCCGCGGTCGCCGAGGACCTGCCCTTCCCTGACGACGCCTTCGACACCGTCGTGGTCTGCCTGGTGCTGTGCACGGTGAGCGAGCCCCGACGCGCCCTGGAGGAGGCTCGTCGGGTGGTCTCCCCGGAGGGCCAGCTCCTGGTGCTCGAACACGTGCGGTCGCCACGACCGGCGGTCACCTGGTTGCAGCACGCCGTCACGCCGGTGTGGCGCAACATCGCGGGCGGTTGCCACCTGGATCGGCAGACGGTCGCGACCGCCGAGGCGGCAGGCTTCCGCTTCGAGCACCTGTGGCGATCCCGGGACGGCCGGGGGACGATGATCCAGGGTCGGGCGACGCCAGCATGAAGGTTCACGCCAGAGCGACGAGCCCGAGGCAGGACCCACCTCCCTGTACGGCGTGCTCCCCAGCGACGGACCGGGATCGGTGACCACCTGATCGGCGCTACGGTGGTCACCTCCACGCCTGACGGGCGTTCGACCTGGAGGGCGTTCGACCGGGGGCCGGTGACGCGAGGAGCAGGCATGGAGCGGTCGGAACTCTGGGATGCACTCCGAGCCGGTGGTGTCGACGCCGACGATCCGGAGATCCGGGCGACGGTGCGTACCACGCTGGACGCGGTCGACGACGTGGGGCGACGGGTCGGCTTCCACCACGCACGACGCTGCCTGGAGGCCATGCACCTCGCGCTCGCCTACGAGCTCGAGCACCCCGACACCGACGACATGACCCGCTTCGAGGACGAGTTCGAGGACGACTGATCTAGCTCGGGGGACCGTCGACCCGGCGCTCAGCCGTCCCGGCGGTCGACGCTAGCTCGTCGCTGTCTCCGGGCGTCATCATCATCCGGCTCGACCGGTCGGAGGCTCGACGTCGGGGAGGGGCCTCCCCGCACGACGAAGTCCCGGTCGAGGCTGAAGAAGGACTCGCACCCGGTCTCGGTGATCCGCAGGGTGTCGGAGATCCCGACCGTCTTGTCGCCGTCGACGCCCCACATCCACGGGATGACGTGGAAGGTCATGCCCTCCTCCAGGATCGTGTAGTCGCCGGGGTTGAGGCTGACGATCAGGCCCTCGTCCCAGCTCGGCGGGAAGGCGATCCCGATCGAGTAGCCGGCGCGGGTGACCAGGCGTGCACCGACGTCGTTGTCCATGATGATCTGGCGGATGATCCCGTCCACGTCGGAGACCGTCATGCCCGGACGCATCACGCTCGTCACCTCGTCGAGCGCGAGCTTCATCCGTTCCTCCGCCTTCTCCAGCGACGGCGTGGGTTCACCGAGCACCGCTGTCCGCATCATCGCCGTGTGGTATCGCCGGAAGCAGCCCCCGACCTCGAGGAAGACGTGCTCGCCCGGTTGCGCGACACGCCCCTCGAAGGTGGCGTGTCCGATCATCGTCCGCGGGCCGGTGGTGACGTAGGGCCACACCGCCGGCCCCTCGCCGCCGGCACGGAACATCGCAGCGGTGATCTCCGCCGCGATCTCGTTCTCGGACACACCCTCCCGGCACGCCTCGAGCCCGGCGACCATCCCCGCCTCGGTCGCGTGGGCCGCCCTGCGCATCACGTCGATCTCCAGCGCAGACTTGCGGCGACGCCCCTCCTCGACGATCCCGAAGCAGTCCATCAGGCGGCCGTCGACGAAGCTGGTGCGGATGCGGTCCTGGTGGTAGGCCGGGAAGTAGTAGCTGTTGCGTTCGTAGCCGACGCACCGCTCCGCCAGGCCGAACTCCTTGAGCGACGTCACGAGCAACTGGATCGCATCGCCGGTGTCCTGGTAGACCCGCGTCAGTTCCACCCAGGTGCGTGCGATGACGTTGGACTCCTCCATCGCCCGCACGATCATGAACGGCTCGCCGTCCAGCGGGACGACCAGGGCCTGGAAGAACGAGTACCCCGTGGTCTGGTGGTCCGTGAGGTACATCAGGTTCGCCGGATCGGTGATCACCACCGCGTCCAGGAGGCGCTGCTCCATGCGTTCGCGCAGCTCACGCACCCGGCGCTCGTACTCCTCGGCCGGGAACGTCATGTCATCGCGGGACCTCATGCCGGAGCCTGCGCTGGAGGACGCTGGCCCCCGACCGCCCGCCAGACCCGCTCCGGGGTGCAGGGCATCTCCACGTCGTCGACGCCGAGGTGGCGCAGCGCATCGACCACGGCGTTGACCACCGCCGGCGGTGCACCGATCGCGCCCGCCTCACCGGCACCCTTGACGCCCAACGGGTTGTGCGGGCTCGGCGTGATGGTGCGGTCGAGCTCGTAGTGCGGCAGATCGGGCGCGGTGGGGACGAGGTAGTCGATCAGCGTCGCGGTCTGCAGGTTGCCGTCCTGGTCGTACTCGACCCCTTCGTAGAGGGCCTGGGCGATGCCCTGCGCGATCCCGCCGTGCCGCTGCCCGTCGAGCACCGCCGGGTTGAGGACCGTGCCGACGTCGTCGACCGCGACGAACCGGCGGATCGCGACCACGCCGGTCTCCACATCGACCTCGACGACGCAGGCGTGCGCACCGAAGGGGATCGTCAGCCCGTCGGGCTGGTACTGCGTCGACGCCTCGAGCCCCGGCGTCATCCCCTCGGGGACGTTGCCCTTGGCGGCCGCCGCCGCGACCTGCGCCAGGCTGACCGTGGCCTCCGGGGATCCCCGCACGGTCAGGTGGCCGTCGGCGACCTCGATGTCCTCCGCCGCGGCCTCCAGCAGGTGGGCGGCGATCCGCCGCGCCTTGTCGGCGACCTCCATCGCGGTCAGGCGCACCGCCGTCCCGCCGACCGACATGGCGCGTGACCCGAACGACCCCGTCCCCATCGGGATAGCCGCCGTGTCGCCGTGGAGGACGGTCACCTCGGCCGGCTCCACACCCAACTCGTCGGCGGTCAGCTGGGCGAGGCTCGTTGCGGTGCCCTGCCCGCTCGGCCCGAGGCCCGTGGTGACCTCCACCCGTCCGTCGGCACGGACCCGGACCCCACCGCTCTCGGGCGTCCCGGGGCCGAACCCGCAGATCTCGACGTAGCTGGAGAGCCCGACCCCGAGCAGCACCCGTTCGCCGTTCCCGCGCCGCTCGTCCTGCTCCGCGCGGACCGCGTCGTAGCCGACCGCCTCGAGCGCACGGTCGAGCGCGGTACCGTAGTCGCCGGAGTCGTACTCCAGTCCGGCGATGTTGGTGAAGGGGAACTCCTCGGGCGCCGGCATGTTGCGGCGGCGCACCTCGGCGGGGTCCATCCCCAGCTCGGCGGCGAGGTCCTCGATCACCCGCTCGACCCCGAAGGTGGCCTCCGGGCGCCCGGCTCCGCGGTAGGCGTCCGTCGGGGTGGCGTTGGTGAACACGCCGGTCGCGCTGAACCGGAACGCCGGCCAGCGGTAGCAGCCGGGGAGCATCCGTCGTCCCGCCATCGGCACGCCCGCCGTCAGCAACATCAGGTAGGCGCCACAGTCGGCGGTGATGTCCGCCTGCATCCCGAGCAGGGTGCCGTCCGACCGGGCGGCCACCTTGATCCGTTGCACCTGCCCGCGTCCGTGGTTGGTGGTCTGCATCTCCTCGCTGCGCGTCGCGGTCCAGCGCACGGGCCGCGACAGCCGCAGCGCGAGCGCAGCACACAGCAGGTCCTCCGGGTAGGGGTTCATCTTGGCCCCGAACGCACCGCCGACGTCGAAGGCCGCCACCCGGACGTCGCGCTCGTCGAGCCCCAAGCTCTCGGCGACGTGCTTGCGGATCCGGTGGGTCACCTGCGTCGAGGTGTAGAGCGCGAGGCCGCCGGCCGGCTCTGGGACGGCCAGGACCGAGCGCGGCTCCAACGAGGTCGGGATGAGCCGCTGCTGGACGTACCGCCGCTCGATCGTGACGTCGGCCTCGGCGAAGGCGGCGTCCACGTCACCCCGGTCTTCGCCCTCGTGCCGGAAGGCGACGTTGTCCTCGAAGCCGTCGTGGAGCAGCGTGTCGCTGCCCAACGCGGTCTCCACGTCGGGAACGGCGGGCAGGGGTTCGTAGTCCACGTCGATGTACTCGACACCGTCCGCCGCAGCGGCGGCTGACTCCGCCACCACCACCGCGACCGGTTCCCCGACGTGGCGCACCCGATCGGTCGCCAGCGGCCAGTGGTCCGGGACGGACCCGCCCCCCACCGTGCCGCCGGGGAGCGGCGCGTGCCACACGTCGGCGAGGTCATCGGCTGCGTAGGCCGCGATGACGCCGGGGACGTCCCGGGCCGCCGTCACGTCGACGCGCTCCAGCACGGCGTGCGCGATCGGTGACCGGACGACGCCGAGGTGCAACGCTCCCTCGACCCGGAGGTTCTCGACCCACCGGGCCCGGCCGGTGACCAGCCGGTCGTCCTCGATCCGCGGTGTCGATCGACCGACATGCTTGGGCTGGTCGCTCATGGCCACCTCCGGGGGCGCTGGCGTCGCGTGACGATCCTCCAACGCACCGTAGTGGCCGGCGTGCGTCCACCCCATCCCAGGAGCGGAGCCGGTCGGAACGACGCCGCGTCGAGGCGACCCTCAACGGCCGTCGCCAGCTCCGGACCTGGCTGAAGCTGTCGGCCTTCGCGAACGTCCCCCGGCCCGCGCGCACGGGGTCACCTCGACGTGGCGGACTACCGTGGCATCACCCCCAGTTGCTGCATGAACTCGAGGTTGTCGGCGTAGGCCCAGTGCGCAACGATCCTGCCGTCGTCGTTGAAGCGGCAGAAGTCGCTGCCCTCCACCTTGATGGCCCGCCCCGACGCAGGGATACCCATGAACTCGCCCTCGTGGGTGCCGGTGTTGCGGAAGCGTGCGGCGACCCGGTCGCCGTCGACGACCACATCGAGCACCTCGAAGTGGAAGTCGGGGAACGCCTCGAACGCCGTCTGCACGAACCTGAGGTAGTCGGCTCGGGTCCGGCCGAGCTCCTCGGGGAGGCAGTGTGCGACGGTGTCCTCTGCGATGCAGGCAGCGACGGCATCGACGTCGTGCTGGTTGATGGCCTCGTAGAAGCGGAGCATCGCCTCACGGTTGCCCTCGGCGCGCATGTCGGACCTCCTGGTGTGGTGATCCACTGGCAGATCACGCATCCGCCGCCGCGGCGGCGAGCGTCTCGTCCACGTAGCGCGCCTCCGCGACCGGGCAGATGTCGATCCAGACCACGCCCGTCTCGGTCCATGCGGTGTGACCCGCCGGCCAGTGGAAGAACTCACCGGCTCGGGTGACCTCCTCGGTCCCGTCCGCGTAGCGCAGGTGGATCTCGCCCTCGAGGACGCGACCCCAGTGCTGGACCGGGCAGCTGCCCTCGGGCATGGGCGCGAACACGGGTGTCAGGTCGAAGCCGGCTGGCAGCGTGAACAGGCTGACCCGCATCTCGCCGAGATCCTCGGCGAGGACCTCCAACCCCTCGTCCTTCATCACGACCGTCATCTCGTCGCGTGTCTTCCTCATCTTCGGTTCCCTCCGGTCGGGTGACTCGTTAGCCTTGACGAGGACACGGTGGCCGAGGGACGTCAAGGTCCTGTGCAAGGGCTGTGCAGGTCCGGACCCGGTCAGCTTGCTGCCGAGATGCCGGCTCCGGGGGCGACGGGACGAGCGATGGAGCCGCAGTTCAGGATCCTCGGGCCGCTCGAGGTCGTGGTCGGAGCGCGGTCGGTCGAGCTCGGTGGACCGAAGCCACGCCGGCTGCTCGCGAAGCTCCTCCTCCAGCATGGCGAGGTGGTCTCCGTCGACCGCCTCATCGATGCCGTGTGGGAGCACGGCCCTCCGGCAGGTGCCGAGGCGACGCTGCGCACCCACGTCGCCAACCTCCGCCGCAGCCTGCTCGCCGCAGGGCTCGATGAGCTGCTGGTCACCCGGTCGCCCGGCTACAGCCTGCGGGTGGGTCCAGAGCAGGTGGATGCCGCCCGCTTCGAGCGGCTCGTCGCCCGGGGGCGGGCCGCCCTCGAGCGCACGGCTGCGGAACACGCTGCACGGCAGCTGCGGGAGGGGCTGGGGCTCTGGCGCGGAGATGTCCTCGAGGACCTCGACGCGCCGCGGTTCGCGGAAGCACAAGCCACCCGGCTTGCCGAGCTCCGGCTGGTCGCGCTGGAGGCCCGCATCGACGCTGACCTGGCCCTGGGTCGCCACCGGGAGCTCGTCGGTGAGCTCGAGACGCTCGTCGACACCCACCCGCTCCGGGAGCACCTGTGGAGCCAGCTGATGCTCGCCCTGTACCGGTCAGGTCGGCAGGCCGACGCCCTGGAGGCGTTCCGGTCCCTGCGCACACGCCTCGATGACGAGCTGGGCCTCACGCCTGGTCAGGCACTGACGGACCTTCAGACGGCGATCCTGCGGCACGACCCCGAACTGGCGCACGCAGCCGGCCACGACAGCTCACCGCCCGCCCGTGCGGACCCCCCACCACCAGGGCGCGATCCTGCGCCGCCCGATGCCCTCCTCGACGTCGTCCGCCGGGTCCCGATGGTCGGCCGGACCGCTGAGCTCGAGCAGCTACGTCGGATGTGGCAGGCGGTACGTGCCGGTGCACGGCGGGTCGCACTGGTCTCCGGCGAGGCAGGGGTCGGCAAGACACGGCTCGTCGCCGACCTGGCTGCCGGAGCCGCTGACGGAGCGAGCGTGCTCGTCGGTCGCTGCGAACAGGCGCCCCTGATCCCCTACCAGCCGGTGACCGATGCGCTGTACCGCAGCCCGGAGGCCCAGGGGGCGTTGACCGAGCTTCCCGCGGCCGTCCGTGAACGGCTCGCGCCGTTGATCGACGGTCGCACCGCACGCCGCAGCACCGACACCTCGGGACCCGAGGACGCCGAAACGCAGCGTTCCGCACTGCTCGACGCCGTCGGTCAACTGGTCACCCGGATGGCCAGCCGGGTGCCGGTGATCCTCATCATCGAGGAGGCGGAGTGCATCGATCATGCGAGCTCGCGCCTGCTCCGCCACCTCGCCCGCGACCTTCCCGAAGGGGTGCTGCTGCTGATCTGCTTCCGGGACCCGCCGGGCAACCGCCACCCTCCGCTGCTGGAGCTGCTGGCAGATCTGGAAGGGCGCGGTGTCACCGATCGCCTGGCGCTCGAGCCCCTCACCGAGCACGACCTCGCTGAGCTCGTGGCGACCTGGACCGGCGAGGAGGCTCCCACCGACCTCGTCCACACGTTGTGGTCCTCCACCGGCGGCAACCCCTTCTACGCCAGCGAGGTGGTCCGCGAGCTCCTCGACCGTGGCGGCACCGACCATGCCGACGATGCGCGACGGGTGCCCCGCAGCGTGCAGGACGTGCTCCGCGGGCGCCTGCGTGCGCTGTCGACGACGGCCCAGCAGGTCATCGGGTGCATCGCGGTGCTCGGCCGTGAAGCCGACCTCCGTCTGCTCACCGAGGTCGCCGGTCTCCCTGCGCCCGAGGTCGCCGAGGCGCTGGAGGAGGCGGTCCAGGCGGGCTGGCTCGTCGAGGCCGATCCCTCGTGGGAGGTCGGCCACACGTTCCGTCACGCACTCATGCGCCAGGCCGTCCACACCGACCTTCCTGCCCCGCACCGACAACGCCTGCACCTGCGTGCTGCTGACGCCCTGGAGTCGGCGGGCCTACGCCGGCCCGCCGACGTCGCGGCGGCCGCGGCCCACCTGCGGGCGGCTGGGTCGCTCGTCGATCGGGAACGGACCGCGAGCCTGAGCCTTCGCGCCGCCGACGAGGCCGCGGACCTGTACGCCTGGGACGAGGCGGTCGGCCACGCCGAGGCAGCCGTGGCGATCCTGGAGCGTGCCGGCGCGCCCGCCGGCACGCGGGGGGATGCCGCGCTGCGCGCCGCCGAGATGCTCCGGCGGTCGAGCATCGACTACCGACGCGCCTTGGACCACCTCGATGACGCCCTCGATCACTACCGCGCGGCCGGTGACGAGCACGCCGTCGCCTCGGTCCGCAGCCGTCAGGGCCACCTGCTGTCCATGCACCACAGCGTGATGGACATCCCCAAGGCGCTCGGGTTCTTCTCCGCCGCTGAGCCCACGCTCACCGACGGTGCGGCTGCGTTCGACGTGCAGTTCGGGAAGGCGCTGGCCGCCCTGTTCGGTCTGCAGACAGCAGAGGGTTCTGCCGCCTCGGATCGGGCGGTGGAGCTCGCCGAGGGTCTGGGTCGGCGCGACCTCGTCGCCCTGGTGCGTCCCACGCAGGCGTCCCACTGGTTCCACCGCGGTGAGCTCGCCGCAGCACACGCCCTCGTCGATGGGGCGTGGGCGACGGCGCAGGAGCTCGGCGACCCCCACCTGGGATGGGAGACCGTGACCGCCCCCGCCCTGGCGAACAACATCTTCCTGCTCGACCCGGCCACGAGCGAGGCGTGGTCGCGGCGAGCGCTCGCCCAGCCGAGGTTCGCCACGATCGCACGTGCCCAGGAGGGGGTGACCGACCAGCTCGTCTACGCGCTCGCGATCATGGGCAGGATCGACGACGTCCGTGACGTCACCAGCCGGCTCGCCGAGGATGCGGTGAGCCGCCGACTGCTCCTCCTGCTCGATGGTGACTGGGAGCGGGTCGAACGTTCGTGGGCAGCGGCGTTCGACCACGACCTCGGCAACGGCGACCTGCTGAACGCAGGGCTCAACGCCTACTGGCTGGGGCGGGTCCGCTGGCTCCTGGGACACACAGCTGAGGCGCTCGCGGCCTTGGAGCGTGCCCTGGAGATCAGCGTCGGTGGTCCACAGGTCCCCGTCGAGCTGATGGTCCGTGCAGAGTTGGCCCGTATCCATGCGGTGAGCGGGAGCGCTGACGCGGCCGACGAGCACCTCGAACGCTGTGACGAGATCGTCGATGCTGGCGAGGACTGGCGTGGGCGGCAGGGCCACGTCGAACTCGCTCGCGGTGCCGTCGCCGCGGCGCACAGCGAGCATGCGACGGCCGACGATGCCCACCGCCGCGCGCTGGAGATCTTCACGAGCTACCAGCTGCCCTGGTGGCGTGGCGAGGCTCTGCTCGCGTGGGCCCGCCGGCTCCAGACGGCGAACCGGCCCGACGACGCCGAAGCGAAGCGTCGTGCCGCCGGCGAGGTGTACGACGAGCTCGACGCTCACCCCCGGTGGCGACGCCTGGCGGTCTGACCAGCGCGCTCCAGGAGGGTCGCGCCCACAGCGTTGCTGTCCAGCGGGCCTACAGCGGCTGCGCTCGGCCCGCATCCCGCAGGAACGTGATGACGGCGGCGACGCGGCGGTGGGTCTGGGGCTCGTCGCTCAGGCCGAGCTTGGCGAAGATGGAGGTGGCGTACTTCTCGATCGAGGACTCGGACAGGCAGAGCTGCTCCGCGATCGCCGCGTTGGTGCGACCCTGCGCCATCCGCTCGAGCACGTCACGCTCACGGTCGGTCAGGTGCGACAGGGGGGAGCGACGTTGCTGGGCGTTGCTGGCGACGAGCGCTCCGACCACGTCGGGGTCGACGACTGAGCCGCCGCTGGCGACCTCGCGGACGGCGTGCACGAGCTGCTTCGGATCCCCCACACGCTCCTTGAGCAGGTAGGCGAGCCCGGCAGTGCCCTCGCCCAGGAGCTCGAAGGCGTAGGTCGACTCGGCGTACTGGGACAGGACCACGACCCCGATCTCCGGATGCGCGGCTCGGATCCGGTGGGCGGCATCGATGCCCTCGATGTGGTGGCTGGGCGGCATGCGGATATCGGTGACGACCACGTCCGGTAGGTGCTCTTCGACGGCCTCCTCGAGCTCGACGGCCGAGCCGACGGCGGCGACCACGGTGACCTCGCCGCTGTCCTCGAGCGCCCGCCGCGTGCCCTCCCGGACGAGGAAGTGGTCGTCGGCGATGGCGACACGGAGGGGATCACGCATCGGCGGCTCGAAGCCGGGCGCTCACCGTCGTACCGAGACCCGGCGCGCTGTCGATGTCGAGCTGCCCGCCGAGCGCGGACAGACGCTCCGCGAGGTTGGCCAGTCCGTCGCCGGCGGCGGTGGCGGGATCGAACCCGGCGCCGTCATCGTGCACGGTGATCCTGAGCGAGCCGTTGGCACGCGCGAGGCTGACGTCGATCTGGGACGCTGCGGCGTGCTTCCCCGCGTTCGCGAGCGCCTCCGCGATGGTGAAGTAGCCGGCTCCCTCGACCTCCTCGGCGAACCGCAGACCCCGCAGGGCCGGATCGGCCCGCACCGAGACCGGCACCCTGCTCCGGGCAGCCAGGGCCTCGACGGCCTCCAGCAGCCCGCGATCGCTCAGCACGCTCGGGTGGATCCCGTGGGCGAGCTCTCGCAGCTCGACGAGCACGTGCTGCAGGCCCGACTGCAGCTCGCTGAGGGCCTCCTCCCCCGACGAGGCGCCACGCTCGAGCTGGCTGCGGACCCGGGCCGCGTGCCCCATGAGCGCGACCAGATCCTGCTGGACGCCGTCGTGGATGTTGCGCTCGAGCCGCCGTCGCTCGGCCTCTTGGGCGCGAACGAGCCGGGCACGGGACCGCTCGAGCTCCGCGGTGAGCCGGACGTTACGGACGGCGAATGCGGCCTGCCGGGCGAAGGTGGCGACCAGCGCCCTGTCCTCCTCGGTCAGGGCGCCGGCCCGCTTCGGTCCACACTCGACGACGCCGAGACGCTCGTCGCCGAGGTTGATCGCAACGGTGAGCTCCGGTTCGACGTCGCCGAGCGGGGGCGCAGGATCCAACCGGACCCGGGCCCAGCGCAACCCCAAGCCTTCCTGGAGCGTGTCAGCCATGCGGGGTAGCAGGCTCTCGAGCTCGAGCGTCTCCTCCAGCGTGGCCCCGAGATCCGCGATGAGCCGCGCCGGGTCCGACCGGTCACCGAACACCCAACGGTCGGCGG
This sequence comes from uncultured Actinomycetota bacterium, assembly GCA_964451855.1. Lineage (GTDB taxonomy): Bacteria > Actinomycetota > Nitriliruptoria > Nitriliruptorales > Nitriliruptoraceae > CSSed11-175R1. The sequence goes on from CAYVJT010000037.1 coordinate 13,044, forward strand.
CGCGCTCGAGCCGTTGGCGCGCCGGTTGGAAGATCAGCGTCGCAGCGACGGTCAGCGCGATCGCCAGCCCGAGCGGGAGGCGACGACCGGCAGCCACGCCGAGTCCCGCTGCGACCGCGACGTAGGTGACGGCGATCAGCGACCACAGCAGCCCGTACACCAGCGATCGGCGGATCACCCGGTCCACGTCGAGCAGGTTCGGTCGCAGCACGGCGATCGCGATCGCGACGGGCAGCGACGCGATCGCGAGGATCCACAGGGCGCTCAGCCCGATCTCGGCCGCGACGGTCGGTGGGCCGTCGGGGAACCACCGCCACACGATGGCGTCGATCAGGGCGACCGCCGCCGCGAGCAGCGTCGGTGGCAGCAACCAGCGGATCCTGCGACGAGTATGGGCATCGGCCCGCCGGTAACGGGGCACGAGCATGATCACGCCGAGCACGAAGACGCTCTGCAGGGCGGCCACCCCAGCCCCGGCGACCGCGCCGATCGGCGCCAGGAGTGGGACGAAGTAGGGGTTCGGCAGGTCGGGGAGCATGTGGTAGCTGGGCAGCAGCAGCGTCGACCTGCCGAGGAGCACGATGGGAGGAAGGACGAGCAGCCACCACAACCCCTTCAGCACGCGGGCTTCGTAGCGCCGATGCGCCTCACCGTCGGGGAACAGGCCGAACAGGTGTGCCAGCACGATGCCGCCGGCGGCGGTGACGAGCTGGTAGAGCAGGACCAGCCACGCCATCGGTTCGGGAGCCAACGTGGGGCCGAGCCGGAGGACCAACCCGTCCAGGGCCTGCACGGTCGCCACGATGCCCGCGGTCACCGCGAACCACCAACTGATCGGGTCCTCCGGCCGTCGGCGGTACACGATCGTCGCCGCAGCGACGAAGATCGCCATGCCCGCGATCCACGGCAGTTCCTTCGCCGCGGAGTTGCCGATGAGGACCACCGGCACGGTGATCGTTATCGCGACCACCCCGGTCAGGAGCAGGAGCGGGGCGAGGCGGCGTCGGATGTCCACCAGCCGATGATGCCCTGCGGAGCGCCTCTTGACCAGAGGGTTGGCTGCCACCGGGGGTGGGGCTACCCGGAACCCGATCGAGGGACACCGGGATGGTCGGTCCCACGTTCCATCCCTAGCGTGGTTGGCATGGATGGCACCTCGACCCCGGCAGGTGCGTCGGCGAGCCGGCGCCTGCAGTCGTGGATGCGGTTCGTCGGCGGGCTCTACGTGCTCATGGGCATCTTCCCCGGATCGCGGTGCATCTCCTCATCGCCGGCACGGGCGTGACGGTCATCCGTCGTGCGCACCGGGTGGTTCACCAGCCCGTACATCCCTGAGCGAGCGCGACCTGAGCCAAGGACCGGACCATGCACCACGAGACGCTCCCTGAGCACGGCCTGCGGCAGATCACCGGTTCTGCCTTCATCGGCGGCGCGGTGGTGCTGATCGTTGCCAACCTGCTGTTCCCCCGGGCGGAGGATCCGTGGGACACGGCTGCGGTCCTCACGATGATGGCCGACAGCCAGACGTTGCGGCAGGTGAGCTTCCTCGCGGTCGTCACCGGCCTGATGGCCGTCACCGCCGGGCTCGTCGGCATCCAACGGTCGCTGTCGTCCGGATCGGCGGCCGTCTGGGCGCGGATCGGGCTGGCCGCCGCCCTGGTCGGCGTGGCGATGGTCACCTCGCGGGACTACCCCCGGTGGCTCGGGGTCTGGATCCTCGTGACCGGGTTCGCCAACGCCCTCCTCGTCGGGGTCCCCCTCGCCTTCGGTGCCGAGGCCGCGGCGCTGTTCCTCGTGTTCGGTGCCTTCGGGATGCTCACCGCGGTCTGGGCGTTGGCCACGGGGGTCTGGGTACTCCGCAGGCTCCGGTAGGGCTGCCCGGAACCGAGTTCGGCGGACAGCGGGATGGGCGGCCCGGACGGGCCTCCTTACGGTCGGCTCATGACCAACGAACCCGCACTCGAAGCCGTCGGACTGGTGAAGAGCTACGGCCGCCACCGGGTCCTGGACGATGCTGCCTTCCGTGTCGACCGCGGTGAGGCCGTCGCGATCATCGGCGAGAACGGCGCCGGGAAGACCACGCTACTGAGGATCTGCGCCGGGCTGCTGAGCACCGACGCCGGCACGGTCCGCCGTTACGGACGTGTCGGCTACTGCCCCCAGGAGCCCGGTGTCGTCGACCTGCTCACCGCCGAGCAACACCTGCGGTTGTTCGGCGCCGCTGCGGGACTGCCCCGCACCGAGGCCCGGACCACCGGGTTCGCGCTGCTCGACGCTCTGGGGTTCCCGACCGGGGACCGCGCCCTCGCGAAGGACCTGTCCGGCGGCACACGCCAGAAGCTCAACCTCGCGCTCGCCCTGCTCGCAGACCCGACCCTGCTCCTGCTCGATGAGCCCTACCAGGGGTTCGACCTCGGTTCCTACGTCGACTTCTGGGCCCACGTGGACACCTGGCGGGATCAGGGCCGCGCCGTGGTGGTGGTCACCCACCTGCTGACCGAGCTCGACCGCGTCGACCGGGTCGTGGAGGTGCGGGACGGCGTGGCCGGCGACCCCGTGGCGGTGACGACGTGACCGCGCTACGACGCACCCTCGTGGTCGCCGAGATGCAGGGTCGCGACCTGCTGCGCCGGCGGGCGGTCATGACCCTGTTCGTGCTGCTGCCCGCGGCCTTCTACTACTCGGTTCCCGCCAGCGAGGACTACGGCCTGATCGCCGGATCCATGGGCGTCTCCTGGGCGGTCGCCGCCGCGGGGATGTTCGGGATCCTCGGCTGGCGCCGAGCCGACCCGCGGCTCGCACTCGCTGGCGCTCCAGCCCACCAGGGGTTCCTCGGACGCCTGGTCCTGATCCTGCTCCTGGCGCTCGGCCTCGTCGCGGTGTTCGCCCCACAGATCCTGTGGCGGTCGGGCGCGCTCCTGGTCGACCGCCCGACGGCGGCCCTGGGCTTGGCGCTGATGGCGGTCGTGTCCGTCCCGCTCGGCCTGGCCATCGGAGCGCTCGTGCCGCGCGAACTCGAGGGGACGCTGGTGCTGATCGGCATCGTCGGGGTGGGATCGAGCGTCCCGATGGACACCGCGGTCGCCCAGACCCTGCCCCTCTGGGGGCCGCTGCGTGTCCTCCAGGTCGCAGCGGGTCTGACCGACGGGACCACGGCCGGCGGCGTGACCCACGCCCTGGTCTCCGCGCTCCTCCTGCTCGGTCTCGCCTACTGGTCCTGGCACCGCCGTGTCCGGATCGCTCGCTCCTGACCACCCGCAAGGCCATCCACCCCACCTTGAGAGGAAGACACCATGAGCACCACCGCCGCACGCCCCGTCCGTCCCTCCGACAGGCCGGCCGAACCCGTCGCCGGCGACCGGTTCGTGGCGGGCGCCATGCTGACGGTCGTCGCGCTGCTGATCGCCGTCCAGGTCCTGGCGGGTCACCTCATCGCGCCGCTGACGATCTTCAGCCTGATCTACCTCGGACTCGGCCTCGCGATCGGCTGGCGGCGCTCACGCTGGCTGCTGGGGGTCATCATCGTCCTCACGCTCGTGCATCTCGGAGGCAGCATCCCGTTCATCGTGGCCAACCTCGCACACCCGGAGTCGCCGGCCAGCTTCATCTTCGAGGCCGTGTCCGGGCTGGCCGTGCTCACGGTGTTCGTCGGTGCGATCCTGGGGCTGCGCTCTGGCCACCCGGCGGTCAACCGTCGTCCGGTCGCGCTCGCCGCCGGTGGACTCGCCGCGGCGGCGGTGGTGGTCTCCCTGGTCGCCGCCTCCGGGGTCGACTCCGAGTCGCAGCAACCGGGAGACGTCCCCGTCGAGGCGATCCACTCGACGTTCCCCGCACACATCGAGGTACCTGCGGGGGAAGCGGCCCTCTGGATCGACAACCGGGATCCGTTCCACCACACGCTCGTCGTCGAAGGGACCGAGCTCAAGGTCGACCTCCCCGGCTCGACCGCCGTGCGCATGCCCATCGCCCTGGAGCCCGGCACCTACCGCTACTTCTGCGACGTGCCTGGACACGAGACGATGGCGGGTGAGCTCGATGTCCGCTGATGAGTACGGGACCTACCGCGAGGCCGAGGCAGCGTTCTGGGCGACCGTCGGCCTCGCCCCGTCCGAGCACCGGATCCGGCTGGCGACCACGGGCACGACGGTCCGTGTCCAGGAGGTCGGCGAGGGCGACCCCGTCCTGTTCCTCCACGGCGGCCCCAACGCGGGCACGACCTGGGCACCGATGCTGGAACACCTCCAGGGATCGCGCTGCCTGCTCCTCGACCGACCGGGGACCGGGTTGAGCGCCCCTTACCCGATCACCGCCGGCAACCTGCCGCGCATCGGCGCCACGATCGTCGGCGAGGTGCTGGACGGGCTCGGGATCGATCGCGCCCACGTCGTGGCCTCCTCCTTCGGGGGGCACCTGGCGTTGCGCTCGGCAGCCGCGGAACCTGGGCGCTTCCGCCGCATGGTGCAGATGGCCTGTCCGGCGTTGTCCCCCGGCGAGAAGGCACCCCCCTTCATGCGGGCGCTCACCAAGCCGTGGGTGCGCAAGATCGCCAACACACTCCCTCCCAGCGAACGGGCCGCGCGCTCGATCCTGCGCCAGATCGGCCACAGCGCGAGCCTCGACGCTGGCAGGATCCCGCAGGGGTTCCTCGACTGGTACCTCGCGCTCCAGCGCCACACCGACACGATGCGCAACGACGGCGACCTGATCGGGCGGGTCGTCCCCAACCGCGCCGAGCTCACCCTCGCCGACGGCCTGCTCGGCGACATCGCCGTCCCGACCCTGTTCTGGTGGGGCGCCGACGACACCTTCGGCGATGAGGCGGTCGCTCGACACCTCGTGCGTGTGATGCCGATGGCGGAGCTGACCATGGTCCCCGACGCCGGACATCTCCCGTGGCTCGATCGACCACGTGAAGCCGCCGAGGCGACGATGACGTTCCTGAGGGCGGAGGTGGGAAGCCGATGAGCCGCTACGAGCTGTTCAGGCTCCTCCACGTCATCGGTGCGATCGTGTGGGTGGGAGCTGGGGCCGGCCTGCTCATCCTGAACCAGCATCTGGTGCGGGTGAAGGACTACGGCGGGCTGCTGACGGTCGGACGTGCGTCGCAGGCGCTCGGCGTGCGGCTGTTCATCCCAGCCTCACTCGTCACGGTCGGCTTCGGCATCGCGCTCGTCGCGACCGAGCCGGCGTACAGGTTCACGGACCTGTGGATCCTCATCGGCTTCGGCGGGATCCTCGCCTCCGGGCTCGCGCAGACCTTGGTGGCCGAGCGCGCCGGCAAGCGCTTCCTCGCCGTCGCCGCCGAACACGGCACCGATCACCCCAACCTTGCGGTGGCCGCACGCGGCATCACCCTCGGCAGCACCCTCGATGTCGGCTTCCTGCTCGTCGTGGTGTGGGCGATGGTCACGAAGCCGGTCCTGTGATCGCGACCTCACGTGGATATCACGCCGACGTGGTGCCCCGGCGACGAAGCCAGCGCGAGGGAGCGGCCTTCCTCCCCTAGCGTGCAGCGCTCACCCGGGGGAGCCTCGTTGCGCCGAGCCGGTCGAGGAGGTCGGGATGCGTGTGCTGGTCACGGGAGCACGAGGCAAGGTCGGGGCCGCGGCGACGGCGAGGTTGCAGCGGGCCGGTCACGACGTGGTCGCCACCGACCTGACGCCCCCGGTCCACGAGCGCGAGCTCCCGGGTGAGCCCCCCTACCTGCAGGCGGACCTGACCGACGCCGGTGCCGTGTACGCCCTGGTGCGCGACGTCGAGGTGGTGGTGCACACGGCCGCGATCCCCGATCCGATCCACCACGCGCCGCATGTGGTCTTCGCCAACAACGTGCTGTCGGGCTTCAACGTCGTCGAGGCGTGCGTGCGCTCCGGGGTGCGACGCCTGGTCAACCTCTCGAGCGAGACGGTGCCCGGGATGATCTTCGCGGAACGGCCCTTCCTCCCGCCCTACCTCCCCCTCGACGAGCTGACCCCCTGCCAGCCACAGGATCCGTACGGGTTCGGCAAGCACGTGATCGAGCAGTGGTGCGACGCCGCCGTGCAACGCAGCGATCTCACCGTGGTGTCCATCCGCCCCTCCTGGGTGCAGCACCCGGGCAACTACGAACGCAACCTCGGCCCGATGATCCGTGTGCCCTACGAGTACTCGGCGAGCTTCTGGTCCTACACGGACAACGACGACCTCGCCGAGGCCATCCTCCTGGCGACCACGACCGAGCTGCAGGGACACGAGGTCATCTACATCGCCCAACCGGACAACGCCACCGGCCAGCCGTTGACCGACCTCGTCGAGGCCACCATCCATGGGGGCGGGGTCGAGTTGCGCGCGACCGACCGGGTGGATGCGTCGGGGATCGACTGCGGCAAGGCACGGCGCCTCCTCGGGTGGGAGCCGACCCGCAGCTGGCGCGACGTCCTCGACGACGAGGGTCGCGCCAGGTGATCGTCCCCAACGCCCGAGCGGCGTGGGACGAGACCCACCTGCGCACAGCCACGGGCGAGGCGAGCAGGCAGGCCAGAACACCTGCGGGAAGAGATCGGCGCCGATGGTGGTTGCCTGTGATGTGGGACCCGACAGGGCCCCGTCCCCGTCTCGCCACCGACGAGGCTCGATGCGACGTTCCGCTGCCGTCTTGGCCACCCTGGCCGTGCTCACCGCTGCCTGCACACCGGCGTCCGATGACGACGCTCAGGCGCGAGCCGACGCGCTCGTCGACGAGCTCCCGTCGGGGTGGTCGACCACGGTCGTGGCCGACGAGCGGGTCGGCGAGTTCGTCGTCTCGGCGCCCCCGGAGGCGACGACGTGGTCGATCGGTGACGACGTCGAGCCGCTCGAGGCGGCAACGGCCGGCAGCGCCTGGGCGGAGTTCTGGGTCCCGGCCCTGCGGAGCACGGGCACCGATCGCAGCAACGTGCGCGTGGTCGTCGCCGACGCCCGATCGGTCCCCGACTCGGTCGTCTCCTGGCAGGTCAACGTCAACGCTGCAGACCCCGGCCTCGACCTCGATGACGTCGCCGACCTGGCCGATGCGCTGCGCCCTCGGTTCGAGCAACAGGGTCTCGAGGTGGCCGGCACCGACACCGTCGAGTGGCATGACCGCACGATCGCGAAGGTCAGCTTCCGGGTCCCCGAGGAGATCTTCGCCGGCGAGGCGCGCTACATCCGCCAGTGGTTCATCCCGGAGGACGATCCCGACGCGATGTGGTCGTTCACCTGCGACGCGCCCGACGACCCCGACGGCACCGCGGAGCTGTGTCGCACCGCCCTCGACGGCTTCGTGACCGCACCGGACGGTCCGGTCGACCCCGCCGATGCCGCGGAGGACTCCACCGCACGCTGACGCCACGCAGGGAGCTCTGCCGGCAGCGTCGCAGGGAGCACCGGTTCGACCGCCCGCGCCAGCGGCGTCATCGCCGTGTCGTCGAACCCGGCGCGCTCCGGGCGAGGTGGTGGTGACACCGAGGTGTAAGGCCGCTGCAACCGGCCTGCGCCACCGTGGGGATGCACGTGAACGAGCCACGAGGCAAGGGAGGCCACAGATGTTCGTCGCGATCCACCACGAGATCCACGACCAGGACCTGTTCAAGGAGAAGGTCAACAGCATGGCGCCGCCACCGCAGACCTGTCGGCGACACCAGTTCCTCACCGCCACCGACCTCACCCGGGCAGCGTGCCTGTGGGAGGCACCGTCGGTGGACGAGATCCGCAACTACATCGATCCCTCGCTGGAGCCGGCGAGCACCCAGACGTACTTCCCGGTCAACGAGGAGCGTGCCGTCGGGCTGCCGGCGAGCCAGCTCGTCTGACGGCGCGACCCCACCCGACCCGAACCAGGAGGATCGAGATGACCGACACCCCGACGGTCGACTACGAGACGGTCACCGACGCGCAGAGGAAGACCTGGGCCAGCGGCGACTTCCACGAGATCGCCCGCCACAACGTGGTGATGGCCGAGCGACTCTGCCCGGCCGTCGGCCTCCATGCCGGCGAACGGGTCCTCGATGTCGCCTGTGGCACCGGCACCGCCGCGCTCGTGGCCGCGCGCCACTACGCCGAGGTGACCGGCATCGACCTCGTCCCGGAGCTGATCGACCGTGCGGAACAGCGGGCGCACGCGGAGGGCAACGAGATCGATCTGCGGGTCGCCGACGCCCAGGACCTGCCCTTCGAGGACGACAGCTTCGACGTGGTCCTGTCCATCTACGGCGTGCAGTTCGCACCGGATCAGCAGCGTGCGGCGAACGAGCTGCTGCGCGTCTGCCGACCCGGTGGACGGATCGGACTCGCCGGCCCGATGCCGGAGGGCTGGAGCGGTGACCTGTTCTCCACCCATGCCCGCTACGCGCCGCCACCGCCCGGCGTCCCGTCACCACTGCGGTGGGGCACCGAGGATGGCCTCGAGCAGCTGCTCGGTCCCGGCGTCTCGTGGATGAAGAGCGAACCGCGCCCCGGGCTGCAGTACTACCGCTCGGTCGACCACGCGGTCGAGGTGTTCGCCACCTGGTTCGGCCCGACGCTGAGCGCGCTGGAGCGGATCGAGCCCGAGCGGCGCGACGAGTTGCTGCGCGACATCCGTGACGTCTTCGACCGCTACAACACGGCCGTCGATGGCACCGCCGTCGTCGAGAACACCTACCTGCAGACCGTGGCCACCGTGGCGTGACGGCAAGTGCACGGAGGAACCCTCCTGGATCGGCAGGATGTGGGTGTTGAAGACCACGCCGCCGACCAGGAGGGTTGCACCGTGGGGTGAAGGAGAACAGCCGGGTCGTGGGCTAGAGGTCACCGCAGACGCGGCCGGGTTGACCGGCCGGGCAGGGTCGGGGGTTGGTGGCTGCCACCGCGAAGGCGATCGGGCTGGCCTCCGCGCTGTCGGAGGCGGCGGGCGGGGGCGGCCCCGCCGTCGGTCAAGGTGGCCTGGGGGCAGGCCTCGGCTGAGGTCGCCGGGGACGGTGCCGATGAGCCGATGACCGTCGATGTGGACGCCACCCTGATCGTCGCCCACGCCGATGACAAGGACGGGGCAGCCAAGACCTACCAGCGCACCCGCACTGGGCGGGATAGGTGTCGCATCGCGACCAGAATCCCGCCCACCACCAGCC
>CAYVJT010000038.1:0-2876 GCA_964451855.1 uncultured Actinomycetota bacterium
CCGCTGCTGCGCGCCGCCGGCGTGCCCTGGGACCTGCGCAAGGCCCAGCCCTACTCGGGGATCGAGGCCTACGACTTCGAGGTGGCGACCGACACCTCCGGTGACTCGTTCGGCCGGTTCCTGGTGCGGATCGAGGAGATGCGCCAGTCGATGCGCATCATCAGACAGGCACTGGACACGCTGCCTGGTGGGCCCGTCATGGTCCAGGACAAGCGGATCGCCTGGCCCTCTCAGCAGGCGCTCGGCCCGGACGGGATCGGCAACGACCCGGAGTACATCCGCCACATCATGGGCGAGTCGATGGAGTCGCTCATCAACCACTTCAAGCTGGTCACCCAGGGCTTCCCCGTGCCGGCGGGGCAGGTCTACCAGTCGGTCGAGTCGCCCCGCGGCGAGCTCGGCTACGCGATCACCTCGAGCGGCACCAACAAGCCCTACCGCGTCCACGTCCGCGACCCCTCCTTCGTCAACCTCCAGGGTGCCGAGGTGATGGCCACCGACCACATGGTCGCCGACGTGGTGGTCGTGGTCGCCTCGCTCGACCCCGTGATGGGGGGCGTCGACCGCTGACCCGACCCCCGACCCCCGAACCCGACCCGCGACCCGACCCCCGTCCCACCCACGGTCCCCAGGAGCTGACGCACATGCCGTTCCCCGACGCCACGGTGCACGAGGCGGAGCGCCTCGTCCGGCGGTACCCCGTCGCGCGTTCGGCGCTGCTTCCCCTCCTCCACCTCGTCCAGTCCGTCGAGGGCTACGTCAGCCAGGACGGGATCGCCTTCTGCGCCGAGCTGTTGTCGCTGACCAAGGCCGAGGTCGGTGCGGTCGCGACCTTCTACACGATGTACAAGCGCGAGCCCTTCGGCGACTACCTGCTCAGTGTGTGCACCAACCCCACCTGCCAGATCGCCGGGGCACAGGAGATCTACGAGGGCTACGTCGAGGCCTGCGGTGGCCACGTCGACACCGAGGGAGCCGGGGTGATGGTCGAGCACGCCGAGTGCCTCGGCATCTGCGATGCCGCACCGGTGGTGCAGATCAACTACGAGAACTACCGACCGGACTCCACGGAAGAGGCGATGCAGCTGCTGGAGAAGGCCAAGGCCGGTGAGCCGCCGGCATCCAACCTCTCCGGCCACACGCCCGCGACCTTCAAGGAGGTCGAGCGGGAGTTCTCCGGGATCGAGGACGGTGTCGACGAGCACCTCATCGAGGCAGCGCGGTTGCAGGCGGAGATGGCGACCTCGCCCACGTACCGCTCAGGGGAGACCCCGCTGGCGGTCACCCACCCCGGTGTGGACCCGTCAGGACACGGTGGCGACGTGTTCCGCGAGGCCTCAAGGATCGGCGTCTCGCCCCTGCGTGATCAGGCCACAGATCAGGACCGGCAGGTCGCGGCGGAGCTCTCCGACGAGCTGCGCGGCGAGGCGGCCCAGATGGCCGAGCACCTCACCGGGGAGGACGACGGCGCACCGGCCCCCAGCGTGGAGGACCAGCCAGGACTCACCGACGAGCAGGTGGCGACCGCGACCGGCGAGTCGCCCCCATCGGACGCGCCACCCGAGGCGTCGGGGACCGACGAGGACGACGGGCCGCCGGCCGCAGCCGATCCCGACGAGGAGGCCTGAGATGGGGACCACCGGACGGGTCTCGGCGATGTCGTACCGCTACGACATCGACGACGTCGGCGACATCGACGTCTACGAGCAGCACGACGGCTACGACGGCGTGCGGCGGGCCCTGGAGATGGAGCCAACTGAGATCATCGAGGTCGTGAAGGCATCCGGGCTCCGCGGTCGCGGCGGTGCCGGGTTCCCGACCGGGATGAAGCTCTCCTTCGTCGCGCAGGACACCGGCAAGCCGATCTACGTCGTCTGCAACGCCGACGAGGGCGAGCCCGGCACCTTCAAGGACCGCCTGCTGATGGAGCGCGATCCCCACCAGTTGATCGAGGGGATGATCGTGGTCGGCCTCGCGATCAACGCCGTGGCGGGCTACATCTACCTACGGGGCGAGTTCGCCTACGCGGGCCGTCAGCTGACGAAGGCGATCCGCCAGGCCTACGAGAAGGGCTACCTCGGCGCGGATGTGATGGGGTCGGGCAAGCGCTACGACCTCGTCCTGCACCGTGGTGCCGGTGCGTACATCTGCGGTGAGGAGACGGCCCTGCTCGACTCCCTGGAGGGGCGACGCGGTCAGCCCCGGCTGCGCCCCCCTTTCCCCGCGGCCCAGGGGTTGTACGGCTGTCCCAGCACGGTGAACAACGTCGAGTCGATCGCGGCGGTGCCCTTCCTCGTGCGCCACGGGGTCGACTGGTGGCGTCAGTGGGGCACGGAGAAGTCGCCGGGCCCCAAGCTCATGGCGATCTCCGGTGAGGTCAACGAGCCCGGCAACTACGAGGTGGCGCTGGGCACCACGGTCAACGAGATGATCGAGATGGCCGGCGGCATGCTGGAGGGCCGGGAGCTGAAGTTCTGGATGCCGGGGGGCTCGTCGACGCCGATGTTGCCCGCGTCGGCGGCCGACACGCCCTACACCTTCGAGGACATCCAGGAGGCCGGGTCGTTGCTCGGCACCGGGGCGCTGATGATCTACTCGGATCAGACCTCGGTGGTGTCGGTGACCCGCCGGTTCACCCACTTCTACGAGCACGAGTCCTGCGGCAAGTGCACCCCCTGCCGTGAGGGCGGCTACTGGCTGGGGCAGATCCTCACCCGGATCGACACCGGCACCGGGCGGATGGAGGACCTCGAGCTGCTGGAGGACCTCTGCGACAACATCTTCGGCCGTGCCTTCTGCGCCCTCGCCGACGGCATGGTCTCGCCGATCCGCTCCAGTCTGGAGTACTTCCGCGACGAGTACGTCGAGCACATCCG
>CAYVJT010000038.1:2976-21980 GCA_964451855.1 uncultured Actinomycetota bacterium
CGATGGGGGGTTGTCACGATGACCGAACAGATCACGTTCACGATCGACGGGCAGGAGATCACCGTGCCGAAGGGCACGTTGATCATCCGCGCGGCCGAGCAGCTCGGGATCATCATCCCGCGGTTCTGCGACCACCCGCTGCTCGACCCGGTGGGGGCGTGCCGGCAGTGCATGGTCGAGATCGAGGGCATGCCCAAGCCGATGATGGCGTGCACGACCACCTGCATGGAGGACAAGGCGGTCAAGACCCAGCGGACCTCCGAGCTGGCCCGCAAGGGCCAGGAGGGCACCCTCGAGTTCCTGCTGATCAACCACCCGCTCGACTGCCCGATGTGCGACAAGGGTGGGGAGTGCCCGCTGCAGGACCAGGCGCTCGCGCATGGCTCGACCAGCTCCCGGTTCATCGACCAGAAGCGCCGGTACCACAAGCCGGTCGCGGTCAGCGAGCAGATCCTGCTCGATCGCGAGCGGTGCGTGCTGTGTGCCCGCTGCACCCGCTTCGCCGAGCAGATCCCCGGTGACCCCTTCATCGAACTGTTCGAACGTGGTGCGCTCGAGCAGGTCGCGATCTACGAGGACGAGCCCTACCACAGCTACTTCTCGGGCAACATCATCCAGATCTGCCCGGTCGGTGCGCTCACCTCCACCTCGTACCGGTTCAAGTCGCGGCCCTTCGACGTTGTGACCACCCCGTCGGTCTGCGACCACTGTTCGGCCGGCTGCAGCCTGACGGTCCAGTCGCGCCGTGGCGAGATCCAGCGGCAGCTCGCCCGCACCAACATGGCCGTCAACGAGGCGTGGAACTGCGACAAGGGGCGGTTCGGGTTCACGCACCTGACCGCGGCCACCCGCATCACCGAGCCCAAGCTCCGCGACGGCGACGACCTCGTGACCGCGAGCTGGACCGAGGTCCTGCGTCGCACCCGGTCCGCGATCACCGCCGCCCAGGAGGCGGGGCCGGGACGGGTCGCGGTCGTGACCGGATCGCGTCTGGCAGACGAGGACGCCTACGCCGCAGCCAAGTACGTCCGCACGGTGCTCAAGAGCGACGACCTCGACCACCGCACGCGGTTCGCTCCGGCCACCGAGCGCGCGGAGCTGCCTGCGCTGATCGGCCGCGACACCGCGACCTACGCCGACGTGGAGCAGGCCCCGGTGATCGTGGTCGCCGGGCTGGACCCCGAGGAGGAGGTGCCGATCCTCCACCTGCGTCTGCGCAAGGCGTGGCGCAACGGCAGGGCGCGCATCATCGTCGTCGGCCCCCACCTCGGCACCCTCGCGGACCTGGCGTGGCGGCACGTGCCGACGGCGCCTGCCGGTGAGGCCGCGGCGTTGCGCGAGCTGGCCGGGCGCGAGGCCGACGGTCCGGCAGGTGAGGTGTCCGAGGCAGTGCGGGAGGCCGTCGCTCCCGTGGTGCTGGTGGGGGAGCGAGCCGGTGCCGGCGCGATCACCGCGGGTGCGGCCCTGGCCGACGCGGTCGACGGCAAGCTCGGCTACGTCCCACGGCGTGCCGGTGCGCGAGGTGCCGTCGAGGCCGGGCTCGCCGCAGGGCTGCTGCCGGGCGGACGTCGTCTCGACGACGCCGACGACCGGGCGGCCATCGAGCAGCACTGGGGTGAGTTGCCGAGCGAGCCCGGGCGCGACCTCCACGCGATCCTGACCGACGCCGCGGCCGGCAGGATCGACGTGCTGCACCTGATCGGCGTCGACCTCGCGCGCGACGCCGCGTCCACCGAGCTCGCACGGGCCGCGCTGGCCAAGGTCGGCACGGTGATCGTGCAGGACCTCGCGCGGACCGACACCGTGGTCGATCACGCCGACGTCGTGCTGCCCGTCGCGGCGCGGCAGGAACGCCCCGGCACGGCCACCAACTGGGAGGGGCGCGCGCAGCGCTTCTCCCGGGCGATCGACGGGCCCGACCTGGTCCAGGAGGACTGGGAGATCCTCGTGCAGGTCGCGGCGATCCTCGGCCACGACCTCGGGTTCAACGACCTCGAGGCGCTGCGCGCCGAGATGGTGCGCGTCGGACGGCGCGAGACCCCGCACGTCTTCCCGGAGCTCGACGACGCCGAGGTGGCGTCGGACGCGTCGGCCGACGAAGCTCAGGGTCTCGCCGTCGTCGCGCGTCCGCTGCTCTTGGACCGCGGCACGATGCTCGTCGGCGCGACCGACCTGCTCGCCACGGCCCGTCCGGCGACCGTGGCCGTCGCGCCGAGCGACGCGCAGGCGAGCGACCTCGCCGACGGCGACATCGTCGAGGTGACGGGGGCCGGCGGCTCCCTGCGGCTGCCGGTCGCCGTCCAGCCTGACGTCGTCGCGGGCACCGTCGTGCTCCCGACCAACTCGACCGACGATCCCGTGTGGGACCTGGCCGACCGTGACGGCGAGCTGTGGGTCGGGCTCACCAAGGTGGCCAGCGACCAGGTCGCCGAGGAGGTCGCCTGATGGAGTCCACCCCGCTGTGGGTCCCGCTGTTCCAGACGGTGGTGGTGTTCGCCTACTTCCTGCTGGTCACCGCCCTGCTGATCTGGGCGGAGCGCCGCGTCGTGGCGCGGATGCAGACCCGGGTCGGACCGAACCGGGTCGGGCCGTTCGGGATCCTGCAGACCCTGGTGGACGGCGTGAAGATGTTCTTCAAGGAGGACGTCACGCCGGACATGGTCAACAAGCCGATCTACAACATCGCGCCGATCATCGCCGTCGTCGCGGGTTTCCTGGCGATCGCGGTGGTGCCGATCGGCGGCGAGGTCACGCTGTTCGGCGAGACCTTCACGCTGGTCGTCGCGGACCTGTCCGTCGGCGCGCTGTGGATCCTCGCCCTCGGGTCGCTGCACGTCTACGGCGTGTTCCTGGCGGGCTGGGCCTCCAACTCGCCGTACCCGCTGCTCGGTGGCATCCGCTCGAGCGCGCAGATGGTCTCCTACGAGATCGCGCAGGCGCTCGCGGTCGCCAGCGTGCTCATCTACGCCGGGTCGCTGCGCATCTCGGACATCATCGAGGCGCAGTCCGGCGATGGCCTGATCGCGGGCATGCCCGGATGGTTCGCGATCCCGCTGTTCCCGGCCTTCCTGGTGTTCGTGATCGGCATGGTCGCCGAAGCCGGCCGTCCGCCCTTCGACCTCGCAGAGGCCGAGGGGGAGCTGGTGGGTGGCTTCAACACCGAGTACTCCGGCCTGCGGTTCGGCATGTTCATGCTGGCCGAGTTCATGCAGGTGGTCACCATGTCGGCGATCGTGGTGACGCTGTTCCTCGGCGGTCCTGCCGGCCCGACCTTCGGGTTGCCGGACAGCGTCGCCTGGATCATGCCGATCTTCTGGTTCGCCCTGAAGATGGCGCTGTTCATCTTCTTCTTCATCCTGTTGCGTGGTGCGCTCCCGCGGACCCGCTACCACCGTCTGATGGACCTCGGGTGGAAGCTGCTGATCCCGATCGCGCTGGTCTGGACGTTGGTCACCGCCGCGTTCGTGCTGATCAACGAGCAGGGTGGGCTGACCAACGAGCTGCGGATCGGCCTGATCGTCGCCGCCGGGGTGATCGTCGTCGCGCTGCTGCTGCTCGCCCCGACAGGCCCCAAGGACGAGGACGCCGAGGATCCCGGCACCGCACGCCCCGAGCCTGGTGCGGATCCCGACCGTGAGGAGGTGGCTCCCTGATGGATATCGGCCTGCCCCCGGTGGTGGTCACGACGTTGACCTTCGTGATCCTGGTGGTCCTGGCATGGGTGTTGCTCAAGTACACCGTGCTCGGGCGCGGGTTCTCGGTCCCGCTGCGCAACATGATCGGTCCCAACGAGACGGCGCAGTACCCGGAGAAGCCACGGCCGGTCGCGCCGCGGTTCCACGGTCGGCACCAGCTCAACCGCTACAGCGACGGGCTCGAGAAGTGCATCGGCTGCGAGCTGTGCGCGTGGGCCTGCCCCGCCGACGCGATCTACGTCCAGGGTGCGGACAACACGGCCGAGGCGCGCTACTCGCCGGGCGAGCGCTACGCCGAGGACTACCAGATCAACTACAACCGCTGCATCCTCTGCGGGCTGTGCATCGAGGCGTGTCCGACACGGGCGTTGACGATGACCCACGACTTCGAGTTCTCGGCCGACACCCGTGAGGCGCTCGTGTGGACCAAGGACCGACTCCTCGCGGAGGTGCCCCCCGGCGGTGACGACACGCCGCACACCGACCGTGAGGTCCGGCAACGCGGTCTGAACTACTACGGTGGGCTCGCCGTCACGCCGCCGACGTTGCACGGAGGTAGGTTCCGCTCGGCAGCGCCGGCCCCGTCGGCACGTGCCGGGGAGGTCGTCCCGACGGGCGAGCTCCCGGGGCCGGACGAGCTGCCACCAGACCCTGCGACCGTCGGCGGTCCCACCCGCCCCGAACCCGGAAGGGACCGCTAGATGTTGCTGCTGGCCCAGGCTGCGGAGGCGGCGGCTGGGGCGGACACCGCTGAGACCGTGATGTTCTGGGTGTTCGCCGTCCTGGCCCTCGGTTCGGCGCTGGCCGTGATCACGATGCGCAACATCGTGCACGGCGCGCTGATGCTGGTCGTCAACCTCCTGGCGATCGCGGGACTGTTCCTGACGCTGGAGTCACCGTTCCTGTCGATCATCCAGGTGCTGGTCTACGGCGGCGCGATCATGGTGTTGTTCCTGTTCGTGATCATGCTGCTGGGCGTCGATCGTGACGACCTGCTGCTCGCGACCCGGGCCCGCAACCGCGTCCTCGCCGTGGTCGGTGGCGCGGTGCTCGCCGGAGCCCTGCTGTTCGCCTTCGTCGGCCCCTACACGGGCCCGCCGTCGGTGTGTGGTTCGGACGCGCCGATCGAGGCCGGCACCGATCAGCAGCGCTGCATCGGCCTGGCGGATCAGCTCGAGGATGACCGCTCCGGCGCGACCTTCATCGGTCGCTCGATGTTCACCCGCTACACCTACCCCTTCGAGCTCGCCGCGCTGCTGCTGACGGTCGCGACGATCGGTGCGGTGATCCTCGCCCGGCGCAAGGACCTGCAACCGGAGGACCTCGACGACGAGCTGGACGAGGGCCCGCCAGGTCCCGACGAGCCCGACACCGACCACGACGCGCTCGCGGCGCTCTCGGCGGAGCTGGCCGGCAGCGACGAGGGCGCGGACCCCGACCTGCTCGCCGGTCGCGAACCCAGACCGCCCGACGACGGTGACGATGAGCCGGGGGCCGACGGGCCTCGGAAGGGGGACTGAGCCGTGGCTATCGGGTACTACTTCGCGGTCTCGGCCCTGCTGTTCAGTATCGGGCTCGTCGGTGTGCTGCTGCGCCGCAACGCGATCGTGCTGTTCATGTGCGTCGAGCTGATGCTCAACGGGGTCAACGTGACCCTCGCGGCGGCCGCCCGGATGTGGGCCGGACCCGACGGGCAGGTGTTCGTGTTCTTCGTCATCGTCGTCGCCGCTGCGGAGGTGGTGGTCGGCCTCGCGCTGATCGTCAACCTCTACTTCCGCCGCGGGACCCTCGATGTCGACGTCCCCCAGCTGTTGAGGTGGTGACGTGGGCATCATCCTTGCCGCAGAGACCGCCACGCTCGCCAGCGAGGTGATCGAGACGAGCGCCGGCATGATCGGTGTGGCCTGGCTCGTCCCGGTCCTGCCGTTGCTCGGCTTCGTCGCGATCCTGGCGCTCACGCGCTACCTCGGCGACCGCGCCGCCCACATCGCGACCGCGGTGTCCGGTGTGGTCTTCGTGCTCGCCATCGCGATCGCCGTCCAGGTCCTCGGGGCGCCCGCGAGCTACCTGCGCCCGATGCCCACCTGGATCGATGTCGGTGGGCTCACGGTCACCTTCGAGCTGCTGGTCGATCAGCTCAGCACCGTGATGCTGTTGGTGGTCACCGGCGTCGGCTTCCTGATCCACGTGTACTCGGTCGGCTACATGCACGGCGATCCGCGCTACGCGCGCTTCTTCGCCTACCTCAACCTGTTCCTCGCCTCGATGCTGATCCTGGTCCTCGGGTCGAACCTGCTCACCCTGTTCCTCGGGTGGGAGCTCGTCGGCCTGTCGAGCTACCTGTTGATCGGGTTCTGGTTCGAGAAGCGCGACTACGCCGTCGCGGCGAAGAAGGCG
The DNA here is from genome assembly GCA_964451855.1 of uncultured Actinomycetota bacterium. GTDB lineage: Bacteria > Actinomycetota > Nitriliruptoria > Nitriliruptorales > Nitriliruptoraceae > CSSed11-175R1. Next base: position 9,069 of record CAYVJT010000038.1, read on the forward strand.
TTCATCACCAACCGGGTCGGTGACGTCTCCTTCATGGTGGCGATGTTCCTCGCCTTCGCGACGGTCGGCACGCTGGACATCCTCGAGGTCAACGCGGCATCGCTGGACGGCACGGTCGCGTTCGCGCTGGTCCTGCTGCTGCTCGGGGGCGCGGCCGCGAAGTCGGCGCAGATCCCGCTGCACGTCTGGCTCCCGGACGCCATGGCCGGACCGACACCGGTCTCCGCGCTGATCCACGCGGCGACCATGGTGACCGCAGGCGTGTACCTGATGGTGCGCATGTCGCCGGTGCTGATCCAGTCGGTGGACGCCATGACGATCATCGCCTGGATCGGCGCGCTGACCGCCCTGATGGCCGCCCTGATCGCGGTCCGCCAGGACGACATCAAGAAGATCCTGGCCTACTCCACCGTCTCCCAGCTCGGCTTCATGTTCATCGGGGTCGGGGTGGGGGCCTTCCGCGAGGGCATCTTCCACCTCGTCACCCACGCCTTCTTCAAGGGCCTGCTGTTCCTCGCCGCCGGCTCGGTGATGCACGCGATGAACAACACCACCGACGCCTGGAAGATGGGTGGGCTGCGCAAGGCGATGCCCATCACCTTCTGGACGGCCGGGGTCGGGTGGCTGGCCATCAGCGGCATCCCGCCCTTCGCCGGGTTCTTCTCGAAGGACCAGATCCTCACCGAGGCCTACATGCACGGCTTCGGGGCGGTGTACGTGGTCGGTCTGGTCGCCGCCGTGGTGACCGCCTTCTACATGTCCCGCTGGTTCTTCCTGATCTTCCTCGGCTCACCGCGGTACGGCGACGACGTCCACCCCCACGAGTCGCCACGTTCGATGACCACGCCCCTGATCGTGCTCGCCGGGCTGTCCGCCGTGGGCGGTGTCGCGCTCAACCCGGTGCACACCGGTCCGCTCTACACCTTCCTGGAGCCGTCGGTCGCGCCGGTCGGTGAGCTCGGCTACGAGCCGGCCGGTCCGTTGACCGAGGCGGTGCTGATCCCGATCGCGGTGGTGGCCGCGCTGCTCGGCATCGGCCTGGCCTACCTCGCCTACGTCAGGCGGGACATCTCCCTCGGACGCATGACCGAGCCGATCCGTGGCACCGGTGCCGAGCTGCTCGAGAAGAGGTTCTTCGTCGACGAGCTCTACGAGGCGATCTTCGTCCGGGCGGGAGGCCGGCTCGCCAACGGGGTGGTGTGGGTCGACGGCCGCGTGATCGACGGTGCGGTGGTCGGCAGCGGCGTCGCGTCGTTGGCGACCGGTCGGGTCGCGCGCCGCTGGCAGGGCGGGCTCGTCCGCAACTACGTCGGTTGGGTGCTGGTCGGCACGATCGCGGTGCTCGGCGTCATCGTCCTCCAGGTGGTGCGCTGATGGGGATGATCGCGGTCACGATCCTGATCCCCGCCTTCGGGGCGCTCGTCCTCGCGCTGCTCGACAACGACGGCCTGGCTCCCCGGGTCGTCGCGCTCGTCGCCTCGCTCGCGGCCTTCGCCGCGGCGATCGCGCTGCTGGTCAACTTCGACACCTCCGATCCGTCGCTCCAGCTGACCGAGCAGGTGGCGTGGATCCCCGCGATCGGCGCGAGCATCTCGCTGGCCGTCGACGGGGTCAGCCTGGCGCTGATCCTGCTGACGACCTTCCTGACGCCGCTGATCATCATCGCGTCCTGGGACACGATCACCGACCGGGTCCGCGGCTACCTCGCCGCGTTCCTGCTGTTGGAGGCGGCGGTGCTCGGGGTCTTCTCCGCGACCGACCTGCTGCTGTTCTACGTCTTCTTCGAGTTCAGCCTCGTGCCGATGTACCTCATCATCGGGATCTGGGGTGGTGCCGCCCGCAAGGCCGCCGCGGTCAAGTTCTTCCTCTACACCCTGCTCGGCGGCCTGTTGATGCTGGTGGGCATCCTCTACCTGTACGGCCAGACCGGCAGCTTCGCCTACGCGGACGTGCTGGCGCTGAACCTGACCGGGACCGAGCAGGCGTGGCTGTTGACCGCCTTCCTCATCGCGTTCGCGGTCAAGGTGCCGCTGTTCCCGGTGCACACCTGGCTGCCCGATGCCCACACGGAGGCGCCGACCGGTGGCTCGGTGTTCCTGGCAGGCGTGCTGCTGAAGCTGGGGACCTTCGGGCTGCTGCGGTACGCACTGCCCTACTTCCCCGAGGCGACCCGTGACTTCGCGCCGTGGCTGTTGGCGATCTCGGTCGTCGGCATCCTCTACGGCGCGATCGTCGCCCTGATGCAGGCTGACATCAAGCGGCTCATCGCCTACTCGTCGGTCAGCCACATGGGGTTCGTGGTGCTCGGCACCTTCGCGCTGACCTCCACCGCCACCTCGGCGTCGGTGGTCCAGATGGTCAACCACGGCCTGTCGACCGGGGCGCTGTTCCTGCTGGTCGGCTTCCTCTACGAGCGCCGGCACACCAGACAGATCGCGGCCTTCGGCGGTCTGGCCAGGCGTGTGCCGGTGATGGCCGGGCTGTGGCTGGTCGTGTCGCTGTCGTCGCTGGCGCTGCCGGGGCTCAACGGGTTCGTCGGCGAGTTCCCGATCCTGCTCGGCACCTTCCAGGTCAACCGCACCGCCGGGGTCCTGGCCGCCTTCGGTGCCGTCCTCGCCGCGCTGTACCTGCTGTGGGCCTACCAGAGGATGTTCCACGGCCCCCTCGAGGGGGCGGACAACGAGAACACCTCCGATCTCAAGGCCCGCGAGGTCGGCGTGCTGGTCCCGCTGGTCGTGGTGATCGTCGCGATCGGGCTCTACCCCAAGCCGCTCTACGACCTCGTCGAGCCATCGGTCGACCGCGTCCTCGTCGAGGTCGGCGTGGAGGTCGACTCCGACGACGTCGAGCCGACAACGACCGAGGAGGATGACGCATGACGATGTCCCTCCTCGCTCCGCTGCTCGGGGTGACCGGCGCCCCGACCGTCACGATCCCCGACATCGAGTGGTCCGCGATCGCGCCGGAGCTGCCCCCGACCGCGATCGCGCTGATCCTGCTGCTGCTGGCGATCGCGCGTCGCCGTCCGTACGTCGTCGCGCTGCCGACCGCGCTGGTCGGGCTCGCGTTGGGCAGCTGGCTCGTCACCGAGGACCAGATCGTCGCCGGCGCGGTCACGATCGCGCTCGGGGTGATCGTGCCGGCCGCCGTGTTCGCGTTCCCGACCAGGCAGTCGCTGCAGCAGGCCTTCATCGCGGCGTCGTCGCTGATCGCGGCGCTGGTGCTGACGGGCTGGCAGTACGCGGGCGTGCTGGCCCCCGACCTCGAACGGATCGTCGCCCAGGAGGCCCTGGGCGGTGCGGTCGCAAACGACGGCATCGCGCTGTTCACGCGCTTGACCGTCTACGTCTCCGCGCTGCTCGTGCTGCCGATCGGTTACGGCTACCTGCAGGAGCGCCGGATCAACCGCGCCGAGGTGGAGTCGCTGCTGCTGCTCGCGGTCGTGGGCATGGCCGCGCTCGGGTCGGCCAACGACCTCATCACGCTGTTCGTCGCGCTCGAGATCCTCTCGCTCGCGCTGTACGTCCTGACCGGCATGGCGCGCCGCGACCGCCGGTCGCAGGAGGCGTCGCTGAAGTACTTCATCCTGGGTGCGGTCGCCTCGGCCATCCTGCTGTACGGCATGGCGCTGACCTACGTGGCGACCGGCTCCCTCGCCATCCCGAGCATCGGTCGCGTGGTCGGTCTGGGCACCACCCCCGAGCTGGTCGCCGCGCTCGGCCTGGGGCTCGTGACGGTCGGCGTCGGGTTCAAGATCGCCCTGGCCCCGTTCCACCTGTGGACGCCCGACGTCTACCAGGGTGCACCGACCAGCATCACCGCGTTCATGGCCGCGGCGACCAAGGCGGCGGGCTTCGCCGCGGTCCTGCGCCTCTACCTCGTGGCCTTCCCGTCGCTGGAGACGCTGTGGGTCCCGATCCTGGCCGTGCTCGCGGCCGTGACGATGCTCTACGGCGCGTTCGCGGCGTTGGTGCAGCACGACGTCAAGCGCATCCTGGCCTACTCGTCGATCACCCACGCCGGCTACGCGACGATCGGTGTCGTGGCCAACTCCAACGCCGGGCTGTCCAGCACGTTGTGGTACCTGCTGACCTACGCCGTCGGGACGATCGGCGCCTTCGGGTGCGTGATCGCCCTCGAGCGCCGTCGCCGCGGCGAGGTGACCCTGCTCGACCTGCGTGGGTTGGGCCGCAGCTCGCCGGCGCTGGCCGGGATCCTGTCGCTGTCGCTGCTGTCGCTGGCCGGGATCCCCGGGACCGCCGGGTTCGTCGGCAAGCTGCTGGTCTTCCAGGCCGGTGTCGCGTCCGGGCTGACGTGGCTGGTCGTGATCGGTGTGCTCAGCAGCGTCGTGGCCGCCTTCTTCTACCTGCGGATCGCCGGCACGATGTTCCTCGAGGAGCCCGACCTGGCCCGCGGGCTGCCGGTCGTGACGACCGGTCTGTCCGCCGGGGTGTCGGTCGCGGCGACGCTGGTCCTCTACCTCGGCGTCTACCCGCAGCAGTTCCTCCAGATCGCCGAGTCGGCGGCGGCGCTCGTTCGGTGACCATGCCTCCCTCCCCACGTCCGCGGTCCGCTCGCCTGAGCATCCCGAGCCCCGTGCTCGAACAGCTCGAGGCCAACGGTCTGCCGGTCACGGCGGTGCTCGACGCGGTCGAGGAACGCCTCGCCGAGCAGGTCACCTCGTCCCACGCGTTCGTCGATCGTGCGGCCCGCTACCTGATCACCGCGGGCGGCAAGCGGTTCCGCCCGCTGCTGGTCGCGTTGACCGGCCACCTCGGCCCGGACGGCCCGTCCGAGGAGCGGCCCGCGCCGGGACCGTTGGTGGACGCCAGCGTCATCGTCGAGCTGGTCCACCTCGCGACCCTCTACCACGACGACGTGATCGACGAGGCGACCGCCAGGCGCGGCACCCCCTCCGCGAACTCGCGGTGGGACAACACGGTGGCGATCCTCACCGGCGACTACCTGTTCGCGCGGGCGTCGGACCTGTCCGCGGACCTGGGCGTCGAGGTGACCCGCATCATGGCGCGCACGCTCGCGCAGCTGTGCGAGGGACAGATCGCCGAGGTCCAGGGCTCACTCGGCGCGCTGCCCCCCGACGTGCCCCAGCTGGAGCCGACCCGGGAGCACTACCTCGAGGTCATCTCCGGCAAGACCGCCTCGCTGATCTCGACCTCCTGCCGCTACGGCGCGCTGCTGTCGGGTGTCGACGCGGACGGTGTCGAGGCGGTCGCCCGGTACGGGTGGAACGTGGGTATGGCCTTCCAGCTGTCCGACGACATCCTCGACATCGGGTCCGACCACGAGGACTCCGGCAAGACGCCGGGCACCGACCTGCGTGAAGGCGTGCGCACCCTGCCGACGTTGCTGGCGGTCGAGGAGGACCCCGACGGCGAGCTCGCCCACCTGCTGGCCGGCGAGTTCGGGGACGACGAGGTGGCCCGCGCCCTGGAGCTGTTGCGCGGCTCGGACGTGCTCGAACGATCGCGCGACGCGGCAGCGAGCTACGTCCAGGACGCGGTCGTCGAGCTCCGCCGCTTCGGTGACCGCCCGGTGGTCACGGCGCTCCAGCGGCTCGGGGAGTACGCGCTCGACCGGACCGGTTGAGGTTGGCGATGCGGACCGCCGGGATCGTCACGGGCGTGATCGCGGTCCTCTTCGTGCTCGGTCTGCTGGCGGTGGAGCTGGCGGCCACGTCGTTGGCGAGCAGCGCGGCGCGCTCGGAGGTGGAGCGTTGCGTCGAGGTCGAACAGGTCGAGGTGACCTCGCTCGGCCGTCCTGCGGTGCTCGGCCTGCTGCGGGGTGAGGTCCGCGACGTCCGCATCACCGCGATCGGGATCGAGGCGGGCGACCTGCGCATCGACCGCGTGGACGCCCGGCTGCCCGTCGCCCCTGTGGGTCTCGGTGACCCTCCGGAGACCCTGACGGTGGTCGCCGACATCCGCATCGTCGAGGAGGACCTCGAGCGCTACCTCGTCGCCCGGGCCCCGGAGCTGGCGGCCCCGACGTTGGCGGTCACACCGGAGGGGCTCGAGATCGGCGACGAGCGGGTCCCGTTCACCCTCGGCGCCAACGTCCTGATCACCGAGGACGGCGACGTCCGGCTGGTCCCGACGATCGGGGACCCCCGCCTGTGGTCGTCGCTGGGGCTGGAGCTGGTGCTGGAGGTGCCACGCGACGTCGCACTGCTCGGGTTGGAGCTGTCCGAGGGTGAGCTCGTCCTGAGCACCCGCACGCAGGTCCACGCGGGTGTCGACGGTGAGCTGACCTGTCCGGACGTCGCGCTGCTCGGCACGGGCGGGGTCCCCGTCGCCTCGGGGGTCGCCTCGGGGGAGGGCAGCCTCGCGTGACCGTGAAGCCACTGTCGGAACTCGTCGGTCCGGGGTGGGACGCCGCGCTCGCTCCCGTCGAGGGCGAACTGCGCGCCATGGGGGAGTTCCTGCGCCAGGAACAGCTCGCCGGCCGCCCGTTCCTGCCGTCGGGGGATCGGGTCCTGGCCGCGTTCCAGCGACCCTTCGACGAGGTGCGGGCGCTGATCGTCGGACAGGACCCCTACCCGACCCCTGGCCATCCGATCGGGTTGAGCTTCGCGGTCGCGCCCGACGTGCGGCCGCTGCCGCGCAGCCTCGCCAACATCTTCCGGGAGTACACCGAGGACCTGGGCCTGCCGACCCCCACGAACGGGGACCTCTCGCCGTGGGCCGAAGCGGGGGTGCTGCTGCTCAACCGGTGCCTCACGGTGCGGCCGGGCGCCCCCGCCTCACATCGCGGGAAGGGCTGGGAGCCGATCACCGAGCAGGCGATCCGTGCGCTGGTAGCACGGGACGCGCCGCTCGTCGCGATCCTGTGGGGGCGCGACGCGCGCTCGCTCGCCCCGATGCTCGCAGACCTGCCCCGGATCGAGTCGTCCCACCCGAGCCCGATGTCGGCGGATCGCGGGTTCTTCGGGTCACGTCCGTTCAGTCGCGCGAACCAAGCGCTGACCGCACGCGACGCCGCGCCGATCGACTGGCGGCTGCCATGACGGCCCGAGCCATGGCGTGGGCCACCACCGTTGGGGCCCTGTCCGGCAAGGTTGCTAGCATCCCGCCGGCGGCCCGGTGACGGGCCGCGTCGCGCCGCACCGGCGGTGGCGTCCGCGCCGTACCGCCATCCCCACACGTACCGGTCCCGTCTGGAAGGGACGACCGGTCCGCTCCGTCGGCTCGTCGGTGGGGATGCGCGACACCAGGGTGGCCGCACGTAAAGGACGCGGGTGAGCTTCGAACAGGAGTACGGCACCGTCGCGATCCTCGTGATCGTGGGCGCGGCCCTGTACGCGGTCATCATGCTGCTGAACCGGGCGATGCGTCCGAGCGTGCCCTCGCCCCTGAAGCTGACGACCTACGAGTGCGGGGTCGAGGCGGTCGGCACGGGCTGGTCGCAGATGAACATCCGCTACTACGTGTTCGCCTTCCTGTTCGTGATCTTCGACGTCGAAGCCATCTTCCTGTTCCCCTGGGCCGTGATCATCGGTGACCTCGACGCCACCACGCGGATCACCCCCGTCTTCGCGCTGGTTGCGATGTTCCTGTTCATCGCCACCCTGCTGGAAGGCCTCGCGTACGCGTGGAAGAAGGGAGTCCTGACATGGGACTGATGGACCAGGTCGAACTGCCCAAGCCGGTCAAGTACGTCTTCAACTGGGGCCGCAAGTACTCGCTGTGGTGCTTCAACTTCGGACTGGCGTGCTGCGCCATCGAGTTCATCGCGGCCTCGACCTCCCGCCACGACTTCATCCGCCACGGGGTGATCCCCTTCGCCCACGGACCCCGTCAGGCCGACCTGCTGGTGGTCTCCGGCACCCTGACCGACAAGATGGCGCCGGCGGTCAAGCGGCTCTACGAGGAGATGCCGGAACCGAAGTACGTGATCTCGTTCGGCTCGTGCGCCAACTGCGGCGGCCCCTACTGGGACAGCTACTCCGTGACCAAGGGTGTGGACCAGATCATCCCCGTCGACGTGTACGTCCCGGGTTGTCCGCCGCGGCCCGAGGCCCTGCTCGACGGGATCGTCGCCCTGCAGGACCGCATCCAGAAGGAATCGCTCAAGGAGCGGATCGCCGGCCGTCGCCTCGACCCGATCACCCTCGGCGCGGATGAGCCGCTCGTGTCGGACAGCAGCCCGGTGCCCATCAACGGTGGGGGGTCGTCGTGACCGACGTCCTCGCCCGCAAGGATCGGGCGCTCTCCCCGGAGGAGACCGAAGCGCTGCTGCGTGATCGCCTCGGCGACCAGATCGTCGGCTCCACGGTCGAGTTCGGCACCTTCACCGTCCACGTCGCGCCGTCGGGCTGGCACGCCGCGGCGCAGCTGTGCCGTGACGAGCCCCTGCTGGCCTACGACATGTTCGACTGCCTGCTCGGGGTCGATGCCCGCGAGGAGGGCTTCGACGTCGTCACCGTGCTGTACTCGACCTCCACCGGCAACCGGATCTGCCTGCGGACCCGCTGCGAAGGTGGCCGCGAAGCGCCGGTGTGTCCGTCGATCACGGACATCTACCGCGGTGCGGACTGGATGGAGCGCGAGACCTGGGACATGTTCGGCATCGAGTTCGAGGACCACCCGGGGCTCGAGCCGCGCCTGTTGACCGTGGAGAACTTCGAGGGCTGGCCGCTGCGCAAGGACTTCCACCTCGCCGCTCGCGTCGCCAAGCCGTGGCCGGGCGTCAAGGAGCCCGCCGAGCTCGACGAGGACGGCAACGTCATCGAACGGCAGCCGCAGATCGGCGACGCCCCCGGCCCGTACGACCTCGACAAGGCGATGGCCGAGCAGGCCAAGGCGATCAACGCGCCCCCCGAGATCGAGGGCGACACCGACGACGAGGCAGCGAAGGACACCGCCGACGGCGCAGAGGACGACGCGCGGCCGGAGACCGAGATCGATCAGGAGACCTTCGACAGGCTCATCGCCGAGGGCAAGTCGGAGCGGATCGCGCGGTCGAAGGCCAAGGCGGCCTTCATGAAGAAGCAGAAGGCTGCGGCGGCCGCGGGCGAGGACGACGCCGACGCCGCGGGTGAGGGCGCCCCCGCTGAGGCGCCCGAGGATGCAGGCCCAACGGGAGCCGAGAAGGCCGAGGCGCGCCGCAAGGAGCAGGCCGAGGCGCGCCGTCGCAAGGCCGAGGAGCGTGCCGCCGAGGCCGATGCCGGGTCCGACGACACCGGTGACGGTGGCAGCGACGAGGAGGGCCAGGCGTGAGCGACCTGACCACCCGCGAGCAGATCCACCCCGGGACCGCGCCCGGCGAGGACATCCACCTCGAGATCGTCGGCGACGGCGACTTCGCCACCGCCGACATGAAGCTGTCGATCGGTCCCGCGCACCCCGCCACCCACGGCGTCTTCCGCATCGTGCTGGAGCTGGACGGCGAACGGGTCACCGGTGCGCGTCCGGTGATCGGCTACATGCACCGTGGCTTCGAGAAGCTCGCCGAGCACCGCGACTACCGGCAGATCAAGGCGCTGGTCAACCGCCACGACTGGCTGTCGGGCTTCAGCAACGAGCTCGGCGTCGCGCTCGCGGTCGAGCGGATGATGGAGTTCGAGGTCCCGGAGCGCGCCCAGTGGATCCGCATGCTGCTGGCCGAGTGGAACCGGATCCTCAACCACCTGATGTTCACCGGGTCCTTCGCGATCGAGCTCGGGGCGATCACCCCGATGTTCTACGCGTTCCGGGAACGTGAGGACATCCAGCACCTGCTCGAGTCCGCCACCGGCGGCCGACTGCACTTCACCTACAACCAGGTCGGTGGGCTCAAGCTCGACCTGCCGAAGGGCTTCCTCAAGCAGTCCGCGCAGCTGTCCGCCCTGGTGCGCTCCCGGCTGCCCGACTACAAGGACCTCGTGCTCGGTAACGACATCTTCCAGGCGCGCACGAAGGGCGTCGGACCGCTGCCACCGGACGTGGGGCTGTCCTACGGGGTGAGCGGACCGACCCTGCAGGCCACCGGTATCCCGGAGGACTCCCGGGTCACCGAGCCCTACCTCAAGTACGGCGACATCGACGTGCCCGTGCCGGTCGGGGAGAACGGGGACTCCTTCGATCGGTTCGCGTGCCTGCTCGGCCGCGTCGAGGCGTCGCTCGACATCATCGACCAGATCCACGACCACATGCCGGCGGGTCCGGTCAACAGCAAGCTCCCCAAGATGGTCAAGGCGCCCGAGGGGGCGACCTACGTTCGTACGGAGAACCCGCTCGGACAGCTCGGCTACTGGCTCGAGTCCGACGGTGGACGCACGCCCTGGCGGCTGAAGATGCGGACCCCGTCCTTCTCCAACGTGCAGGCGATCCCCTACCTGCTCGACGGGGTGCTCGTGCCCGATGCGATCGCCGTGCTCGGCAGCGTGTTCTTCGTCGTCGGAGACATCGACCGATGATGGAACTCGTGTGGAGCACGGCCACGACCTTCGTCGGCCAGTCGACGTCGATCACGACGTTCGACAGCTACGTCGTCTCGGTCGTGGTCAAGATCGCCTTCGCGCTCGGGCTGTTCTTCGTGGTCCCGTTGATCGGTGGCTACCTCGAGCACAAGGTGATGGGGCGGATGCAGGCACGTCGCGGGCCGGTCGAGGCCGGACCCTTCGGGACCCTGCAGTTGGTCGCCGACGGGATCAAGTTCATCCAGAAGGAGGACGTGATCCCGCGGTCCGCGGACAAGTGGGTCTTCGCCGCAGCGCCGGGGGTGGCGCTCGTCCCAGGGATGCTGATCTTCCTGGTGCTGCCCTTCGGACCGGGCGTGTTCGCCCTGGACCTCGAGCTCGGGCTGTTCTACGCGCTGGCGATCTCGTCGGTCTCCGTGCTCGGCATCCTGATGGGTGGCTGGGCGAGCGCGAACAAGTTCTCGCTGATCGGTGGCCTCCGGGCCGGCGGCCAGCTGATCGCCTACGAGCTGCCCCTGATCCTCGCGGCCATCGCCGTGGCCGTGCAGGCGGGGACGCTCTCGCTGGTCGGGATCGTCGAGGCGCAGGCGACCTTCATGATCCCCGGCACCGACGTCAACCTGTGGTACATCGTCCCGCAGTTCCTCGGGTTCGCGATCTTCTTCCTCGCCGCCATGGCGGAGCTGTCGCGTCCGCCCTTCGACATGCCCATCGCGGACTCGGAGCTCGTGTTCGGCTACATGACCGAGTACACGGGCATCAAGTTCGCGATGTTCCTGCTCACCGAGTACGGCGGCATGATCCTGATGTCCGCGCTGATGGTGGTGCTCTACCTCGGCGGCTGGCAGCTCTTGCCCGGTGTGCCGCTGCCCGGCTGTGAGGGCGCAGGCGGGCTGTTCGACTGCGATCCCTTCGGCACGCTGCTGGGCGTGGTGGTCACCATGGGCAAGATCATGGCGCTGGTGTTCATCATGGTCTGGGCCCGGGTGTCCTACCCGCGGCTCCGCGAGGACCAGCTGCAGCGGCTCGCGTGGCTGGCCCTGGTACCCCTCGCTCTCCTCAACCTGGCCGTCGTCGGCGTCGCCAAGGTGGTGTTCTGATGGCCACGACCTCACCTCCAGGCGTCGGGCTCATGAAGGGGCTCGGCGTCACGATCAAGCATCTGTTCCGGTACCCCTCGACGCAGATGTACCCGAAGCACAAGCCGGACCTGCCTCCGCGCACCCGGGGCGTCATCGCGCTCATGGACGAGAACTGCACGGTCTGCATGCTGTGCTCGCGCGAGTGCCCGGACTGGTGCATCTACATCGACTCCCACAAGGAGACGGTGCCGCCGGCCAAGGAGGGCGGCCGCGCCCGCACGCGCAACGTCCTCGACCGCTTCGCGATCGACTTCTCCCTGTGCATGTACTGCGGCATCTGCGTCGAGGTCTGCCCCTTCGATGCGCTGTTCTGGTCGCCCGAGTTCGAGTACTCGGAGGTCGAGATCGGCGAGATGCTCCACGAGAAGGAACGCCTGCGCGAGTGGATGGACACCGTCCCGCCACCCCCGCCGCTCGACGAAGGGGCCGTGCCGCCGGCTGAAGCCACGGACGCCATCGCCAAGCGCGAGAAGGAGCTCGAGGCCGAGGCGGCCAAGCAGCAGGAGGCCGAGGCAGCGACGGAGACCGAAGCCAAGACCGGTGATGCCGGGGGCCCCAGGAAGGCCGAGCCGAAGGTCGAGGGCGCGGGCGAGATCGACCAGGAGACCTTCGACAAGCTGATCGCCGAGGGCAAGTCCGAGCGGATCGCGCGGTCCAAGGCCAAGGCGGCGTGGGTCCGCAAGGAGAAGGAGCGGCTTGCCGCCGAGCAGCAGGAGGCGGGTGGCGACGCCCCGGCAGGTGACGGCGGAGGTGGTGCTGCGCCCAAGGCCGCGGAGGTCAAGGTCGAGGCCGGGGAGATCGACCAGGAGACCTTCGACCAGCTGATCGCCGAGGGCAAGTCGGAGCGCATGGCCCGGGCCAAGGCCAAGGCGGCCTACGTCCGCAAGCAGAAGGCCAAGCAGGCTGCCGGGACGGGAGACGATGCGGCTGCCGAGGGGGCGGGCGACGCTCCCGCAGCGGAAGCGCCAGCCGACGAGGACGCGCAGGGCGATGGTGGTGCTGACACCAGCTCGGACGAGCCGACGGCGTCCGCGGACGCGCCCAGGGTGTCGGACGTCAAGGTCGAGGGTGCGGGCGAGATCGACCAGGAGACCTTCGACCAGCTGATCGCCGAGGGCAAGTCCGAGCGCATCGCGCGGTCCAAGGCCAAGGCGGCCTGGGTCCGCAAGCAGAAGCAGGCCAAGCTCGACGAAGGCGGGGAGACATGAGCGGCGCCGGAGGCCCCGTGTGGGGTGTGGAGGGGCCGGAGGCGGCCTCGGAGATCGTGCTGAGCGGCGCCGGAGGCCCCGTGTGGGGTGTGGAGGGGCCGGAGGCGGCCTCGGAGATCGTGCTGAGCGGCGCCGGAGGCCCCGT
>CAYVJT010000039.1:0-19761 GCA_964451855.1 uncultured Actinomycetota bacterium
GGCGCGCCTTCTTGAGGCCGTACTTCTTGCGCTCGACCTTGCGGGCGTCACGGGTGAGCAGGCCAGCCTGCTTCAACGGCGTGCGCCAGTCCGGGTCGTACTCCGCCAGCGCGCGGGCCAACGCGTGACGCAGCGCACCGGCCTGGCCGGTGGTGCCACCACCGCTGAGCCGTGCCGAGACGTCCCACTGCCCGGCCTGCTCGAGCTTCTCGAAGGGTTCGAGCACCTGGGCGCGCATCTTCTCGGTCGGGAAGTAGTCCTCGAGCGTGCGCCCGTTCAGGGTGAACTGGCCCGACCCCTTCTTGATGCGAGCACGGGCGACCGACGACTTGCGTCGGCCGGTGAAGGTCTTGTCTGCCATCGTCTTCCTCGTTCGCGGTCGTCATCGGGCCGTGGGGTCGATCACCACCACGGCCGGCACGCTCAGACGTGCTCAGGGAAGGGCTTGGGCTGCTGGGCAGCGTGGGGGTGGTCGGCACCGGCGTAGACCTTGAGCTTCATGCCGGTCGCCCGGCCGAGCTTGGTCTTGGGCAGCATGCCCTTGATCGCCTTCTCGACGACCTCGGTCGGTCGCTTCTCGAGCATCGCGGCGAAGGGCACCGACCGGATCCCGCCCGGGAACCCCGAGTGGGAGTGGTAGAGCTTCTGCTCGGACTTGGCGCCGGTGAGCACGATCTTGTCGGCGTTGACGACGATCACGTGGTCCCCCATGTCCATGTGGGGCGTGAAGGTCGGCTTGTGCTTGCCACGCAGGACCGTGGCGACCCGGGTCGCGAGCCGGCCGAGGGTCTGACCCTCGGCGTCGACGACGTACCAGTCGCGCGTGATGTCCTTGGCGCTGGGGCTGTAGGTGGGCATCTGACGTTCCTCGAGGCCGGAGGGTGGCCGGGGTGCGGGGGCGGCGCTGGTGCCGTGTGCCGGGGACGTGAGGCGCGTGGGGTGTCGCCCGCCATGGCGCCGCGGGATCGCGGGGCCATCGCGGATCCCGGGGCCCGACGCGGAGGTGCGCGACGCGAGCGACGAGGTAGCAAGGGACCCGAACACATCATCGCGGCCCACTCGGGACCGCGGAGCGCAAGGATACCGTCCCCCGCAGGAGAGGGTCAACCGGCGCCCGGAGCACGCGATGAGCGCACGGATCGGGGTCACGCAGCCAACGGCCACCTCGACGTCGGTGTCGCCCTGCCCACCGCCGACGGCAGTTCCGACGACCACGACGAGCACGCCGCCACCCCGCTGTTCGACCGCACCCTCGCCTCCCTGGAACGCATCACGAGCTAGCCAGCACGGTCGCCACCCGCAGCTGCCGCCGCGCGGACGGATCACCGGCCTCGAGGCTCCCGGCCCCCAGCTGGACCGCCCGCGCGATCACCCACTCGCGTGCCCGGCCACGGTCGAGATCCAGCTGCGTCGAGGTGGCGTCGAACCGCCGGCGCAGCGCCGCGACGCTCGGTACGTGGCCGGCCGGGCCGTCGCTCCCTCCCCGAGCGACCGGACCCCGATCGCCCGCACCGCCGCCGGCGGCGGGCGAGGGGCGGTGGTCGCGGAGCAGCGGCTCGAGGTCGTAGGCGGGTTCGCCCACCAGCGGCTTGGGGTCGATCACCAACCACGGCTCGCGCTCCGCGGCCAGCACGTTGCCCTGGTGCAGGTCGGTGTGCAGCAGGGTGTCGGCGCGCGGATCGGCCTCGCGGAACGTCCCGATCACCCGATCGATCAGACGCCCACCGATCTGACGTCCCAGCCAGCCGCGCCGCCGCTCCAGCTCCTCGATCAGTCGCGGCGCCACGTCCACCAGCCGGGGCAGCTGCGCATCCTCCGGCACCGGCCGCCACCAGCGGGCGAGGAGCTGCGCCACGGTCGCCGTGGCCCGCTCGGCGTCGGGCACGTCCAGCAGGCTCCGTGCGGGGTCGGCGGCCTCCAGCAGCAGGCCACCGCTGTCCGGGTCGTGGGCGAGCAGCCGTACGGCGCCGTCGCCGGCGACGAGCGCGAGGGCCGCGGGTTCCGCCGCCACCTCGTCGTCGAGGACCGGGACCTTCAGCATCGCGGGGCTGCCGTCAGCTCGACGCGCGGGCAGCACGAGCGAGGTCACACCGCCCGGCGAGACCGGCTCGCCGAGCTCCAGCTCCCAGCTCGCCGCCAGCCGATCGAGCAGGGCCGGGAGGGCGTCGCGCCACGCACGTCCCCCGTCGTCCTCCCCCGCCAACCGCTGCGCCAGCCGCTCCGGAACCCGCATGTCACCCCGCTCTGGCTCGTTGCACCGACCCGCTGACGTCTCGCTGCTCGGGCTCGCTCCGTCCGTGCCGTCCTCACCCGCCCGGATGCCGATCTCTACCTGATGAGGTAGAGAACCGCACCGTCCGTGCTTGCCGGAGCAAGGCCATGCCGATCTCTACCTGATGAGGTAGGGATCGGCACCAGGTCCGCGCCGGGCGCGCTCAGCGCAGCGAGCCGCGGGGTGGGGCAGCGGGCCAGCGGCGGCCGTAGCTGACCCGCTCCAGCACGAGCCCCTGGGCCGGGGCGACACGCGCCGCGAGCCGGCGATCGCGCGCGGCCAGCACCTCGCCGATCCACTCCGGGGGGCGCGCCCCCCGACCCACCTCGACCAGACAGCCGACCATCGCACGCACCTGCTGGTGGCAGAAGGCCGTGCCGACGAACCGCACATCGATGCGTCCCGGTTCCGGTCGCCGCACCGTCGCCGTCAGCAGTCGCCGGATCGTGGTCGTCCCCCGGCGCTTGCGGCAGAACGCCGCGAAGTCGTGCTCGCCGAGGAGCAACCGTGCC
This sequence comes from uncultured Actinomycetota bacterium, assembly GCA_964451855.1. Classification (GTDB taxonomy): domain Bacteria; phylum Actinomycetota; class Nitriliruptoria; order Nitriliruptorales; family Nitriliruptoraceae; genus CSSed11-175R1. Next base: position 2,785 of record CAYVJT010000039.1, read on the forward strand.
CCAGCCCGCAGCGCGGGCACCGACAGGGCACCGCCGACGAACCAGTGATCGTGACGCAGCAGTGGCGAGGCCACCTCGCGGTCGATCATCCGGTAGCGGTAGTGCCGCTCGGTGGCCGAGAAGCGCGCGTCGAAGCTCCCGGGCACCTGGCGCACCGCCCAGACGGCGATGGCCGGGCCGACCAGCGCGTCGAGCCGCTCGCGCAGCACCTCGAGGTCGGCGAGCGCCCGACCGGCACGGCCGAGCTCGGGGTCGACGTCGAGGTGGCACACCTGCGCCACGGCGTGGACCCCACGGTCGGTCCGTCCGGCGCAGACGCACGAGACGGGCTGCCCGAGGACGCGCTCGCACGCGTCCTCCAGGCAGCCCTGGATCGTGACCTGGTCGGGTTGGCGCGCGAAGCCCGCGAACGGCGCCCCGTCGTAGGCGAGGTCGATCCGCAGCCGGACGCGCGCGCTCACCGCGGCTCAGGCGTTCTTGGTCTCGTCGTCGTCCTCGTCCGAGGCATCGGCGTCGGTGGCATCAGCATCGGAGGCCTCGGCGTCGTCGGAGGCCCCGGCGTCGTCGGAGGCCTCGGCGGCCGGCTCGTCATCCTCGCCCTCGTCGACGTCCTCGGTCGAAGGCGCGACCTCCTGGCCGGTGGCCTTGGCGACCGCCGCGGCGACGTCCTCGTCGCTGAAGTCCTCGTCCTCCTCGTCCTCGTCGAGGTCGAGGCCCTCGAGCAGCGTGGTGCCGGCACCGACCTCCTCGGCTCCGGTGCGCTTGCGACGACGACCGAACAGCCCGCGGGAACGCTCCTGCTTGGACTCCTCGATCACCTCGTCGCCGTAGCTCTCGCCCTGTTCGACGAGCTCGACGAGCACCATCGGGGCGTTGTCGCCCTTGCGCGGGCCGAGCCGCAGCATCCGGGTGTAGCCGCCGTTGCGGTCCACGAAGCGTGGGCCGACGTCCTCGAAGAGGTAGGCGACGACATCGCGGTCGCGGAGCTTGGCGAGCACCTGGCGGCGGGCGTGGAGGTCACCCTGCTTGGCCTTGGTGATCAGCCGCTCGGCGTAGGGCCGCAGCTGCTTGGCCTTACCCTCGGTGGTCTTGATCCGGCCGTGCCGGAACAGCTCGCTGGCGAGGCCCGCCAGCAGCTGCTTCTGGTGGGCGGGGCCGGCGCCGAGCCGGGATCCGCGTTGGGGGGTCGGCATTGGTCACATCTCCTGGAACGTCTCGCGCTCTCGTCTCGCGCTCTCGTGGGGTCGGGCCCGTGAGGGCGACCCCTGGGCGGCTCGAACGAGCGGCGCCCGGGGTAGGCGTCCGCCCCCGCGAGGGCGGCGCCGGCGGGCTCACTCCTTGAGAGCGACACCCAGCTCGATGAGCTTCTCCTTGACCTCGTCGACCGACTTCTGACCGAAGTTGCGGATCTCGAGCAGTTCCTGCTCGGTCTTGTCGCGGAGCTCGCCCACGGACTGGACGCCCTCGCGCTTCAGGCAGTTGTACGACCGGACCGACAGGTCCAGGTCCTCGATCGGCATGTCGGCGACCGGGTCGCCGATCGCTGCGAGCGCCTCCTCCGGGGAGACCACGATGCCGCCAGGGCCGGAGTCCTCGTACTCCGCGAACTGGTCGAACAGCCCCTTCAGGGTCTCGCCTGCGGAGGCCAGCGCCTGCGCCGGGGAGACCGAGCCGTCGGTCTCGACGTCGAGGATCAGCTCGTCGTAGTTGGTCATCTGCTCGACACGGGTCGGCTCGATGCGGTAGGCGACGCGCTTGATCGGGCTGTAGACCGAGTCGACCGCGATCACGCCGATCGGGTCGCCCTGCTTCTTGTTCACGTCGGCGGTGCGGTAGCCGCGGCCCCGCTCGACGGTCAGGTACATCTCGAGGTGGCCGCCGGCGTTCAGGGTGGCGATGTGCAGGTCCTCGTTGACGACCTCGACCTGCGACGGCGCGAAGATGTTCTCCGCGGTGAGCACACCGGGACCGTCACCGCCGAGGAAGATCTCCACCGGCTCGTCCGACGCGGACCGGACCACCAGGTCCTTGATGTTGAGGATGATGTCGGTCACGTCCTCCTTGACGCCCTCGATCGCCGAGAACTCGTGGAGGACCGACCCACCGTCGGGGCCGGCAGCCTGCGCCGAGGTGAAGCGGATCCGCGTGACCGCGGCACCCGGGACCGACGACAGCAGGGTGCGCCGCAGCGAGTTGCCGATCGTGTAGCCGAAGCCCGGCTCCAGCGGCTCGATGCGGAAGCGCGACCGGCTGCCCTCCTCGAAGGTCTCCTCGGTCAGGCGTGGGCGGTAGGCGATGAACGGTGAGCCGGCGGAGGTCTCCGCCAGGCTGATGACACCGTCCTCGTCGTAGAATCCGAAATCGGACATCGGTGCTCCTTGGATGGGTTCGGCGGGGACGTCCCCCCACCACGTGCCACCCTCGATCCCGGGGCCATCGGCGGCACGTTCGTCGATCCGCACCCCGGTGTCCCGGGCCGGCGCGCGGGCTGCGGACGGGCGTCCGCAGCGATGAAGGTCACTTCGAGTACAGCTCGACGATCATCTGCTCGGTGACCGGCGCATCGATCTGCGAACGGACCGGCGTGTCGATGACCGTCACCTTGTAGGCGTTGGCGTCGGACTCGAGCCAGCCGGGCACCTCACGGGAGCCGAAGACCTCGAGGGAGCCGATGATCGCCTGCGACTCACGGGACCGCTGGCGGATCTCGATCACGTCACCGGGCTTGACGCGGTACGACGGCACGTTGGTGGCGCGGTTGTTGACCAGCACGTGCTTGTGGCTGGCGAGCTGGCGCGACTCGGCGCGGGTGCGTCCCCAACCGGCGCGGTACAGCACGTTGTCGAGGCGCAGCTCGAGCAGGATGAGCAGGTTCTCGCCGGTCAGGCCCTCCTTACGGGTGGCCTCCTCGTAGTAGCGACGGAACTGCTTCTCCATCACGCCGTAGTAGTAGCGCGCCTTCTGCTTCTCGCGGAGCTGGAGGAGGTACTCCGACTCCTTGATGCGCCCACGGCCGTGCTCACCCGGTGGGTACGGCCGCTTGGCGAAGTACTTGTCGTTGCCCTTGAGGTCGACGCCGAGGCGGCGCGACTTCTTGGTCATCGGGCCGGTGTATCGAGCCATGTCTCTTCGATCCTCCATCGGGTCGCCACCTGCTGCGGCGACCCTCGTGGTTGCCCCTGCTGGGCGACCACGGTGTCGGTTCCTGCCTCGGCACCCTGCGGTTGCGGGGTGCCACGGGAGCGCCTCGAGACTGCCGACGCTCCTCCTCGCGTGGTGTCAGGACCGGCGACGCCGAGGCGGCCGGCACCCGTTGTGCGGAACCGGGGTGATGTCCCTGATGGACAGCACCTCGAGCCCCGCGGCAGCGAGGGTGCGGATAGCGGTCTCCCGGCCAGCGCCGGGACCCTTGCAGAGGACGTCGATCTTGCGGACGCCGTTCTCGATCGCAGCCTTGGTCGCCTGCTCCGCCGCGACCTGCGCGGCGAAAGGCGTGGACTTGCGCGAGCCCTTGAACCCCGCGTTGCCACCGGTCGACCACGCGATCACGTTGCCCTGCTGATCGGTGAACGTGATCGTCGTGTTGTTGAACGACGACTTGATGTGGCACTGCGCGTGCATGACGTTCTTGCGCTCGCGCTTGCGACTGCGCTGCTTCTTCTGAGCCATCGTCTACCGCCTCGTGTGATCAGTGCTTGCGCGTCGGCTTGCGGATGCCGCCGACAGCCTTCTTCGGCCCCTTGCGGGTGCGCGCGTTGGTGTGGGTGCGCTGACCTCGCACGGGTAGTCCGAGGCGGTGCCGGACCCCTTGGTAGGAGCCGATCTCGATCTTGCGCTTGATGTTGTTCGCCGTCTCGCGCCGGAGGTCACCCTCGACCCGGTAGGCGTCGTCGATGTGTTGACGCAACCGCACGATCTCCTCGTCGGAGAGGTCGCGCACGCGCGTGTTCGGGTCGATGTCGGTGGCCGCGACGCTCTCTTCAGCGCGCGTGCGGCCGATCCCGTAGATATAGGTCAGCGCTACGACGACGCGCTTCTCGCGCGGGACGTCGACGCCAGCGATCCGTGCCATCTCGTCGACCTTTCGTCTAGCCCTGGACCTGCTTGTGCCGCGGGTTCTCGCAGATCACGCGAACTCGTCCGCGGCGGCGGATGATCTTGCACTTGTCGCACATCTTCTGCACGGAAGGGTGCACCTTCATGGTGTCCTCCTGGTTCACGCGGTTCGCGGACGAACCGCGGCGAGCCGGTGGCTCGCTTCGTGGCTTCTCCGACGACCGGGGTGGTCGCCGGCGGGGTGGGGCCTCCCTGCCTCTCCCCGGGGCCGCACGGCGCACCTCGTGGAGGCGGTGCCGTGTTCGTCACCGTGCCTCGCGAGGAGGTCGGTGTCGGCCGGCCATGCTCGACGTCACCTCGCCCCGAGGTCCTGCGGGCGGACGTGCGCCGGATGCAGCACCCACGGTGCGGCCGGAGCCGTCGGGGTGCGTTGTCATCGAGGGTGGTGGGTGATCCGGTCCGTGGGAGTCGGGCCGGCCCAGCCAGGGTCACTTGTAGCGGTAGGTGATCCGGCCGCGAGACAGGTCGTAGGGTGAGAGCTCGACGACCACCTTGTCACCGGGGAGGATCCGGATGTAGTGCATCCGCATCTTGCCGCTGATGTGTGCGAGCACGTTGTGCCCGTTCTCCAGCTCCACACGGAACTGGGTGTTGGGCAACGCCTCGGTGACGGTGCCCTCCACCTGGATGGCCTCTTCCTTCTCGCTCACGCTCGCTCCGGGTCGCAGCTTGCCACGCACGACTCCACCGTCGGTCGGTGGAGAGGCGGTGGACGTTCGTCACGGACGACCGCGGCGGAACGCCGCAGGGGGTCGCACGTGACCGCGGCGGCAGAGCCGTCGGGTAGGTGGCGACCCGCGTGACGAAGCCCTGCCACGCGGCAGGGCGTCTCAGGAAGGATACCGGGGGCGGCGAGGTGGCGGCAACCCCGAGACGGCACCGCCTCGAGACCGCGTGGCAGGCGCACGCAGGAGGCGCACGCAGGACGGTGGGGCGGTCGCACGCGAGGGGCGAGCGCACGCGAGGGGCGAGCGCACGGCCCGCGCCCACGCGCCGGCCCGGTCACCAGATCGGCAGCGCCTGCTCGAGCGGGTAGGCGGGCTCGTCGGCCCGTGCCGTGAGCACCCACGGTCCGTCCGGCGTGACCGCGACGGTGTGCTCCCAGTGCGCCGACAGCGCCCCGTCCGCGGTGACCACGGTCCACCCGTCGTCGAGGGAGCGCGTGCGGGCCGTGCCGAGGTTGAACATCGGCTCCACGGCGATCACCCAGCCCGCGCTCATCCTCATCCCCCGGCCCGCGGTGCCGTGGTTGGGCACCGACGGATCCTCGTGGAGGGCGCGGCCGATGCCGTGCCCCACGTACTCACGGACCACGCCGTAGCCGTGGCCGTCCGCGACCGCCTGGACCGCCGCGCCGACGTCGCCGAGGCGGTTGCCGTGACGGACCTCGCCGAGGCCGCGCCAGAGCGCGTTGCGCGTCTCGCGGACGAGCCCGGCCACCTCCGCAGACACCGCCTGCTCGCCCCCGACGATCAGCGTGATCGCCGAGTCGCCGTGGAAGCCCTCGACGATGGCCCCGCAGTCGATCGAGATCACGTCGCCCTCGTCGAGCACGACGTCCGCGGACGGGATGCCGTGCACGATCTGATCGTTCGGCGACGTGCACAGGGTGGCCGGGAAGCCCCGGTAGCCCTTGAAGGAGGGCACCGCGCCGGCGTCGGTGATGATCCCTTCGGCGATGCGGTCGAGGTCGAGGGTGCTCATCCCCGGACGCAGCGCCTCGGTCAACGCCTCGTGGCATCGGGCGACGAGCGCCCCCGCCCGGGCCATGCGCTCGATCTCGGCACGGGTCTTCTTGACGATCACCTGCGGCTCACGGGAACTGACGCAGGACCGCGTGGATCCGCTCCTGGACCTCGTCGACCTCGCCGACCGCCTCGACGTCGCGGAGCAGGCCACGTTCCCAGTAGAAGTTCTCCAACGGCTCGGTCTGCGCGCGGTAGACCTCCAGCCGGTTGAGCACGACGTCCTCGGTGTCGTCGCTTCGCTGGGTGAGCTCGCCGCCACAGTCGTCGCAGCGACCCTCGGTCGCCGGAGGGTCGAAGACCAAGTGGAAGATCCGCCCGCAGTCGGCGCAGGAGCGTCGGCCGGTCAGGCGACGGACCACCTCGTCCTGCGGGACGGCGAGCCGTAGGACCACGTGCAGTGGCGTCGACCGCTCGATCAGCAGCTTCTCGAGCGCCTCGGCCTGCGGCACGGTGCGGGGGAAGCCGTCGAACAGGAAGCCCGCCTTGGCGTCGTCCTCGTCGAGGCGGTCACCGACCATGCCGATGATGACGTCATCCGGGACCAGGTCCCCGGCGTCCATGAAGCCCTTGGCCTGCTTGCCGAGCTCGGTCCCGGCCGTCACGTTGGCCCGGAGGATGTCACCGGTGGAGATGTGCGGGATGCCGGCGGACTCGGCGATCTTGACCGCCTGGGTGCCCTTCCCTGCACCTGGGGGGCCGAGCAGGATGATGCGCACGTCGTTGCCTTGTCGTCGAAGGGCCCGCGGGACGCTCCCCGGACCGACGGCCGACGCCTCCCGCAACGTCGGCATGCGGGCAACCTACCGCTACTTGAGGAAGCCCTCGTAGTTGCGCTGCATCAGCTGGCTCTCGATCTGCTTCATCGTCTGCAGAGCCACCCCGACCATGATCAGCAGGCTCACACCACCGAGCGGGAAGGCGCCGATCCGCCCCACGGCCAGCAGGATGAACGGCATGACCGCGACGGTCGCGAGGTACAGCGACCCCGGCAGGGTGATGCGCGTCAGCACCCGGTCGAGGTACTCCGCGGTCTGGCGACCCGGGCGGATGCCCGGGATGAAGCCCCCGTAGCGCTTCATGTTGTCGGCCACCTCGACCGGGTTGAAGGTGATCGCCGAGTAGAAGTAGGCGAAGAAGATCGTCAGCAGGGCGAACATGAGGATGAACACCCAGCTGCGGGCGTCGGCCAGGTAGCGCTCGTTGAACTCGATGAACGCCGGGCTGCCGGAGAGCTGCGCGGCCAGTCCCGGGAGGTAGATCAGCGATGAGGCGAAGATCACCGGGATGACGCCCGACTGGTTGACCTTCAGCGGGATGTAGGTCGACTGGCCGCCGTAGCTCTTGCGGCCGATCTGACGCCGGGCGTACTGGACCGGGATCCGGCGTTGACCCATCTCCATGAACACCACGGCGACGGTGAGGATCATCCCCATCGCCAGCACACCGATGACCCACTCCCAGCCGTTCTCGGTCTGGACGATCCGCAGCTCGGAGGGGAACTGGCTGATGATCGACACGTAGATCAGCAGGGACATCCCGTTGCCCACACCCTTGGCGGTGATCAGCTCACCGAGCCACATGATCACCGTCGTGCCCGCGGTCAGCGTGATGATCGCCAGGACGACGGTGCCGGTGCCCGCGCCCGGCATGACGTTGGTGTCGAAGGCGGTGCCGTTGCGTGCCAGGGTCACCAACGCCGTGGACTGCAGCAGGGCGAGCCCGACCGTGGCGTAGCGGGTGTACTGGGTGATCTTGCGGCGGCCCTGCTCACCCTCGCGGCGCAGCTCCTCGAGCTTGGGGATGACCACAGCCAGCAGCTGCATGATGATGCTGGCGGTGATGTAGGGCATGATCCCGAGGGCGAACACCGCCATCTGCTGCAGGGCACCGCCGGCGAACACGTTGATGATGCCGACGATGTTGCCTGCCGCGCCGGCACCGATCGCCTCGCGCAGGATGTCCATCTCGACACCCGGGATCGGGATCCAGCCACCAACGCGGTAGACCGCGATGATCCCCAACGTGAACAGCAGCTTGCGCCGCAGATCGGGGATCTTGAAGGCGTTGACGAACGCTCGGAGCATGGAACCCTCGGTGGACTTCTCCCGGCTGGACGCGCCGTTGGCGACGATGCTACCGGGTGGTGCTGCGAGCCGGTCGGGTCAGGGAACGGCGAGGTGGTCCGGGCGGCGGGGCCGACCGAGACGCTGTGCGTCCCGCGATCGCAGCGACCGCGGGGCGCACACGCCTCAGATGACCGTGCCGCCGGCGGAGGCGATCTTGTCTCGAGCGGTGCCGGTGATCGCGTCCACGTCCACGGTGAAGGACTTGGTCACCTCACCGTGCCCGAGGATCTTCACCGGCCGCTTCTTCTTGACCAGCCCGCGGGCGGTCAGGGTCGCGACGGTGATCTCGTCGCCGTCCTCGAAGGCCTCGTCGAGGCGTCCGACGTTGATCACCGCGTACTCGACCTTGTTGGGGTTGTTGAAGCCGGGCAGCTTGGGCTGACGACGGATCAGCGGGAGCTGACCGCCCTCGAACCCGACGGGCACCGTGCCCCGTGCGCCCGTGCCCTTGGTGCCACGACCCGCGGTCTTGCCGCCACGGCCACGGTCACCGCGCGCGACGCGCTTGCGGTCGGTCTTGGCGCCCTCAGCCGGCTTGAGATGGTGGAGCTTGGTCGTCATGACGTTGCCTTCTTGGCCGACTTCTTGGCGGCCTTCTTGGCCGTCTTCTTCGCCGTCTTCTTGGCCGCCGTCTTCTTGGCCGACTTCTTCGCAGCCTGCTTCGTCCCCGCCTTCTTGGCGGCCTTCTTGGCCGTCTTCTTCGCAGCCGTCGGCTCCGGAGCCGCTGCGTCGGCCTCCTCGAAGGTCACGAGGTGCGGGACCTTGTTCAGCATCCCGCGGATCTCAGGACGGTCGGGCTGGACCACGGTGTGACGGATGCGCTTGAGGCCCAGCGAGCGGACGGTGTCGCGCTGGCCCTGCGTGCGGCCGATCGTCGAGCGCACCTGGGTGATGCGCAGCTGCTTCTCCTCAGCCATCAGCTGCCACCTCCGCGCATGGTCTCGAGCATCTTCTTCGGCGCGACGTCCTCGACGGCCTTGTCGCGCAGCGCGGCGATGTCGTGCGCGGAGCGCTGGCTCTTCAAGCCCTCGACGGTCGCATGCACGACGTTGATCGGGTTGGCGGTGCCGAGCGACTTCGCCAGGAGGTCGTGGATCCCCGCCGCCTCGATGACCGCGCGCACCGGCCCACCGGCGATGACCCCGGTACCGGGAGCAGCCGGCTTGAGCATGACCCGCCCGGCACCGGCGCGCCCCACGACAGGGTGCACGATCGTCGAGCCGACCATCGGGACCTTGAAGAAGTTCTTCTTCGCTTCCTCGACGCCCTTCTGGATGGCCGACTGGACCTCCTTGGCCTTGCCATGACCGATACCGACCATGCCCTTGCCGTCGCCGACGACGACCAGCGCGGTGAACTGGAACCGGCGGCCACCCTTGACCACCTTGCTCACACGGTTGATCGCGACGACGCGCTCGTCGTACTGCTCGCGGTCCTGCTGGCCGCGGCCACCGCGGTCGCCGCCACGGCCGCGACCTCCGCGGCCCTGACCGCCACCTGAACGGTTGTTGGCTGCCATGGTGTTCTCCTACCTACGTGTTGACGTGTCGTCGTCCGTCAGAAGTCCAGGCCACCCGCACGAGCTCCCTCCGCGAGGGAGGCGACGCGTCCGGCGTACCGGTTGCCACCGCGGTCGAACACGCAGGTGGTGATGCCAGCAGCGGTCGCGCGTTCGGCCAGCAACTCGCCGACCTGCTTCGCGGCGCCGACCTTGCCGTCCTCGCTGTTGTCGACGCCGTCCTCGCGGGAGGAGGCGGCGACCAGGGTGTGACCGGCGATGTCGTCGATCAGCTGCGCATAGATGTGGGTGTTGCTGCGGTAGACGGACAGACGCGGTTTGGCCGCGGTGCCCTTGATGTGCTTGCGGAGGCGCAGGTGACGCGAACGTCGTGCGCTGCGCTTCTTGGTCTGGTCCATGGTAGGTGCTCCTCGCTGGCACGCCCTCGCTTCTCGGCGGTCCGGGGACCGCGGGGCGGCTACGAGCCCTGCCGCTGGGGCGGGGCGGCGGCACCGCGTCTGGCGCGACACCGCTGGTGGTCGGGATGGGGATGAGCTGTGGGAGAGGCCTAGCGGCCGGCGGCCTTGCCGGCCTTGCGCCGGACCTGCTCGCCCTCGTACTTGATGCCCTTGCCCTTGTAGGGCTCGGGGGGACGGACCTTGCGGATGTTGGCGGCGATCTGGCCCACGAGTTCCTTGTCGATGCCGTTGACGACCACACGGGTCGGCTGCGGCACCTCGAAGCTGATGCCGGCGGGCGCCTGGACGAGCACGGGGTGGGAGTACCCCACCTGCAGCTCGAGGTCCGAACCCTTCGGTGCGGCGCGGTAGCCGACACCGACCAGCTCGAGCACTCGGGCGTAGCCATCGCTCACGCCGTGGACCATGTTCGCGACGAGTGCGCGGACCAGGCCGTGGCGCGACCGCTCGTCGCGCGAGTCACCGAGACGGGTGACGATCACCGCGCCGTCGTCGTCGCGGCTGAGCTCGACACCCTCGGGGAGGGTACGGGACAGCTCGCCCTTGGGGCCCTTCACCGTGACGTGGAGGCCGTCGATCGTGACCTCGACACCGTCGGGGACGGGGATCGGGAGCTTGCCGATGCGGGACATGGTTACCTCTCGTTGTTCCGTGGCTGGTGGCCTGCGCCGCAGCGCCTGCCACTGCCGCCTGGCTCACCAGACGTACGCGAGGACCTCACCGCCGCGGCGCTCTCGACGAGCGGTGCGGTCGGTCATCAGGCCGGCGTTGGTGGACAGGATCGCGACCCCGAGGCCACCGAGCACACGCGGGATCTCGTCGCGCTTGACGTACACGCGCAGGCCCGGCTTCGAGATGCGCCGGAGGCCCGTGATCACACGCTCACGGTTGGGGCCGTACTTCAGCTTGATGGTCAACGTCGGCTGTGGCTGCGTCTCCTCGACCGACCACCCCGTGATGTAGCCCGCCTCCTCGAGGATCCTGGCGATGTTCACCTTGATCTTCGAGGACGGCATCGAGGTCTGGTCATGGAACGCGATGGACGCGTTGCGCACACGGGTCAGCATGTCGGCGACCGGGTCGGTCATCGTCATCGTGGTGTCTCCTCGGGGTTACGAGGACCTCGCCTCGCACTTCCCATCGTCGTTGCGGCGGTCGTGGCACGACCACGTAAGAGGTGTCCTCGCGTTACCAGCTGGCCTTGGTGATGCCAGGCAGTTCGCCGTTGTGGGCCATCTGGCGGAAGCACACGCGGCACAGCTTGAACCGCTTGTAGACCGAGCGGGGCCGGCCACAGCGCTCACAGCGCGTGTAGTTCTGCACGTTGAACTTCTGGCCGCGCTTGGCCTGTGCGATCTTCGACTTCTTCGCCATCGTCTTCAACCCTCCAAGGGTCGGCCGCCTGGTTCGGCCTTCCACGCCCCTCCCACTGCTCGGGAGGAGCCCTTCCTCGTCACGCCGGTGTCGGTGTCCGGTTCGGTCTGTGGCCTAGCTCTGCTGCTCGCCGCGGACGAACGGGAAGCCGTACGCGTCCAGCAGGGCCTTGCCGTGCTCATCGTTGGTCGCGGTGGTCACGATCGTGATGTCCATCCCTCGGACGGAGTCGATCGAGTCGTAGTCGATCTCGGGGAACACCAGCTGTTCGGTGAGCCCGAAGGTGTAGTTGCCGTTGCCATCGAAGGCGGTCGCCTTCAAGCCGCGGAAGTCACGGATGCGGGGGATCGCGACCGACAGGATCCGGTCGAAGAACTCCCACATCCGGTCGCCGCGGAGGGTGACCTTCACACCGATCGGCATGCCTTCACGCAGCTTGAAGCCGGCGATCGACTTGCGGGCCCGGTTCACCCTGGGCTTCTGCCCGGTGACCGTGGCCAGGTCGCGGATCGCGCCCTCGAGCGCCTTGGCGTCGCCCACCGCCTCACCGAGACCGACGTTGACGACGATCTTCTCGAAGGTGGGGATCTCCATGACGTTGGTCAGGCCCAGCTCCTCCTTGAGGGCTGGGGCGATCTGGTCGCGATACTGCTGCTTGAGCCGCGGCATCGTGGTGGTGCTCATCTGTGGGTTCTCCTCGGCCGTCGATGACCCGCCCTCACCGTGTCCGGTGCGTCACTGATCCCGTGTCCGACGGGTGGGCTCGTCGAGGCGTCGTTGGTGTCGATCAGAAGGTGGCGTCGCACTTCTTGCAGCTGCGCACCTTGCTGCGCCGATCGCCCTCGGTCTCGTAGACGTACCCGACACGGGTCGCGTCGCCGCACGAGGGGCACACCGGCATGATGTTGGAGAGGTGGATCGGCGCTTCGGTCTCGATGATGCCGCCGCCTTGGCCGCCACCACGCTGCTGCTCGATCCGTTCGTGCTTCTTGACGTAGTTGATGCCCTCCACGAGCGCCTTGTCGCGCTCGAGGAAGAGCTTGACCACGCGGCCGGACCGGCCGGCGAACTTGCCGGACACGACCTTGACCTGATCGTCCTTGCGGATGCGATGCATCTAGAGCACCTCCGGTGCGAGCGAGATGATCCGCATGAAGCGCTGATCGCGCAGTTCGCGCGCGACGGGGCCGAAGATGCGGGTCCCGCGCGGCGTGCCATCGGGACGCACGATCACGCAGGCGTTGTCGTCGAAGCGGATGTAGGAACCGTCGGAGCGGCGGCGCTCCTTCGCCGTGCGAACGACCACGCAGCGCACGACCTCACCCTTCTTGACGTTCGACTGCGGGATCGCCTGCTTGACCGTGCCGACGAACACGTCCCCGACGGACGCGTAGCGACGACCGGACCCGCCGAGCACGCGGATGCAGAGCACCTCGCGTGCTCCCGAGTTGTCCGCGACCTTCAGCCGCGATTCGGTCTGGATCATCGTTGTCTCTCTCTACTTCTCGTGACGTGGCCAGCGGGGTGGACCCTCGACCGTCTGCCGGGCGTGCCGGCGGACGAGGTGGATCACTTCGCGCGTTCGACGACCTCCGCCAGGCGCCAGCGCTTCAGCTTGGACACCGGTCGGGTCTCGGCGATGCGCACCGTGTCACCGATGCCGGCATCGTTGGCCTCGTCGTGGACGTGGTACTTCTTGTTGACGGTGATCGTCTTGGCGTAGAGCGGGTGGGTGGTGCGCCGCTCCACACGGACGACGATCGTCTTGTCCTGTGTGTCGGACACCACGACGCCCACGCGTTCCTTGCGGGTGTTGCGGTCAGTGACCTGGCTCATGTCTGTTCCTCCGAGGCCGCTTCCAGCCCCTTCCAACCCCGCATCGGGGCCTCCAGTGCCGCTCATGCTTCGACCTCGAGCTCACGCGCGGCGGCGATCTCGCGCTCGCGCATCACGGTCAGGACGCGAGCGATCTCGCGCTTGACCTCCTTGATCCTTCGCGGGTCGTCGAGCTGGCCCGTCACGATCTGGAAGCGGAGGTTGAACAGCTCCTCCTTGCCTTCCGAGAAGCGCTGACGCAGCTCGTCGTCGGGAAGCTCACGCAGTTCGGCCGCGGTCGTCATGCTTGCTCCTCCGAGGCCGCCTCCGGCCCCTCAACTGCCAACACGGGTCCTCCGGCGCCGCTCACCACGAGTTCCGAGGCCGCCTCCGGCCCCTCAACTGCCAACACGGGTCCTCCGGCGCCGCTCACTCTCCGCCCTCCTCGCGCATCACGAACTTGGTCTTGACGGGGAGCTTGTGCGACGCCTTGCGCATCGCCTCGCGGGCGAGCGTCTCGTCGACACCGGACAGCTCGAACATGACCCGGCCCGGCTTGACGGCCGCGACCCAGTGCTCGGGTGAGCCCTTGCCGGACCCCATGCGGGTCTCGAGCGGCTTCTTGGTGATGGAGCGATCCGGGAAGATCGTGATGCGCACCTTCCCGCCGCGCTTGACGGCACGGGTGATCGCGATACGTGCGGACTCGATCTGACGAGCGGTGATCCAGCCGGGGGTGATCGCCATCAGCCCGTAGTCCCCCACGTACACCTGCGTGTGGCCCTTGGACAGGCCCTTCAGTGGACGTGGGCGGTGCTGCTTGCGGTGACGTACACGCTTGGGGGCCAGCATCAGGCCTCACCATCCTTGTCGTCGGTCTTCTCCGGCTCGGATGCATCGGCGGTGGCGGAGCCCTCGTCCTCCGGTGCCTCGGCCTTCTCGACGAGGTCGTCCGCGGGCATGGGGCCGGACTGCGGCGGCTGCGCGTCGGTGGTGGCCGGCGCATCGGTGGTCATCGGGGTGTCGCTGGCCTCGGACACCGAGGTCGGCTCGGGCGAGCTCGCGTCGGAGCTGTCCGAGGGCGCAGCGTCGGACGCGGACTCCGGCGTCGCCTCAGGGCTGGCGTCGGGCTTGGGCTCCGCCTTGGCGTCGGGCTTGGGTTCGGACTTCGTCTCGGACTTGGCTTCGGCGGAAGGCGCCTGGTGCCTGCTGCCCACACCGGTGACCTTCTTCGCGACGCTCGCGGCCTTGCGGGCCGACTTGCGCCGCGGCCGGTCGTCCACGGGACGGCCCTCCGCCAGCGCACGAGCACGGTCCATCGCCCGGGCAGCTTCGGCTTCCTCGCCGGTCCCGAGCTGGTCGCCGGTGTAGACCCAGACCTTGACACCGATCCGACCGAAGGTCGTACGTGCCTCGTCGAAGCCGTAGTCGACCTTGGCCCGCAGGGTGTGCAACGGCACGCGGCCCTCGCGGTACCACTCGGTCCGGCTCATCTCGGCGCCGCCGAGGCGACCGCCGACCTGCAGCCGGATGCCCTTGGCACCGGCCTTCATCGCGGACTGCACGGCACGACGCATGGCACGACGGAAGGACACGCGCCCACGCAGCTGCTCTGCCACGTTGTAGGCGATGACCTGCGCGTCGAGCTCCGGGTTCTTGATCTCGATGATGTTGAGCTTGACCTTCTTGGAGGTCAGCTTCTCGAGATCGGCCCGGATCGCGTCGGCCTCCGCGCCACGGCGACCGATGACGATGCCGGGGCGGGACGCCTGGACGCTCACCTCGACGTTGTCACGCGTCCGCGTGATGTCGATGCGGCTGACGCCGGCGTGACGCACACGCTCGCGGATGTAGCGCCGGACCTTGTCGTCCTCGTGGAGGTACGCGGCGTAGTCCTTCTTGTCCGAGATCCACTTGGACTTCCAGTCGGTGGTGACACCCAGGCGGAAGCCGTACGGGTTTACCTTCTGCCCCATATCAGTTCTCCTCCGCAGGGGTGACGACGACGGTGATGTGAGCGGTGCGCTTGCGGATGCGGTAGGCCCGGCCGAGCGCGCGCGGGCGGTACCGCTTGATGATCGGACCGTCATCCGCGTACGCGTTGTCGACGACGAGCTCGTCGGGGTCGAGGTCGTCGTTGTTCTCGGCGTTGGCGACGGCGGAGTTCAGCACCTTGAGCAGGGGCTGCGCAGCTCCCTTGTCGGCGAACTGCAACACGCGCTGCGCCTCGTGGATCGGTTGACCCACGATCAGCGGCGTCAGCTGTCGCACCTTGCTCGGGCTGACCCGCACGTACTTGGCGGTCGCTCGGACCTTGGTCTTCATGATCGACTCCTACCGGCGCTTCTGCGCTTGCTTCTCGCCGGCGCCGCCCCACTTGATGGAGCGCGTCGGGGCGAACTCGCCCAGCTTGTGCCCGACCATCGACTCGGTGACGTAGACGGGCACGTGCTTGCGACCGTCGTGGACGGCAAGCGTGTGCCCGACCATCTCCGGGAAGATCGTCGAACGGCGGGACCACGTCTTGATGACGCGCTTCTCGCCCTTCTCGTTCTGCGCATCGATCTTCTTGATCAGATGCGCGTCGACGAACGGACCCTTCTTGAGGCTGCGTGGCATGGTCAGCGCCTCCGGTTCTTGCCGCGACGGCGGATGATGTACTGGCTCGATGGCTTGTTCGGCTTGCGGGTGCGGCGCTCGGGGTTGCCCCACTTGTCGACCGGATGGCGGCCCCCGGAGGAGCGGCCCTCACCACCACCGAGGGGGTGGTCGACCGGGTTCATGGAGACACCGCGGGTCTGGGGACGCTGCCCCTTCCACCGCGTACGACCGGCCTTGCCGACGAAGACGAGCTCGTGCTCCTCGTTGCCCACCGAGCCGATCGTGGCGCGGCACCGGGCGTCGATCAGGCGGATCTCACCGGAGGGCATGCGCACCGCGGCGTACTTGCCCTCCTTGGCGAGGAGCTGGATCGCCGTGCCCGCCGAGCGGCCGAACTTGGCGCCACCGCCGGCACGGAGCTCGACGGCGTGGATCGTGGTCCCGACCGGGATGTTGGCCATCGGCAGCGCGTTGCCGATCTGGATGTCGGCCTGGGGGCCCGACTCCACGACCTGCCCGACACGGAGGTTCTTGGGGGCGAGGATGTAGCGCTTCTCGCCATCGTGGTAGTGCAGCAGCGCGATCCGCGCCGAGCGGTTCGGGTCGTACTCGACCGCGGCGACCGTCGCCGGGACCCCGTCCTTGTTGCGACGGAAGTCGATGACACGGTACTGCCGCTTGTGCCCACCACCACGGTGACGGCTGGTGATGCGGCCGTGGACGTTCCGCCCCGACCTCTTGGGCAGGGGAGCTAGGAGCGACTTCTCGGGCTTCGCCCGGCTCACGGACGCGAAGTCGCTCACCGACGCCCCGCGCCGCGCGGGCGAGGTCGGCTTGTACTTTCGGATGGCCATGGTGCTGCCTTCTGGGGTCTCGTCGCCTCCGGCTGGTTACAGCCCGGCGTCGAACAGTTCGATCTCGTCGCCCTCGGCGACGGTGACGATCGCGCGCTTGGTGTCGGGGCGCTTCCCGACGATCAGGCCACGGCGCTTGCGCTTGCCCTGACGGTTCATCGTGTTCACGCCGGTGACGGTGACGTCGAAGATCTCCTCGATCGCCTGGCGGATCTGGGTCTTGTTGGCCCGCGGGTCGACCTCGAAGGTGTACTTGTTCTCGTCGAGCAGGCCGTAGGTCTTCTCGGAGATGACCGGTCGGAAGATGATGTCGCGGGGGTCCTTCACGCCTCGACCTCCTCGGTGTCGGCCGCGGTGTCGGCCGCG
>CAYVJT010000039.1:19861-21883 GCA_964451855.1 uncultured Actinomycetota bacterium
CGGTGTCGGCCGCGGTGTCGGCCGCGTCATCGGTGTCGGCCGCGGTGTCGGCCGCGTCATCGGTGTCGGCCGCGGCATCGGCATCGGCCGCGGTGGCGGTGTCGCCGCCGGCCCGCTTGCCGGTCCCGATCAGCTCGAGCGCACCCTCGTCGAAGACGACGACGTCGCTCGCGAGCACGTCGTGGGTGTTGAGCTGGTCGACGACGAGCGTGTGGGCCCAGGGCAGGTTGCGGAAGGAGCGCACCGTCGCCTCGTGACGGTCGGCGAGGACCACGAGCACCTTCTGGCCGCCGTGGCCGAGGGCGTCGATCGCGGCGACCGCGTCCTTGGTCCGGGGCTGCTCGAAGCCGAGGTCGCGGACGACCGTGATGGCATCGCTCTGGGCGCGGTCCGACAGGGCCGAGCGCAGTGCCGCACGCTTGACCTTCTTGTTGACCCGGATCGACCAGTCCTTGGGGCTACGACCGTGGGCCACGCCACCGCCGACCCACTGGGGGGAGCGGATCGAGCCCTGTCGCGCACGTCCGGTGCCCTTCTGGCGCCACGGCTTGCGACCACCACCGCGGACCTCGGCACGGGTCTTGGTCTTGTGGCTGCCCTGACGGGCCGAGGCGAGCTGCGCGGTCACGACCTGGTGCATCACCGGCACGTTGACCGGGCCGTCGAACCAGGCCGCCGGCAGCTCGACCGAGCCGACCTTCTTGCCGGCTAGATCCTTGACGTCGAGCTTGGTCATCAGGACTCACCATCCTTCGCCGCAGCCTTCACGGCCGACTTGATGAAGACCACCTGACCGTCCGAGCCGGGCACGGCGCCCTTGACCAGGATCAGCTGGTGCTCCGTGTCGATGTCCACCACCTCGAGGTTCTGGACCGTCACGCGGGCCCCGCCCATCCGGCCGGCCATCTTCGTGCCGCGGAAGGTGCGACCCGGCGTGGCGCACGCGCCGACGGCGCCCGGGTGGCGGTTCTTCTTCTTGACCCCGTGACCGTCGCCCATGCCGGAGAAGTTGTGCCGCTTCATGACACCGGCGTAGCCCTTGCCCTTGCTCGTGCCGGTCACGTCGATGACGTCGCCGGCGGAGAAGGTCTCGACCGACACGCTGGACCCGAGTTCGGGCAGCTCGCTGGCGTCGGCGAGCCGCAGCTCCGCGAGGACCCGAGCACCGCCGTCGACCCCGGCCTTCGCGAGGTGACCAGCCAGGGGCTTGGTGACCTTCCGCCGCTTGCCATAGGCGAGCTGGACGGCCGTGTAGCCGTCGGACTCGGGGGTCTTGATCTGGGTGACGGTGTTCGGTTCGGCCTGGACCACGGTCACGGGGACGACCCGGCCTTCGTCATCGAAGACCTGGGTCATGCCGAGCTTGGTCCCCAAGATGCCCTTGGAAGCCATAGGTACGTCTCCTGCTGGCCCGTCATACGTCGTGCGTAGCGGACGGTCGCGATAGGTAGGCCGCAGCGGCTGCGGTCCTTACAGCTTGATCTCGATGTCCACGCCGGCCGGCAGCGAGAGACCCATCAGCTTGTCGATGGTCTTCTGCGTCGGCAGGTGGATGTCGATGAGGCGCTTGTGGGTACGCATCTCGAAGTGCTCCCGCGAGTCCTTGTGCTTGTGGGGAGAGCGGATGACGCACCACACGTTGCGCTCGGTCGGTAGTGGTACCGGGCCCGTGACGTGCGCCCCGGTGGCCTCGACCGTCTCCACGATCTCTCGTGCGGAACGGTCGAGGACCTCGTGGTCGTACGCCTTGAGGCGGATCCGGATCTTCTGGTCGGTCGCAGTAGCCATGGTCTCGTCTCTACTTGAGGATCTTGGTGACGCGGCCGGCACCGACGGTGCGGCCACCCTCGCGGATCGCGAACTTCAGACCCTCATCCATCGCGATCGGAGCGATCAGCTCCACAGACATCTCGGTGTTGTCCCCCGGCATGACCATCTCCACACCATCCGGCAACTGCACCGACCCGGTCACATCCGTGGTCCGGAAGTAGAACTGCGGCCGATAGTTGTTGAAGAACGGCG
>CAYVJT010000040.1:0-14009 GCA_964451855.1 uncultured Actinomycetota bacterium
GCACCGCTGCCGCCGAGCTCCGTGGTGAGGAGGTGGGAGCATGACCGCCACCGAGGCTCCGGCCACCGCCAACGTCGGCGTGACCAAGCTGCGCAAGGAGGACGCCCACCTCGTCACCGGGCGCACCAGCTGGACCGACAACCTCCAGCTGCCCGGGATGCTCCACGTGTCCTTCGTCCGCTCACCGATGGCCCACGCCAGGATCACCAAGGTCGACGTGTCCGCTGCGCTCGGGCAGCCGGGGGTGGTGGCCGCCTACAGCGGTGCCGATCTGGTCGACAACTGGTCGGGCGGGCTGCCGTGCGCGTGGCCGGTCACCGACGACATGAAGAGCCCGACCCACCTGCCCCTCGCCACCGAGGAGGTCCGCCACGTCGGCGACCCGGTCGCGGTGGTCGTCGCACGCTCGCGCTACCAGGCCGCCGACGCCGTCGAGCTCGTCGAGGTCGACTACGACCCGCTGCCCGCGGTGGTCGACATGGAGGCGGCGCTGGCCGATGGTGCCGACCTTGCCGACACCCAGCTCGACTCGAACCGGAGCTTCACCTGGGAGAAGGTCGACGGCGACATCGACGCGGCCTTCGACGGCGCGGCCCACGTCACGACCCGACGGTTCATCAACCAGCGGCTGATCCCCACCGCGATCGAGCCCCGCGCGGTCGTGTGCGCGCCGCCGCGCGATACCCGGGAGACCACGCTGTGGTCCGCGACGCAGGTCCCGCACATCCTCCGGTTGATGCTGGCGCTGACCTGCGGCGTGCCCGAGCACGAGCTGCGGGTGGTCGCCCCCGACGTCGGCGGCGGCTTCGGCTCCAAGCTCAACGTCTACGCCGAGGAAGCGGTCTGCCTGGTGCTGGCGCGTGCGCTGGGCAAGCCGGTCAAGTGGACCGAGTCGCGCTCCGAGGGCTACCAGGCCACGATCCACGGCCGTGACCAGATCCAGGACGTCTCCCTCGCCTTCAACGAGGACCACACGCTCCGTGGCATGAAGGTCGAACTGCACGCCGACATGGGCGCCTACCTGCAGCTGGTCACCCCCGGTGTGCCGCTGCTCGGGGCGTTCATGTTCAACGCGATCTACAAGATGGATGCCCTGTCGTTCACCTGCCACGGCGTGTTCACCAACAAGACCCCGACCGACGCCTACCGCGGCGCGGGGCGGCCGGAGGCGACCTACGCGATCGAACGGCTGATGGACGAGGCCGCCGTCGAGCTCGGGGTCGAGCCCTTCGAGCTGCGGGAGAAGAACTGGATCAAGCACGAGGAGTTCCCCTACACGACCGTCGCCGGGATCGAGTACGACTCCGGTAACTACGAGGCGGCGACCGCCAGGGCCAAGGAGATCTTCGGCTACGACGCCCTGCGTGAGGAGCAGGCCCGCCGTCGCGACGACGGTGATCCGGTGCAGCTCGGCATCGGCATCTCGACCTTCACCGAGATGTGTGGCCTCGCTCCGTCGCGGGTGCTCGGGTCGCTGTCCTACGGCGCCGGGGGATGGGAACACGCCAGCATCCGCATGCTGCCCTCCGGCAAGGTCGAGGTCGTCACCGGCACCTCGCCCCACGGGCAGGGTCACGTCACCGCCTGGTCGCAGATCGCGGCCGACGCGCTCGGCGTGCCCTACGAGGACGTCGAGGTGCGACACGGCGACACCGCGGTGGCGCACAAGGGGATGGACACCTACGGGTCGCGTTCGCTGGTGGTCGGCGGCTACGCGGTGCACTCGGCCGCGCAGAAGGTGATCGCGAAGGCCAGGAAGGTCGCAGCACACCTGCTGGAGGCAGCCGAGGACGACATCGAGTTCGCCGATGGCACCTTCAGCGTCCGGGGTTCGCCCGACGCGGCCAAGTCGATCCAGGACATCTCCCTCGCGATCTTCGCGGCGCACGACTACCCGGAGGACATCGAACCCTCGCTCGATTCGGACGCCACCGTGGACCCCGAGAACTTCTCCTACCCCCACGGCACCCACCTCTGCGCGACGGAGGTCGACACGCAGACGGGGCAGGTGACGATCCGCAGCTACGTCGCCGTCGACGACGTCGGCAAGGTGATCAACCCGCAGATCGTCGAGGGACAGGTCCACGGCGGTATCGCCCAGGGCGTCGCCCAGGCGCTGTACGAGGAGGCGATCTACGACGCCGATGGCAACCTGATCACCGGCTCGCTGATCGACTACTACGTGCCGTCAGCGGCCGACCTGCCCCACTTCGAGACCGACCGGACCGAGACCCCGGCGACGACCAACCCCCTGGGGGTCAAGGGCGTCGGCGAGGCCGGCACGATCGCCTCGACCCCGGCGGTGATCAACTCGGTGGTCGACGCGCTGCGACCGTTGGGGGTGAACGACGTCCGGATGCCGGCGTCACCCAGGAACGTCTGGGAAGCGCTCCAGGCTGCTCAGGCACAGGGAGGTGCGGCATGATCCCCGCGAGCTTCGACTACATCCGCGCCGGCTCGGTCGACGAGGCCGTCGACGCGCTCAAGGAGCACGGTGACGAGGCCAAGCTGCTCGCCGGCGGCCACAGCCTGCTGCCGCTGATGAAGCTGCGCCTGGCCGCCCCCGAGGTGCTGGTCGACCTCGGCCGCGTCGACGCGATCAAGGGGGTGGGCGAGACCGACGACGGCCGCCTGGCGATCGGTGCGATGACCACCCACCAGGAGGTGATCGACGACGAGCTCGTCCGCCAGCACTGTGGCGTGCTCGCCGACGTCACCGCCCACGTGGGGGACGCGCAGGTCCGCCACCGCGGCACGATCGGTGGCGCGCTCGCCCACGGCGACGCCGCCAGCGACCTGCCGGCCGTGCTGCTCGCCCTCGACGGCACCCTGATCGTGCAGGGGCCCGACGGTCGGCGCGAGGTCGCGGCCAGCGACCTGTTCGTCGACTACCTCACGACCTCGCTCGAGGACGACGAGGTGGTCGTCGAGGTCCGGGTCCCGAAGCTCGACGGTGCCTGGGGCTGGCGGTACGAGAAGTTCAGCCGCGTCGCGCAGGCCTGGGCCATCGTCGGCGCGCTCGGGCTGGTCAAGCGCGCCAACGGCACGATCGAGGAGGCGCGGGTCGGGCTGACCAACATGGGCACGGTCCCGGTGCGCGCCACCGGGGTCGAGCAGGCGCTCGCCGGCAACGGCGCGGACGCGATCGCCGACGCGGCCGAACATGCCGCGGAGGGCACCGCGCCGCCCAGCGACCTGAACGCCACCACGGAGTTCCGCGAGCACCTCGCACGGGTGCTGACCCGGCGGGCCCTCGAGGCCGCGGCGGGGTGAGCGACCCCGCCGACGACACGACGGCGCCACGGCTTCCCGACGGGGTCACCGACCCCGCGGGGCTCGCCGTGCGTCTGGAGGAGCAGGGCTACCTCGCCGACGACGGGTTGGCCACCGCCGCCTACCTCGCGTTGGCGTTGCGGCGTCCGCTGTTCCTCGAGGGCGATGCCGGGGTCGGCAAGACCGCGATCGCGCAGGCGCTGGCCGACGTGCTCGACG
This sequence comes from uncultured Actinomycetota bacterium, assembly GCA_964451855.1. GTDB lineage: Bacteria > Actinomycetota > Nitriliruptoria > Nitriliruptorales > Nitriliruptoraceae > CSSed11-175R1. The sequence goes on from CAYVJT010000040.1 coordinate 3,493, forward strand.
CGCCGCTGATCCGCCTGCAGTGCTACGAGGGCATCGACGCCTCGCAGGCGCTCTACGACTGGAACTTCCCCCGGCAGGTCCTGCACCTGCGCTCCGCCGAGGCCGCCGGGCGGGTCGTCGAGGAGCCCGGGGTCGACCGTGCCGCCGTCGCCGACGAGCTGGAGGCCGAGCTGTACGACCGGCGCTTCCTCGTCGCCCGGCCGCTGCTGCAGGCGCTGGAGTCGGAGCGGGCGGTGCTGTTGATCGACGAGGTCGACCGCGCCGACGACGAGTTCGAGGCGTTGCTGCTCGAGGTGCTGAGCGAGTTCAGCGTGACCGTGCCCGAGCTCGGCACGATCCGGCCGGGTACCCCGCCGGTGGTGGTCCTGACCTCCAACCGCACCCGCGAGGTCCACGACGCGCTCAAACGGCGCTGCTACTACCACTGGGTCGACCACCCGACCTTCGAGCGCGAGGTGGCGATCGTCCGCTCGCGGATGCCCGGCGTGGGCGAGGAGCTCGCGAGCCAGGTCGTCGCCGCCGTCCAGCTGTTGCGCGAGCAGGACCTGCTCAAGCCCCCCGGTGTGGCCGAGACCCTCGACTGGACCGAGGCGCTGGTCGCGCTCGGCGCGGACCACCTCGACGTCGAGGTGGCGACGCGTACCCTCGGCTCCGTGCTGAAGTTCCAGGAGGACCAGGAGCGGGCCCGCGAGATGGACCTGGGCCCGATGGTGGCCCGTGCGGTGACGGGCGGCGCCTGATGTCCGACCTGGTGGACGACCTGACCGGTCCGGTGGTCGGGTTCGCGCAGACGCTGCGGGCCGCAGGCGTCGACGCGTCCCCCGAACGGGTGCACGCGTTCCTCGACGCGTTGCGCGCACTGGACGCGACCGACCGGGGCTCGGTGTACTGGGCAGGGCGGGTCACCCTGTGCGCGGACCCCGACGACCTCGAACGCTACGACCGGGTGTTCGCCGCCTTCTTCGACGGTGTGCGGACGTCGGCGCGGACCCGGACCCACCGGCAGGTGCGCCTGGCACCGGACGCGGTGAGCTCGACCCCCGCGGCCGGCGGGACGCCCGAGGACGACGGCCAGACGCTGCGTGCCGTGACCCGCAACGCCTCCCGCGTGGAGCAGCTGCGCCACCGTGACATCAGCGGCCTCGACGACGACGAACGGCGCGACCTCGACCGGCTGCTCGCCACGTTCTCCCTGCCCGCTGAGGCGCGGCGCAGCCGCCGTCGCGCTCCCGACCGCTCCGGCGCGATCGATCGTCGCCGCACGGTGCGGGCCATGCTGTCGTCGGGTGGCGAGCCCGGCCGGCTGGCCCGTCACACCCCGCGCGAGCGGCCCCGGCCGGTGGTGCTGCTGGTCGACGTCAGCGGTTCGATGGCCGGGTACGCCGACGCGCTGTTGCGCTTCGCTCATGCGGCGAGCCGGCGGCGGACCGGGCGCACCGAGGTGTTCACGATGGGGACCCGGCTGACCCGCGTCACCGAGGAGCTCGCCCACCGCGACCCGGACACCGCGATGCGGGCGGTCTCGGCGGCGATCCCCGACTGGGAGGGTGGCACCCGGCTGGCCGAGACGCTCAAGACCTTCCTCGACCGGTGGGGGCAGCGGGGTGCCGCCAGGGGCGCGATCGTCGTGGTGCTCTCCGACGGCTGGGAGACCGGGGATGCCGGGCAGCTCGGTGAGCAGGTCGCGCGGCTGTCCCGGCTGGCGCACCGGCTCATCTGGGCCAACCCCCGCGCGGCCCGTCCGGGGTTCGCGCCGACCGCGGCGGGGATGGCTGCGGCGCTGCCGTCCTGCGACCAGCTGGTGGAGGGCCACTCGCTCGCCGCGCTCGAGGAGCTCGCCCGGACGGTGGCGGGTGCGGGTCGCTCGACCTCGCGCGCCAGCCAGCGGCGCCGTACCGTGGTCGCGGCAGGCGGACGGGCCCGACCGACGGATCCGGCCGGGCCGCGTGGTCCGCACGATCCGCCCGCCGATGCGGTCGACCGATCCGGGTCGGCCCCCGACCCTGGAGCTGGCGACCATGCGTGAGGAGATCTCCACGCTGCGACGGTGGCAGGCCGACGGCGCGCGCATCGGGCTGGCCACGGTGAGCTCCACCTCGCAGTCGGCGCCCCGCGGCCCCGGGGCGACCATGGCGTTGCACGAGGACGGCGACGTGCTCGGCAGCGTCTCCGGCGGCTGCGTCGAGGGTGCGGTCGTCGAGGTGGCCACCGAGGTCCTGGACACCGGCGTGCCGCAGCGGGTCACCTACGGCATCTCCGACGACGAGGCGCTCGCCGTGGGGCTGACCTGCGGCGGGACGATCGAGGTGTTCGTGCGGCCGGTGACCCGCGAGGTGCTCGACCTCGACGACCTCGCCGCACGGATCGAGGACGAGGAGCCCGTCGCCGTCGCGACCATCGTCGAGCACGCCGAGGAGCCGTCGCTCGCCGGGCGCAGCCTGGTGGTCGGCGAGGACCGTGTCGATGGCGACGTCGGCGACGAAGCGCTGCAGCGGGCCATCGTCGAGGGTGCTCGCGGGATGCTCGACAAGGGCGCGACGGGCCTGCGCCACTACGGCCCCCACGGTGAACGCCGCATGGATGACGTCGCGGTGCTGATCGAGTCCTTCGCGCCGCGCCCCCGGATGCTCGTGTTCGGCGCGATCGACTTCGCCAGCGCCGTCGCGTCGATGGGCCGCTTCCTCGGCTACCACGTGACGGTCTGCGACGCCCGCGCCCGGTTCGCGACCCCGATGCGCTTCCCCGACGCCGACGAGGTCGTGGTCGAGTGGCCCCACCGCTACCTCGCCGGGACTCCCGTCGACCGCCGCACCGCGATCTGCGTGCTGACCCACGACCCCAAGTTCGACGTCCCGGTCCTGAAGGTCGCGCTGGAGACCGACGCGGGCTACCTCGGCGTCATGGGCTCGCGGCGTACCCACGAGGACCGGCTCGAACGCCTCCGCGCGGAGGGCGTGAGCGAGGACGCGCTCACCCGTCTACGGTCACCGATCGGGCTCGATCTCAACGCCCGCACACCACAGGAGACCGCGGTGTCCATCGCCGCCGAGCTGATCATGCTGCGCCACGGTGGCAGCGCTGCCCCGTTGTCCCACACCGAGGGGCCGATCCACCGGGACCGCACCCCAGCCGAAGCCTGACCCCGTCCCTAGGAGCGCCACCATGGAGTTCGTCAACGAGTTCACCGTCCCCACCGACATCCAGACCGCGTGGGAGACCCTGACCGACCTGGAGAAGGTCGCCCCGTGCCTGCCGGGCGCCACGCTCGAGGAGGTCGACGGTGACGACTACACGGGACGTGTCAAGGTCAAGGTCGGCCCGATCACCGTGACCTACCGCGGCACGGCCCGCATCGCGGAGCTCGACGCCGACAAGAGGTTCGCGCGCATCGACGCCTCCGGCAAGGAGACGCGTGGCTCGGGGACCGCCAAGGCCGACGTCACCGCGCAGCTGACCGAGACCGACGACGGCACCCTGGTCCACGTCGTCACCGACCTCAACGTGACCGGGAAGCCGGCGCAGTTCGGCCGCGGCGTGATGGGCGAGGTCGGCACGAAGATCATCGGGACCTTCGCGGAACGACTCGAGGAGCTGGTCCTCTCCGACGACAAGGCGGGTGCCGAGGCGGCTGCGGCGGCCGAGCCAGCCGCTGCCGGGGTCGGCGCAGGGGCCACCACCTCGGCGCCGTCCCCGGCCACCGCCCCGGCCCAGGACATCGCGGCGGGAGGCGGCGAGGCGAAGGCGACCGGTATCCGCAAGATCCCCGAGGACCCGTCCCGCAAGGACGATGCGCTCGACCTGATGGAGGTCGCAGGTGCCTCCGCGGCCAAGCGCCTCATCCCGCTCGCCGCGGGGCTGGCCGTGCTCGGGCTGATCATCTACCTGATCCGCCGGCGGTGAGCGCTCACGCCGGGGGGTGGTCGTCCGTGTCACCGTGGCCGGGAGGGTGGTGCTGCGTGTCGCCGGCGAGCAGGTCCAGCGCGTGGGGCAGCAGGCTCGCCACCGCCTCGAGGCTCTGGGTCGCGCCACGGGGGCTGCCGGGGAGGTCGACGATCAGCGTCCGTCCGCGGACACCGCACACGCCGCGGGACAGGTCAGCCATCGGCGTGACCGCCCGGCCGCTGGCGCGCATCGCCTCGGCGAGCCCGGGTGCCTCGCGGTCGATCACGTCCCGGGTGGCCTCGGGGGTGACGTCGCGGGGCCCGAACCCGGTCCCCCCGGTGATCGCGACGAGCGCGACGTCCTCCTCGGCGAGCTCCCGGAGGGTCGCGGCGATCGTGTCGCGTTCGTCGGGGACGACCCGCCGGGCGACGACCTGGAACCCGTGGCCCTCGAGCTGTTCGGCCACCGCGTCCCCGGAGCCGTCGTCGCGATGACCGTAGGCGACCCCATCGCTGGAGGTGACCACGGCCGCGGTCCATCGGCGGTCGAGCACGGCGTCGGGATCGGGGTCGGCCGTCACAGCAACCTCCGGGGTGGATCGCCACACGGTCGCTCCGAGCGGCGTCGTCGGGTCGAGGCGGAGCCTACGCACGCGACCGTCGCCGTGGTGCTCGCGGCCGGGGAAGCGACCCGCTTCGGGGGCACGAAGCCGCTCGCGGAGCTCGACGGGCGGCCGCTGCTCGTGCACGTGCTGGATGCGGCCCGCGAAGGCGGCGCCGACCGCTGCGTGGTGGTCGTCGGGCACGATGCCGCTGCGGTCGCTGCGGCGGTCGCCGACCGCGACGACGTCGAGGTGGTCGTCAACCCCGACCACGAGCACGGCCAGGCCACCTCGGTGCGTGCCGGCATCGCCGCGGTCGCCCGCGATGACGATGCACGGATCGCGGTGATGCTGCTGGCGGACCAGCCCGGGATCGCGCCGGTGGCGATCCGCCAGGTCGTCGCCGCGCTGGAGGACGGCGCCGACGTCGCCCGCGCTCGGTACGACGATGGGGCCGGCCACCCGGTGGCCTTCCCCCGCCGCGTCTGGCCGCGTCTGACCGATGACCTCGCCGGTGACGAGGGGGCACGCCAGCTGCTCGACGACCTCGATGTCGCCCACGTGCTGGTCCCGGGCCCGATGCCCCCGGACGTCGACCGCCCCGAGGACCTCGACCGCCTCGCCTGAGCCCCGTCGGCCCACCGACCCGGTGGCTCGCGGGCCGCTGGGTTAGTCTCACAGCGACGTGGAGCTCCACCGGGAACGAGCGCGAAGCGAGGCGAGCCGTGGCGATCGAAGGCCTGCACCACCTGCGGTCCGGGAAGGTCCGCGACCTCTACGAGGTGGACGACGAGCACCTGCTGCTGGTCGCCTCCGACCGCGTGTCGACCTTCGACGTGGTCCACCCCACCCCCATCCCCGACAAGGGACGGGTGCTGACCGGGGTCTCGGCGTTCTGGTTCGAGCGGCTCGGCGACCTGGTCCCCAACCACCTCGTCTCCACCTCGGTGGCGGACCTGCCGGCAGCCGCCCAGGCGCACGCGTCCGAGCTGGCCGGTCGGACCATGCTCTGCCGCAAGGTGGAGATCATCCCCTTCGAGTGCGTGGTGCGCGGCTACCTCGTCGGTTCGGGCTGGAAGGAGTACCAGCGCAACGGGACCGTCTGCGGCCTCGACCTCCCCGACGGTCTGGTCGAGGCCGACCGGCTCCCGGACCCGATCTTCACGCCGGCGACCAAGGCCGAGGAGGGCGCCCACGACGAGAACGTCAGCTTCGAGGTGATGGCCGAGGCTCTCGGCGGCGGGCTCGCCGGGCGGTTGCGCGAGCTGTCGTTGCAGCTGTACCGGGCGGGCGCGGACCACGCGCGTGAGCGGGGGATCGTCCTCGCCGACACCAAGTTCGAGTTCGGCCTGCTGGACGGCGAGGTGGTCCTCGCCGACGAGGTGCTGACCCCGGACTCCTCGCGGTACTGGCCCGCTGACGCGTGGGAACCGGGGAGGACCCCGCCGAGCTTCGACAAGCAGTTCGTCCGCGACTACGCGACCTCGACGGGTTGGGACCGTGAACCGCCGGCACCCGAGCTCCCGGCCGACGTGGTCGCACAGACGCGGGCGAAGTACATCGAGGCCTACGAGCGCCTCACCGGCCTGAGCTTCGACGACTGGCTCGCGCACATCTGAGCACGTGACCGGTCCGTGACGAGCAGCCGGGCGACCGGCAGCCCGGCACCCGCGTCCCCACCCTGGAGGTCCTGGCGATGAGCGACCTGCTGCTGTTCCCCTGCTCGCACGGTGCGGAGGATCCCGAACGCGCCACGGTCCCCTTCATCGCGGCGGCGACCGCGGCGGCCAGTGGCCACCGCGCCGTGGTGGTCTGCACCGTCGGGGGCGCGACCCTGGGCATCCCGGGCGTCGCAGACGACATCGAGGACGAGGGTCTCCCACCCCTTGGCGACCTCTTCCGCCAGCTCGTCGACGCCGGGGGTGAGGTGTGGCTGTGCAGCGCGTGCGCCACCAAGCGGGGCATCACCGGCGATCAGGAACTGGTCGAAGGGGCCACGATCGTGGGCGCGGCCCGGATCGTCGAGGCGCTCGCCGAGGGCAAGGCCATCTCCCTCGCCTGAGCCGTCGCAGAGGCCGGGCTAGCGCGAGCCGGTGCCCGGCCCAGCCATCCCCCCGGGGGGAGCGGTTGGTGCGGATCTCTACGGTATGCCGTAGGGATCCGCACGGGTGACGCTCCGAGACGGTGTGGGCTGCGGATCCCTCCGATATGCCGTAGAGATCTGCACCTGCGGCCCATCCACCGTAGCTGCGGGCTCCGGCGGGCTGCCCCGACCGGACGGCCCGCTGCTGGCTCGCGGTTCAGCCTGCGCTGGCGGCTACCTCGACGTCGGCGGCGTCCGCGGAGCTTGCGGCCGGGACCGCGTAGATGATGTCGATGCTCTCGTAGTGGCCCGTGGCCTGGTCGAAGGCACCGCCGCAGGTGTCGATCACCAGGCCCGGGGGGCCGTCGAACCGGAACACCTGCTCCATCGGGTAGCTGCCCTTCTCGATCCGTTCGCGGGCGACGACCTCCCACTCGCTGGTGGTGCCGTCGGCGTGGGTGACGATCACCGGGTCGCCGGGCTCGCTGCGTCGCAGGTCGAACAGCACGCCCCGGCCCTGGCTGCGGGAGTCGATGTGGCTGGTCATGAAGGCGTTGCCGTCCTCGCCGGGGCGAGGGCCCTTGCCGTACCAGCCGACCTGGCGGACGTCGTCGGGGATCTCCACGGCCCGGTTCTCGTCGAGACCGACCTCGGTCACCTCGGCGTCGTCGACACCGATCGCGGGGAGCGCGACGCTCACCGGCTTCGCTGGGCGCTCGCGGACCGGCTCTGGCGCCGGGGACTCACCGGGCTCGCCCTCTGGCCCTGGGGCCGCGTCCTGTGGTTCCGGTTGGGGCGTGGGGTCGACCACCTCGTCGTCGGGAGCCTCGACGACGAAGGCCTCGGGGAGTTCGCCGACGGATGGGGCGGGTTGGCCGAGGTGCCAGGCCGTCGGGGCCCCGATCAGCAGCAACGCCCCGAGCACACCGGTCAGCCAGCGCATCCGGAGGGACATCGTGACTCCCGTTCTGAGCGAGGTCGGCTGGGTTCGGACCTGGTCTGGGGATGTGGCGGTGGGGGAGGCCGAGGCCTCCCCCACCGTGGTGCGCCGTGCCGGTGCGGTCAGTTGCGCTTGCGCGCCACGACCGGGGCGGCCACCGTCAGGGCACCGAGCGCCATCAGCGCGACGACCCAGGTGGGCAGCGAGGTGGCAGCGAGGCCAGCCTCACCGGGGGAGTGCTCCTCCTCCGGGGCCTCCATCTCTTCGGCGTCGTCCGCGTCCTCAACCGGGAGTTCGATCGACAGGACCAGCGGCTCGAAGGTGCCGGTCGGGTCCTCCGGGTTCGAGACGTAGGCGTGGACGAAGGTGGCGGTGTCCGCACCCAGCTCGAGGTCAGCCTCGAAGAAGGGGTCGTCACCGGGCAGACCGACACCCACTGGCAGGGTGCCAGCGTCGACGTCGACCGGGCCGATGGTGCCACCGACCTCGAAGGTGCCGAGCGAGTCGCCAGCAGCGGTGACCTCGACCTCAGGAGCCGCGGCGGTGTGACGGACCTCGACGCGAGCCTGGCCGTCAGCGCCACTCACGTCGTTCGGGAAGACGGCGAGGGTGTCGGAGAGGCTGCCGTCAGCGAGCAGGTGCGCGACGAGTGTCACGCTCTGCCCGGCGGAGAGTGAGGGGGAGAGGGTGATGAGCGGGTCGTCGGCGTCGGTGTCGGCGCCGGCGGCGTAGACCTCGATGTCGTAGTCGCCCTCGGGCAACGAGATCGCGTCGGTGACGGTGGTCGGCGCGAAGCCTTCGATGGCGAGATCGCCGTTGACGTACACGTCGACATCCGCGCCGGGGACGGCGTGGACGACGTAGACGTCGGCGGTGTCGTGCGCGTCGCCGAGCGCGGCGCTCGCAGGGATGACGGCCAGGGCGGCTGCCGCCAGGCCGACGATGAACTTCTTCTTCATGGGGTGTTCCTCCGCGGTGCAGGTTGGGTGCGGGTCACCTGGGCTTCGTCCCTCGGACCCTCCTTGGACCGACTTGGGAGCGACCCCAAACCGCAGGCCGTCGGACACCGAAGGGCGGCCTGCACGGCCACACAGAGCCTCCACGTGCTGGATCCCCGCACTTGGGCCACCGGTCGGCGTGTCCGGTGGCCAAGAGCCGGGGGGCACGAACCGTGCGGGGGACGCGCGCTCGACCGCCTACCGAGCGGCTGACATCACCGTCCGGGCGGTCAGCACCCCTCCTGTGGCGACGGCAGCACCGGATGACGCGGCAACGCCGGTAGGGTTGCCCGCTGTGGGGCACTGCCCGTGGCGCGCCCCGATACGGAGGGTCCGCGATGCCACAGGTCCTGCTCGAACCGGAGGTGCTCCTCGCGGTCGCCGGGAGCGCCGTGCTCCTCGCGCTCGTGTTCGGTGTCCTGCTGCTGCGGACGAACCGCCGGTTGTCCAGGCTGCAGGCGCACCATGCCCGGGCGTTCCCCGACAGTGCGGAGGACGTCGTCTCGGTGCTCAGCCGGCACACCGGAGAGCTCACCGAGATCCGTGAGGACCTCGCCACGATCCACGGCAACACCGAGCACCTGCGTGACCTGCTCCGCAGCACGGTCTCGCGGGTGGGGATCGTGCGCTACGACGCCTTCGAGGACATGGGCGGGCAGCTGTCGTTCTCGGTCGCCCTGCTCGACGAGCACAGCGACGGGCTGGTCATCTCCGCGATCAACGGTCGACAGGAGACCCGGACCTACGGCAAGCCGGTCCGGCACGGGGTCAGCGAGCACAACCTCTCGCGTGAGGAGATGGCATCGATCGCCGCCGCGGTCGACCAACGCCCGCCCTCGACCCTCCCACCGACGCGCCGCCGTCGGCGAGCCTCATGACCTCCGCGCCGCCCGGACCGCCGCCCGCCGGGGGCGCCGACAGCGCACCGCCCGCGCGCACGATCGCCTACCTCGGTCCGCAAGGGACCTTCACCGAGTCTGCTGCCCGCCTGGTGACGGGGTCCGACGAGCCCGGCGCGTTGCAGCCCTACGGCGACGTCTCCGACGTCCTGCACGCGGTGTCCGACGGCACCGCCAGCGTGGGTGTCGTGCCGATCGAGAACACCCTCGAGGGGTCGGTCACCGCCACGCTCGATGCCCTGGCCTTCGAGACCGACCTGCTGATCCAGGGCGAGCTCGAGCTGCCGATCACGTTGGTCGCTGCGGCGCGGCCCGGGGTCGAGCTGGCGTCGGTCGCCGAGGTCGTCTCCCATCCGGTCCCGCTGGCGGGGTGCCGCCGCTGGCTCGCGTCGACGCTGCCGGACGTGACCCGGACCCCGGCCGCTTCGACGGCGCGGGCTGCGGAGACGGTCGCCTCGTCCGACGCGGCCGCCCTCGCGATCGTGAACCCGCTGGCTGCCGAGCACTACGGGCTCGAGGTCGTCGCTCGCGACATCAGCGACCGGCCGGGCAACTCCACACGGTTCATCGTCGTGGGGAACGAGGTGCCCGCACCCACCGGCTGGGACAAGACCTCGATCGTCGTGTTCATCGAGGCCAACCGCCCCGGTGCGCTGCTGCAGTTGCTCGAGATCTTCGCCGAGCGCGAGCTCAACCTCACCAAGATCGAGTCGCGACCGACCAAGGCCGAGCTCGGCGAGTACTGCTTCTTCCTCGACATCGAGGGCCACCTGACCGGTGAGCGGGTCGGTGACGCCCTCGCAGCCGTCAAGCGCACGCACCGCGACATCAAGATCCTCGGTTCCTACCGCCGCTCCGGCGCGCGCAGCACCGACGAGGCAGAGCGGATCCGTGAGGACGACGCGGCGTACCGCGACGCGGCGGCCTGGCTCGAGGCGTGGCGGGAGCGGGTGCGTGACCCGGAGCAGTGAGCGGACGGGCGGAACGCGTTAGCCTCTCAGCATGATCGATCTGCGACTTCTCAGGGACGACCCCGAAGGGGTCGCCGCCGCGTTGGCTCGCCGAGGCCTCGGCGCCGACGACCTCGACACGCTGCGCGAACTGGACGACCGCC
>CAYVJT010000040.1:14109-17218 GCA_964451855.1 uncultured Actinomycetota bacterium
CGCCGAGGCCTCGGCGCCGACGACCTCGACACGCTGCGCGAACTGGACGACCGCCGCCGCTCGCTCGTCGCCGAGGTGGACAACGCGCGTGCCGCGCAGCGGTCCGCGTCCAAGGCGATCGGTGAGGCGCGCCCCGATGAACGTCAGGCGTTGATCGACACGGCGTCCGATCTCAAGCGCAGGGTGACGACGCTGGAGGAGGAGCTCGAGGCCGCCAAGGCCGAGCACACCGCGTTCGTGGCGCGCATCCCGAACCTGCCCGACCCCGACGCGCCCGATGGCGCCGAGGACGAGGGCGTCGTGCTGCGCACCTTCGGCACCAAGCCCGAGTTCGACTTCACCCCGCGCGACCACGTCGAGCTGCTGGAGGGTGGCGACGCCATCGACCTCGTCCGTGGCGCGAAGGTCTCGGGTGCCCGTTTCGCCTACCTCAAGGGCGAGGGTGCGCTGCTGGAGTTCGCACTCGTGCGCTACGCGATGGACGTCGCGATGCGCCACGGCCACGTGCCGATCATCCCACCGGTGCTGGTCCGCGAAGAGGCGATGTACGGCACCGGCTTCCTGCCGACCGACGAGCAGCAGCTCTTCACGACGAGCGACGACGAGTACTACCTCGTCGGCACCGCCGAGGTGCCGCTCGCTGCGATGCACATGGACGAGGTGCTCGACGCCGGCGACCTGCCGATCCGCTACGTGGGCTACTCGCCCTGCTTCCGCCGTGAGGCCGGCGCGCACGGCAAGGACACCCGAGGGATCCTGCGCGTGCACCAGTTCGAGAAGGTCGAGCTGTTCTCCTTCGTCGCTCCCGATGCCTCGAGCGATGAGCACGAGCGCATCCTCAGCATCGAGGAGGAGATCTTCAGCGGCCTGGACATCCACGCCCAGGTGGTCGACATCCCCGTCGGTGACCTCGGCGCGTCCGCGGCCCGCAAGTTCGACCTCGAGGCATGGCTCCCCGGCCAGGATGCCTACCGCGAGATCACGTCCTGCTCGAACACCACCGACTACCAGGCACGGCGCCTGAAGACCCGCATCCGGGTGGCCGACGGCGACAACGTGCTGGTGCACACCCTCAACGGGACGGCGCTCGCCGTGCAGCGGGCGATCATCGCGCTCGTCGAGCAGCACCAGCGGGCGGACGGGTCCGTCGCCGTCCCCGACGGGCTCCAGCCCTACCTCGGCCGCGAGGTGCTGTTCGGCGACTGAGCCACCAGGAGTGCACCGATGCGTATCGCGGTGGTCGGATCAGGCGGGGTCGGCGGCTACTTCGGTGCGCGGCTCGCAGCTGCGGGCGACGAGGTGCACTTCATCGCCCGCGGAGCGCACTTGGAGGCCCTACGCGAGCACGGTCTGCGTTTGCGCAGCATCCACGGTGACCTCCACCTCGACGAGGTGACCGCGACCGAGCACGCCAGCGACATCGGGCCCTGCGACGTCGTCCTGTTCTGTGTGAAGGCCTACGGCACCGAGGAGGCCGCGCGGACCCATCTGCCACCCCTCGTCGGCGACGACACCGCCGTCATCTCGTTGCAGAACGGGATGGGCAACCTCGAACGGATCGCCTCGAGCGTCGGTTGGGAACACGCGGTCGGTGGTGTCGCTCTGATCCTGTCGACGATCGCTGAGCCAGGGGTGATCGAGCACGTCGGCGGTCCGGCTCGCATCTTGTTCGGTGAGCTGGACGGCACGACGAGCGACCGGACGGCCAGGTTCCTCGAGCGGTGCGTCGCGGCGGACATCGACGCGCTGATCCCGCCGGACATCAACGTCGCCATGTGGGACAAGTTCGCCTTCATCTGTGCGCTGGCGGGCATGACCTCGGCCGTTCGCCTCCCGATCGGAGAGATCCGCGGTTCCCCGCGGGCGTGGGGGCAGTTCCGTCGGCTCGTCGAGGAGGCCTACGCGGTCGCCCGTGCCGAAGGCGTCACGGTGGCTGATGGTGCGGTGGACGAGCGCATCGAGCTGGCTGCTTCGCTGGAGCCGGGGGTGTACTCGTCCCTGCACCACGACCTGGTGAACGGCAACCGGATGGAGCTCGATGCGCTGCTCGGCGCACTCGTCGGGCTGGCCGACCGCCACGGTGTCGGGGTGCCCGTCGCCGAGACCGTCCTCGGGGTCCTCGAGCCCTGGGCGATCCGCAACGCCGAGCAGCGGTGACGCCGAGGCCGTGACGGTCAGGACCCCGCGGGGTATCCCCGACGTGCGCGTGCGAGCTCCCGACGGCACGCCTTGGACAGGGCGTGGTGACGTCGCACCCGCTCGAGGAGTCCGGGAGGATCCGGCAGTACCAGCTCTCCCTCACGGGTGACGTCACGGAGCGCGGCGCCGTCCAAGCGGCCGGACTCGTGACGCTGCGATCGTCGCTCCAGGTCCGGCTGGGAGTAGTCGTGGCGGAACAGCAGGGCCGGCTCGCCGGAACCATGCACCTCGCGGCCGGACAGCGCTCGGATGCGGAGGGAGTCCTCGTCGGCATCGGTCACCTCGACGGACTCGACGTCCAGGCCGTCCGCGCCCACCCAGGCGAGCACGCCGGTCGTCGGGTCGTTCCTGGGGCCGATGGTCCGCGAGCCGCCGGTCGGGATGATCCGGCACAACAGCCGTGGCAGGTACCACCAGTTGTCCCGTCGGTCGCGCAGGGAGTCGGCGAGCACACGCGACGGGGGGTGCTTGCGCAGTTCCTCGTCCAGGAACCCGTCGGTGAACCGGTGGCCCTCCACGTCGGGGTCGACGTCGACGCGCGCCGCTACCGCGAGCGGCTCCCAGCCACGGAGTGCCATCCGATCGTCGCTCAGGACCATCGCCACGTGGTCGGCCTCCGCCAGCTCCTGAGCCAGGACCCGGTCAGCGAAGGGCAACGCGACGACGACACGATCGTCGGCGACGAGCGGGGTCACGGTCACGGCACCGATCCCGCCATCTGCATGTGCGTACAACAGCTCCGCGACGACGGTCGCGTCCGCCGCGCGAGCGAGCCTCCTCGTGTCCCTGTCCATCGCGGGTGACGCAAGCGTCCCTTGACATCGGCGTCAAGTCCTGGCTAGATGCGTGCGGTCGCTGGCGCGGGAAACGCGGTGACCGAGGTGTAGGACCAAGGTGTAGGACCAAGGTG
>CAYVJT010000040.1:17318-21558 GCA_964451855.1 uncultured Actinomycetota bacterium
AGGTGTAGGACCAAGGTGTAGGACCAAGGTGCAGGACCGGGCGGGTGCCGGAGCGCGATCGCCCCGCCTTGAGGGAGCTGGACCTGAGAGGGACCCGGGCCCAGCCATGAGCTCTGGGAGGGAGCCTCACCATGCCGGCCATCGTCATCGCCCTGCTCGTCGCCGTCGCGTTCGCCCTGGGGTACCGGTACTACTCGCCGTACCTGGCCAACAAGGTCTACGCGCTCCAAGAGAGCTTCGTGACCCCAGCTCACGAGTTCCGGGACGGGATCGACTACGTCCCGACCAACAAGCACGTGCTGTTCGGCCACCACTTCACCTCGGTTGCCGGCGCGGCACCGATCGTCGGTCCGGCCATCGCCGTCGTCTGGGGCTGGGGACCCGCGCTCGCCTGGGTGGTGCTCGGGACGATCTTCGCGTCCGGCGCACACGACTTCGGCTCCATCGTGGTGTCCGTGCGTCACAAGGCCCAGAACATCGGCACGTTGACCCAGACGGTCATCAACCCGCGATCACGGACGCTGTTCCTGCTGATCATCTTCTTCCTGGTCACCCTGGTCAACGCGGTGTTCGCGATCGTGATCGCGAACCTGTTCATGGCGAACCCCGCGGTGGTGATCCCGATCGTGCTCGAGATCCCGATCGCGATCGCCGTCGGTCAGCTCATCTACCGCAAGCGCACCGCTGCGCTCGCGCCGTCGATCATGGGTGTCGTGGTGCTCTACGCCTCGATCCCGCTCGGGCGCGCGTTCCCGCTCGAGATCGACGGCCTGGCCGAGATGGTCGGGGTCCAGCCGCGCACGGCCTGGGTCGTGCTGCTGTTCGTGTACGCGGGCGTCGCTTCGCGTATCCCGGTCTGGATCCTGCTGCAGCCGCGTGACTACATCAACAGCCACCAGCTGTTCATCGCGCTCGCTGCGATCCTGCTCGGCATCATCATCGGCATGAACGAGATCGTCGCGCCGATGCTGAACACCGATCTGCCCCCCGACACCCCCAACTGGTTCCCCTTCCTGTTCGTGACGATCGCGTGTGGCGCGATCAGCGGGTTCCACTCGCTCGTCGCGAGCGGCACCACCTCGAAGCAGCTCGACAAGGAGACCGACGCGCGGTACGTCGGCTACATGGGCTCGCTCGGCGAGGGCTCGCTCGCGGTCGGCGCCATCCTTGCCACCACCGCGGGGATCGCGATCGTCGGCCTCGACTGGAACACGCAGTACGCGACCTTCGGCGACGCGGCGGGAGGCGCGGTCGGCAACTTCGTGCAGGGTGTCGCCGGCTTCGTGAGCAACTTCGGCATCCCGGTGGAGATCGGGACCATCTTCGCGGCGCTGGTCGTCATCTCCTTCGCGGCCACCACCATGGACTCGGGTGTCCGGCTCCAGCGCTACATCTTCCAGGAGATCGGCGAGATCGCTGGGATCCGGGTGCTGAAGGAGAACCTGAACCTCGTCACCGTCGTGGCGGTCGTGATCCCGTTGGCCCTGGCCCTCGACCCGGAGCTCGCGTTCGGTCGCCTGTGGACGTTGTTCGGGACCACCAACCAGCTCACGGCGGGCCTCGCGCTGGCGGTGATCGCGGTGTGGGTGCTGACGAGGAAGCGCAACCCGCTGGCTCAGATCATCCCCCTGGCGTTCCTGCTGAGCATGACGACGTGGGCGCTGTTCGTGCAGCTCGGGGACCTGTGGGAGGCGCGGGACTGGCTGCTGCTCGTCCTCGACGCGATCATCTTCATCCTGGCGGTGTGGCTGGTCATCGAGGCGATCCTCGCACTACGGAGGGCCCAGACGGCGAAGGCCGAGGCTCCGGCTCCCGAGCCCGACCGGTCAGGCGATCTGGAGTGATCCTTCGGAGGCGCGGGCGCTCCACCCGGATCCGGACGCCCGCGCACCGGCATCCATCGGTACCCTCGGAGGATGGACACGCACCGGTTGATCCTCGTGCGCGAGTGGGACGCGCAACACACCGGATCGGGCTGCTGCGGCAAGGTCGGCGGTGGCCATGAGCTGTGCGACCAGGACGATTTCCGTCGGTCACGCGACGAGATGGAGCGGGTCGGCGCGATCTACCGGGCGCTGTACGAGACCTTCGGCGACGAGCTCGACCTGACCGTCGTCGACCCGCGCAACACGATGTGGCTGCTGCCCACCGTGTACCGCGACGCACGCCGGCGGGGCCTGCCTGCCGGGAAGGCGGTGCGCACGATGGCGATGTCGACGGCCAACGGAGCGATCGTCCTCGACGGCAAGGTCCTGTTCGACGGCAAGCTCCCACCGTCCCCGGTCGAGGCGGTCGCTGCGGTGCGCGCTGAGCTCGCCGCGACGGCTCGAGGAACGTGAGCACCGGCGGATCGGCCCGGTCCCCGCGTGAGCTGTGGCGTCGCGCCACCGCGTTCCACGACGAGCTGTTCATGGCTCCGTGGCGGGCGGGAGTGCGACGGGAGGCCAGGAGGCAGGAGGACCTCCTGGTCGCGCTGGTGTTCTGCGAGGCCTTCGGGCTCGAGAACCCCGCCGCCTACCACACCCTCGAGCTGTATCCGGAGCTGATCGCCGCGTACCACGACTGGCACCGCCGCCAGGGCCTCGATGCCGCCCCGCAGCCGGGGATGTGCTGTTGAACGCGCCCCGTCCACTGACCTTCTTCGGCGGCAAGGGTGGCGTCGGCAAGACGACGCTCGCGGCAGCGACCGCCGTCGCAGCCGCCCGGGCGGGACAGCGTGTCCTGCTGGTCTCCACGGACCCGGCGCACTCGCTCAGCGATGTCCTCGGTCGGGCACTCGACGGACGGATCCAGGAGGTCGAGCCCGGACTGTCGGCGGTCGAGGTGGATGCGGAGGCTGCTGCGGCCGCGCACGTCGATGACGTCGAAGCGCGGATCACCCAGTCGTTCGATCCCGAGCTGCTCCCGGCCGTCCGCCGACACCTCTCGCTCGCCAGGACGGCTCCCGGGACCCTGGAGTCGGCGTCGTTCGACGTGATGGCCCGGTTCATGGAGGACTGCCCGGCCCGCTTCGACCGGGTCGTGTTCGACACCGCCCCAACCGGGCACACCCTCCGGCTGCTCGCGATCCCGGCACTGCTCTCAGCCTGGGTCGAGGGCCTGGCTCGTCAACGCGAGAAGGTGGCGGGGCTGGACCGGATGTACCGCAACATGGCCGGTGAGGATCAGCCGGACGCCGATCCCGTGATGGCGGCGTTGCACGAGCGGCGTTCACGCTTCGAGCGCGCTGCCGTTCGGTTGCACGACGACGCGTCGTTCTGGCTCGTCCTCGTCCCCGAACGACTTCCCGTCGAGGAGACCGCCCGCGCCGACGCGGCTCTGGCCGAACAGGGTCTCACGATCGGTGGGTTGGTGGTCAACCGCCGGCTACCCGAGAACGCGGACGGCACGTTCCTCGTAGCGCGGCGCGATCAGCAACGCACCTACGAGGAGGAGATCGCCGCCAGGTTCCCCGGTCGGCTCGTCGTGACGGTCGATCAACGCCCGCGCGACATCGCCGGCCTCGACGAGCTACGCGCCGTCGCGTCTACGTTGCCCGAGGCGCTCACGGGGTCCGAGCACGACGGCGATGGCGGCGGGCCCCACGAGCCTGCCGGTCCTCGACGCGCGCGATGGCGACGGGGGTGAGGGGCCTCTCTCGGCCCGATGTCCAGGCACGCGGTCGGCAGCCACCTCGGGCGGGCATGGTGGTCGTCCCAGCGACCACCGTGGAGCAACGGATCCTGGCGCAGCGTCCCGATCCACGGTCCAGGTCGGTCATCCAAGGGGGACGGTAGTCTCGTAGCGAACGTGACCCCCCATGATGAGGAGTCCGTATGGCCAGGCCCGTGACGAAGAAGGTCGCGAAGCTGGAGAAGAAGGCCCAGAAGCTGCGCAAGAAGGGCAGGAAGAAGGGCAAGGAGCTGCAGTCCGCCACCTCAGACAGGATCGATGATCTGGAGCTGGAGAAGAAGGCGGAGCAGCTGCGCAAGACCGCGGAGAAGAAGGGCAAGGAGCTGCAGTCCGCCGCCTCAGACAAGGTCGATGCGCTGAGGAAGGAGGACAAGGGCAGCAAGAAGGGGCTCGTCGTCCTGCTGCTCGCCGCTGGTGCAGCCGTCGCCGGGATCTTCGTGAAGAAGAAGCTCGACGACTAGCCCGGCCTGGGCCGTCTTCCTCCAACGCTGCCCGGTAGCCTTCTCCTGGCTCTGTGGGGCCTGGAGGGTTGGCAGAGCGGACGATTGCACCGGTCTTGAAAACCGGC